>SYMW01000237.1 GCA_005805305.1 Verrucomicrobiales bacterium
GCAGGCAGGTCAGTTACAGCCCCACCTTGGGGGACCCGCCTTCGCCGAGGCTTCGGCGGGGCGGGTGCGCCCCTGTCCTCCGAAGCCTTGGCGGAGGAGGGTTCCTCGCGTCTTGCATCTGGCCTGGCAGCGCTCCCGCCACAATCCGAAGTTATTTTTGCACGGACCCTAACCCCCCTGAGGCAGCGGGGGTGGGAAACGGGTTGGCGATTGTTCAGCCTCAACGTGGGAGGGACGGGACTAATGGGGGGGGATGAGTATTAAAAAGTCCGGTTGACCCTGTTTCCGATGTCCTCCAATGTCGTGCGAGTCAAATAGAATCCAGGCATTTATGAGCATTAGGAAGAGCCTTTTTTTCAGCGCATTGATCGCGGTGTCAACCGCCGCTGCCGTGGGGGCGGGGCGGCAGTTGAAGGGCCAGCACGCCCCGGCGGCCACTCCGGCCCTATCACCCGCGGACGCGCAAAAAAAATTCAAAGTCCCCGATGGATTCGATGTGCGGTTGTTCGCGGCGGAGCCGGATGTGGTGAATCCGGTGGCCATGACGTGGGATGGTCGCGGCCGGCTTTGGGTGCTCGAGTTGTATGAATACCCTCTTGGAGCCGCGGTTGGAACCAAGCCGCGGGATCGCGTGAAGATCCTCGAGGACACCGACGGTGACGGGCGGGCGGACAAAGTCACGGTGTTCGCGGACGGTTTGAACCTGGCGACAGGCCTGCTCTTGGGCGATGGCGGCGCTTATGTGGGGCAGGCGCCCGAGCTTCTGTTTTTGAAGGACGCAAACGGGGATGACGTCGCGGACGCCAGGACGGTGGTGATGACCGGATTTGGATTGGAGGATCGGCACGAGCTGTTGAACGGATTCACTTGGGGGCCCGACGGTTGGCTTTACATGACACACGGCGTCTTCACGCATTCCAAAGTGAAGCGTCCCGAGGAGCCGGCCGGAGACGGCGTCACCATGAACGCGGCGGTCGCCCGTTTTCATCCCAGGACCAAGCGCTTTGAAGTATTCGCCGACGGCACAAGCAATCCATGGGGTGTCGATTTCGATCGCGAAGGGAATGCCTTTGTCAGCGCCTGTGTGATCGACCATTTGTTCCACACCGCCGCGGGCGGGTTGTACGTGCGGCAGGCGGGGAGTCCGTCGCATCCCTACGGTTACGAGTTGCTGCCCTCGATCGTGGATCACAGGCACCATATGGCCGCCTATGCTGGGGTGCAGGTTTATCAAGGAGACCAATTCCCTGAAGAGTATCGAGGAACGATTCTCCTGGGGAACATCCATGACAATTCCGTGCACCAGGATCGACTGGTGCCCAACGGCGCTTCTTTCAAAGCCTCTTTCATCCAGGATTTCGTGAGGGCCAACGACGGCTGGTTTCGTCCCGTGAGCACTCAGGTCGGGCCGGACGGCGCCGTCTGGTTGATGGATTGGTATGACAAATATCCTTGCTACCAAAACGCCAACGCGGATCCGGAGGGGGTGGACAGGGAAAGAGGGCGCATTTGGCGCGTCGTGTACACCGGCGCCGAGCGCGGCAAAAAGGTGCCGCCTCGCCCGGCAGGCCTTGATCTGGAAAAAGCGGCGTCCAGCGATTTGGTGATCCTGCTCGCTCACCGCAATGCCTGGCAACGGCGCATGGCGCAACGGTTTTTGAGCGAGCGCCGCGAGGCTGCGGCGCGCGAGCCGTTGCTGACCTTGTTGCGCCAGGGCAAGGAACTCGAGTCCCGGCTCGCCGCCCTCTGGACATTGCACGGATCGGAACAATTGGACGAAACGCTGTTGGACTCGTTAAAAGCCGATCCAGAGCCGGTGATTCGGGCCTGGGTGGCGCGCTTGACGGGCGAGCGGCCCGAATGGGCTGAATCGGGCGCCTCGCGATTGGAGACTTTGGCCAGCGACCCCAATCCAAGCGTGCGGTTCGCCGTGGCCGTCGCGGCCCGCCAATTCGTTTCCGGGAGCTTGACGGTGAACACCCCGCCCAAGACCCAAGGAGTCGTTCCGACGCAGGCTATCGCCAACCTGGTGAGAGCTTCCGCGGACGGTCAGGACCGCTTGGTTTCGTTCATGATTTGGATGGCCAGCGAGCCGATGGTGGCGGCCGAGCCCGCCGGGGCGCTTGAGTGGATGGCTGAGAACGGCATGGCCACGATGCCGCTGTCGAGAACGTTGATGGCCAAAACGGCGAGGAGATTGAGTGACACTCGGAAGCCAGAGCTCCTCGATCGGGTGGTTGAATTCGTGCTGGAGCTCCCCGAATCCGCGGCCATGCTGGCCATCGGCGCCTTGGACGGCTTGATCGAGGGTCAAAAGGGCAAGGGAATTCTGCCCGGCAAACCCGTGTCGGCGTTCCTCGAGAAACTCGCTGGCCACCCAAACAAAGAGGTTGTTTCGCGCGCGCAGCAGTTGGGATCGATGTGGGGCGATGCCAAGGCCCTGTCGGCCATGCTCCTGAAGATTAATGACGCGAGCGCTTCGGACGCGGACCGTGTCAAGGCACTCGCGACGGCGCGCCAATTGCGAAACGAAGCTTCCCGGGACGCGGTGATGGAGTTGTTGCGTTCTGGGAACTCGGAGGCGCTGAAGGTCGAGGCGATCCGCGCGCTGGCGGAAATCGGGGGTGATCAGGTAGGGGAGTTCTTGATCGCGAACTGGAGATCGTATCCTTCGGCCCAGCGACGGGCCGTTTCCGAAACCTTGGTCTCGCGCTCGGGATGGGTGGGGAATCTCTTGGCGGCGATCGAGCAGAAAACCATCTCGGCCGGGGATCTGCCCGCGACCGTGGTCAGGTCTTTGGTGCAATCGAGAAATGATAATGTGAGGAACCGGGCCTTGATCGCGATCGGCCGCGTGCGCGAAGCGAATCCGGGCAAGATGGGGGTGATCCTCGAAAAAAGGAAAGTGGTTTTGTCTGGAGATATCGATCGCGCGGCAGGGCGCGAGGTGGCCAAGCGGACATGCCTGGTGTGCCACAAACTTCACGGAGAAGGAGCGGATATCGGACCTGATCTGACTGGCGTGGGACGTTCGACGCTCGACGCGTTGCTCGCGAACACGATCGATCCCAACCAGATCATCGGCAAAGGATACGAAAACGTGGAAGTGGAGACCAAGGATGGACGCACCGTGAGCGGCCGGTTGGTCGAGGACACGCAGGTGAGGGTGCGGTTGCTTGCCTCGGGGCCGAAGGAGGAGGTCGTGGGACGTCCCGACATTGTCTCGCTCCGGGTGTCTGAATTATCGGTCATGCCAGAGGGTTTGGAGCAAATGCCGGACGCGGATTTTCGAAACATGATTTGGTACATTCTGAATCCTCCGCAGGACAATCGCCCCATGACTCCAGAGCTGCGCAGGGAATTGGTTGGCGAGGAAAATCCCGGGGCTGAGATCCGGCCCGCCGGGGATGGTGAGTCGGTGGCGCTCTGGAATCCGAGCTGGAAAGTTCAAGCGCCCGATTTTGAGGGGACACCCGTGAAGCTCCCTGTGTACGCGGGTTTGAAAAACGTCCTGGTGACGCATCCGGCTGATTCCAAGCAAACGGCCTGGCTGGAGCGCGTCGCCGATCTCGGAGAAGCTTCGAACTTCGTAATTAAGGTCACGGTCGCCGCCCATGAAAAAGGAGATTGGGAGCTTCGAATCGTCGCGGATGATCGTGTGTTGCTGAAGCGCGTCGTGAGTCCCGAGGGGGAGCGTTGGAAGCATTTCCAAGCCGACCTTTCCGAGTTTGCTGGAAAACGGGTTCGTTTGCGGCTCGAGAATGCGGCGAACGGCTGGGAGTATGAGTTTGGGTATTGGGGAGCCGTGGAACTCTGGGATGCGGGCAGAGTCGCTCGCTCGTCTCTTCAGAAATGAATCAAATAATCGCGGGGGGATGCCTGCTTGGTTGGTTCGTCCAGGTGCCAAGTCGTGTCCAGTACGACCATCTAGCATCATCCATGAGGCGAAAGTCGCGCGTGATTATTTCCACCGGCGGTGATTAGATCTTGGCGGACCGGTGTCTATCTCACAGTGGCAGGTTCCGATCAAGCGAGCAAGCGAGTGACCGTCGATGGCAAGTTTTTCCGCCTCGACGGTCGCAAGTTTTTCGTGAAGGGCGCCACCTACGGTCCGTTTCGCAAGAACGCCGAGGACGAGCCATTTCCGTCCAGAGACCGAGTTCGGGCAGATCTTTTGCTGGCGCGCTCGGCCGGGGTGAATGTGCTGCGCCTTTATGATACGCCCCCAGGGTGGTTTCTTGACCTCGCGCTGGAGCATGAAGTTCGCGTCCTGGTCGATCTGCCCTGGAATAAGGAATGCTGCTTCCTCGACACTCAGGAGCAATGCCAGGAAGCCTTGGAGACGGTGAGGCAATACGCCGCGGCGTGCGCGGCTCACCCAGCGGTGTTCGCGATCAGCGTCGTCAACGAGATTCGACCCGACATCGTCCGATGGAGCGGCGCCGACACCGTCTCGGAGTTCATCGACCAACTGGTCCTGGAGGTCAAACGGATCGATCAAAACTGCCTGTGCACTTTTTCAAATTTTCCACCCACCGAGTATCTCAGGCCGCGATCCCTTGATTTTCACGCGGTCAATGTTTATCTGCACCACCCGCGGCCGTTCGAGAATTATGTGGCGCGGCTGCAGAGCCTCGCGGAATCGAAGCCTTTGATCCTTGGGGAATTTGGGATCGATTCCCTGCGCGAGGGAGAGGCAGAGCAAGCTTCGATTCTGGACTGGCAAATCCGGAAGGCGTTTCAACAGGGGTTGGCGGGGGTGGTATTGTTCAGTTTCACGGATGAATGGCACAGGGACGGACGGGACATTGACGACTGGAAATTTGGGCTGACTCGGATCGATCGATCTCCGAAGCCGGCGTATGACGTCGTGAAAGCCGTGTTCGACTCAGCCCCCTATCTGCCGACAGAGCGGCTTCCGAGCGTGTCGGTCGTCGTGGCGAGTTACAATGGGGCGCGGACTCTCCGAAGCTGCCTTGAGTCGCTGACCCGGCTGAACTATCTGGATTACGAGGTGATTTTAGTGGATGACGGCTCGACGGACGAAAGTTTCGCCATAGCCAGTCTGTTCCCCACGGTGAGAACCATTCGGCACCCCGAGAACCGGGGGCTGTCCCAAGCGAGGAACACGGGCATTCTGGCGGCGCGCGGGGAGGTGGTGGCTTTCACCGACTCTGATTGCCGCGCCGACGAGGACTGGCTTTTCTATTTGATGAACGATCTGACGCGCAGCGGGTGCGCGGGGATGGGAGGGCACAATTTCCTGCCTCCTGACGACTCCTGGCTCGCGGCTGCGGTGATGGCGTCTCCGGGCGGGCCGGCCCATGTGATGCTGACCGACCGGCTCGCGGAGCACATTCCCGGGTGCAACATGGCGTTCTACAAGTGGGCGCTCATCGAGGTGGGGTATTTTGATCCCGTGTTTCGCAAGGCTGGGGACGACGTGGACATTTGCTGGAGGCTGCAGCAATTGGGTTTGAAGATTGGGTTCAGCCACGCGGGGTTCGTGTGGCATTATAGGCGTTCGACGGTTTTGGATTATCTGAAGCAGCAGCGCGGCTATGGTGAAGCCGAGGCGATGCTGGTGCGGAAGCATCCCGAATACTTCAATTGGTTCGGAGGCAGCACCTGGCAGGGACGCATTTATTCCGCGGCGAAGCCGGCCATCACGATGGGGGGGGCGATGATCTATCATGGCCGGTTCGCGACGGGGATGTTTCAGACATTGTACGCGCCCCAGCCGGCCTTGATGCTGATGATGGCGACAAGCCTCGAGTACCACGTTTTGATCACCTTTCCCCTGCTCGTCGTGGGGGCGGTGCTGAATCCATTGCTGTGGTTCGGAGCCGCGAGCCTGGGCGCCTCGTTCAGTTTGTGCGTCGCCGGCGCGCTGCAAGCGGAGATTCCGCGGAAGCAGCTTCGGATCTGGTCCCGGCCCTTGGTGGCATTGCTGTATTGCTTGCAGCCGGTGGTGCGCGGGTGGGCCCGCTATCGAGGACGGTTCCGCGTGGATCTGGTCCCCCTCGAAGCTTTCGAGAATTTGAACTCGGTGGATTTGAAGTACAAAGGCCGGGATTTTGGGTCCATCGCGTTTTGGGACGAGAGATTGCTGGATCGGGGCGATTTGCTCGGCTGTTTGCTTGCCGAACTCGAGAAGAAGGGCTGGCAGCATCGAGTCGACGGGGGCTGGAACAATTACGATGTGGAGATCTTTGGCACGCGGTGGAGCCGGCTGCAACTCACGACCGTGGCGGAGTTGTACTCTGGGGGAAAGCAAATGCTGCGGTGCCGGCTAAGACCTGCTTGGACGTTTCTGGCCCGCGTTGTTTTTTGTTTGCTGACGGCGGCGAGTCTGATCCTCGTGGGATTGCTCGGCGGCAGATGGCCCTGGTTGAATCTGGTGTGGATCAGCTTGCCCGCGTTCGTGTGGTGGCTGCACGTGGAGCATCGCACCTTGCAGCGCCTTGTCGCCTTGTTTGTCGAGCAGGCGGCACTGAAGCTGAAACTGCGCAAGGTGGAGGGATCAACGAATCGAGGCCGGCGACCCTGATCCACTTGATTCCGCGCCGGAACCGCGTGGCTCTTCCCACGAAGCGATTGCTTCCGCACCGCTAGATCCCGCGCGTTGTCCGCCTTTTTGAAGCTTAAATCGGCTGTTGGACTTCGTGGAGATTTGCTACAGCCTGGAGGAGAAAGGTTTGACGAAGAACGAGGCATATCCCTGGTGGATCTGGTGAGTGATTCCGAAAAACTTTATCGCCAGGATCTTTCGAATATTCGACAGGGGCACCTGCGGTTTTAAGGATCAAGTCAACGTGCCGAGACGCCAGGTGATGCGAGCGGCGCCGCAACGGCGCTTGATGCGCGCTTGCCGTGCTGGTAATTTCCGCGCTCCTGTAATTCTAGAGACGGCGGTTGGGCATGACGAAGAGTCGCTTTGGCCAACCGTTGTTGGCAGGATAAAACACGACGACACCATGGACTACAAGAACACACTGAACCTGCCCCGCACCGAGTTCCCGATGAAAGCGGATCTGGTGGCGCGCGAACCGGCGCGTTTGGAGAAATGGCAGCGGGAGTCGTTGTACAAGCAGATCCAAACGCGGCGCTCGGGCGCCCCGAGATTCGTGCTGCACGACGGGCCGCCGTTCGCGAACGGAGACGTGCACATCGGCACCGCGTTGAACAAGATCTTGAAGGACTTCATTGTGAAGCACCGCACCTTGCGCGGCAATCGCGCGCCTTACGTCCCGGGGTGGGACTGCCACGGCCTGCCGATTGAGTTCAAAGTGTCCCAGGAATTGCGCAAGACGGGCGACACCCAGGGGGATGCGGTGAAGCTGAGGGATGCGTGCGAGGCTTACGCGCGCAAGTACATCGCGCTGCAACGAACGCAGTTCAAACGATTGGGAGTGCTCGGGGATTGGGAGAATCCGTATCTGACCTTGGACAAGCGGTATGAGGCCGAGGAACTGCGCCTGTTCGCGGATATCGTGGAGAAAGGCTATGTCTACCGGGGGAAGAAGCCGGTTTACTGGAGCATTCCATGCCGGACGGCATTAGCGGAGGCGGAGGTCGAGTACCAGGATCACGTCAGCCAAAGCGTGACGGTGAAGTTTCCAGTCGTGGGGCATCCAGGGACCTTTCTCTTGATTTGGACGACTACGCCCTGGACCCTTCCCGCGAATCTGGCGGTCGCCTTCAACTCCACCTTCAATTATTCCTTGGTTCGCGCGGGCGACGAGTTGTATCTGGTGTCGGCCGTCCTCCTGCCCGAGCTGGCGAAGCGCTGCGGCTGGGAAAGTTATGAAATTGTCCGAACCTTGTTCGGAGACCAGATGCTGGCGATCGAGTACCAGCATCCTTTTTGTGATAGGCGGGGCCGGCTTTTTCCTGGGGACGGGTTTGTGGAGAACACCACGGGAACAGGGCTGGTACACATCGCGCCAGGGCACGGGATGGAAGATTACAGCTTGGGCCTTCAACAGGGGCTCTCGATCTACTCACCCGTGGACGACGACGGCTGCCTGGCGTTCACGTCCGATTTGCCCGCCGACCAGCAGATGCCAGCTGCGTTGGTGGGAAAATCCATTTTGATGAAGAACGGCGCGAGCGAGGCAAACACGGCGGTGCTTCGTGAGCTCGAGGCGAGGGGCGCCCTCCTGCACCAGGAAGCCTTGACGCACAGCTATCCCCACTGTTGGCGGAGCAAGACGCCGGTGGTGTTTCGCGCGATGGACCAGTGGTTCATTCGTGTGGATCACCAGGGGTTTCGAACCGAAGCTCTCAAACAGATCCGGGAACGGGTGGACTGGGTGCCCGAATGGGGGCGGAACCGTATCGAGGCCGCCGTGAAGTCCAGGCCTGACTGGTGCATTTCCAGGCAGAGAGCCTGGGGCGTTCCCATCCCGGCCTTCTACGATGCCGCCGCGAATCCCATTCTCGACGCACGGGTAATCCGGCGGGTGGCGGATTTGGTCGAACAACATGGTTCGAATGTGTGGTTTGAAACGCCCGCCGGCCAGCTCTGGCAAAGGGTGCGACCCGAGAGCTGGGAGGGGCGCGAGGCGACGGCAAAATCGCAAGACACGCTGGATGTTTGGATCGACTCCGGTTCGTCGTCGCGCGCGGTTCTGATGCGCCGGCCCGAGTTGGTGGAGGGAGGGGATTGGCAGGCGGATATGTACCTGGAAGGAAGCGATCAACACCGGGGGTGGTTCCAGTCCTCGCTCCTGTTGTCGCTCGCGGGGAACGCCGCGCCCCCGTTCAAAACCGTGCTGACTCACGGGTTCATGGTGGACGCGGATCGTGAGAAAATATCCAAGAGCAAGCAAGGACAAGGAGGCTACGACAAACCGCAGACCGCCGACGCTTACGTGAAACGGCACGGCGCGGACGTGGTCCGCTTGTGGGTCGCTTCGCAGGACTGTCGCACTGACGTCGTGGTCAGCGAGGAACGGATCTTGAAAGTGGGGGAAATCTACCGGCTGTTGCGGAACAGTTTGCGTTATCAGTTGTCCAATCTCTTCGATTACGACCCTGCGGCGCACGCCGTGCCGTGTCCGGCGATGACGGGATTGGATCGTTGGATACTGGATGCGTTTCGCGCGCTTGAGTTGAAGGTCGACGAAGCCTACACGCGTTTTGAGTTCCACACGGTATACCAGCTTTTGAGCCAGTTCGCGTCCTTCGAATTGTCGGCCGTGTACCATGATGTCGTCAAGGACCGCCTCTACACCGACGCGGCCAACTCCCGGCGCAGACGATCCACCCAGACGGCGCTCCATTGTTTGGCGGGGGGACTGGCCCAAATGCTGTCGCCAATCTTATCGTTCACCATGGACGAGGTGTGGGAGTTCCTGCCGGGGCCGGATCGAGCCAGTTCCGTTCATCTCACCGATTGGGTTCCGGGGATCGGCGCCGGTTCTGGCGCGTGTGTCCTCACCGAGCGGGAGACGGCTCAATGGCGCGCGAGCTTTGCCTGGCGCGAGGGCGCCTTGGCGGAACTCGAGAAGCAGCGCCAGTCGAAGGCGATTGGCAAGAGTCTGGACGCGGAGTTAGTGATGATCGGCGGCGGGCCTGATCTGTCGAGACTGGTGGAGGATCGATCCTGGCAGGAGGATTTGCGGGAACTTTTCAACGTGTCCGCGTTGAAAGTGAAGTTGGCTGGAGGAGAAGGAGCCTCGGATGGCGTGACATTTGAGGCGCTCCACGCCGCGGGCCAAAAATGCGAGCGATGCTGGCATTGGGAAACCAGCGTGGGAGAGGATTCAAATCACGCGACATTGTGCTCTCGGTGCGCGTCCGCCGTGGGATGAACCGCCGCGTTCGGGCGGTTTCCCTGGCGAGCCAAGTGTCCAGTGTCAAGTGAAGTAGGGGGTGTATTCGGGCACTACGCTCTTGAGCCGGGTCTTGATCTGGTTGGCCTCCACTTCGTGCAAGTTCTCGAGGATGTCTTCGAATTGCTTTTCCACGGTCTCCAAGTTCGAAGGCTTGCAGACAAAACGCAAGATCTTGGGATGGGACGTCGGCGTGATGTTCTCGCCAACGTGACTCAACTCCTCGAACAGTTTTTCACCTGGCCGCAGCCCGGTGAACTGGATCTCGATGTCCTCCTCTGGCCTGAGCCCGCTGAGCTCGATCAATTGAGTGGCGAGATCCACGATTTTCACCGGTTTCCCCATGTCGAGCACAAAGATCTCGCCGCCGCTTCCTTGGGCGCCGCTTTGCAGGACAAGGCCGACTGCCTCAGGGATTGTCATGAAATATCGGGTGACTTCGGGATGGGTGACCTTGACGGGGCCGCCTGCGGCGATCTGCTTGTTGAAGATGGGGATCACGCTTCCCGAGGAGCCCAGCACGTTGCCAAATCGAACAGCCATGAATTTGGTCTTGCCTTCGCCGGGACCGTCCTGGCTCGCGTGCAGCGCTTGGATAAAGATTTCAGCGAGGCGTTTCGTGGCTCCCATCACATTGGTGGGATTGATTGCCTTGTCGGTGGAGATCATCACAAACCGGCCGACTTTGAATGCCAAGGCATGCCTCGCCATTTGCGCGGTTCCCAGGGTGTTGTTCTTGATCGCTTCCGCGGGCTGGCTCTCCATCATCGGAACGTGCTTGTGCGCGGCCGCGTGAAACAGCACGGCGGGCTTGAATTTCTCGAAGATCTGTCGCATGCGGGGGGCGTCGCACACGTCGGCGACGCAAGGGACCACGAGGGCTCCCGCGCCTGCTTCCTTCAGTTCCTGCTCGATTTGAAAGAGCAGAAATTCGGACTGCTCCACCAGCAGGAGGCGGCGGGGGTTGTACAGCGTGATTTGACGGCACAGCTCGCTCCCGATGCTGCCGCCGGCGCCGGTCACCATCACCACTTTGTCCTTGAGAATCTGGCGGATGTTTTCCGTCTCGAGTTCCACGGGTTCCCGGCCCAGCAGGTCCTGGATTTCCACTGAACGGAGCTGGCTGACCTTGATTTTGCCGGTCGCCAACTGCTCCAGGGAGGGGACGGTTTCAAATCGGAGCCGGGTTTGCTGGAGGATCTTGACGATTTCCCCGATCCGCTTGGCTGGAGCGGAGGGCATGGCGATGATGATTTCCTCGAGTTGCAGATTGAGTTTCGGGTTCAGCAACGCCTCCGGGCTTCCAATCACTGGAATGTTGTGGACCCGTGAGTGCCATTTTTTCTCGTTGTCGTCGAAAAAGGCGACGGGGATCAGCCCCAGTCCGCGCTTGGTCCCGAGTTCGCGCGCAAGGCTCGCCCCTGCGTCGCCGGCTCCTATGATGCCGACCCTGCGAGCAAGCCGGGAGGTCCTGCTTTGGGGCGAGAGAAACCGCTCTCGAATCAATCGAAATAGCAAGCGGATGCCCGTCAGCGCGATGAACGAAAGCAAAAAATCCAGCAGGATGACGCTTCGAGGGGGGTGGTAAATATCGACTCCTGAAATCCTGAGAACAACGAACACCGCGGACGCGCCCGCCATGGCGTAGAGCAGGCGAAGCATGTCCGGAATGCTAAAATAGCTGAGGAGGCCCGAGAACTGCCCGAACGCCATCAAGAAGGCAAACTTGACGGCCGTTTGCGTCGGCCAAAGCCAATAGAAATCCTTGCTATGCTCGGGCGGGACCTTGAAGTCGAAGCGCAGTTGGAACGCAAGGGCATGACACGCCAGCATCGCTATGGCGTAGAGAATGATGAGACCCGTGATGCGAATCCAAGGCGATCGGTTGGTCAGTAGTTGTTTCACTGGGCCCTCCTCCTATAGCAAATTGGGGGGCGGGAGAAAAGGATTTCCAGATGCCTGCATGAACTCGGTTGCAAAGATTCGGGAAAACGCGGCTTGAAGCGAAGGTGGCTCTCCCCGCGGATTTGCGTGCGCGCTTGAGATGGGGCGACACCTAAGATACAACTCCGCCTTATGGAACCGGAACTCCGCCCGCGCCGCTATCACAACCTCGCTTTGGTCGGATTCATGGGGGTTGGGAAATCCTCGGTGGCCCGGCTGATCGGCTCTCAGATGCACATGCAGGTGGTTGATACGGACGAGTTGATCGAACAAGCCGCCGGGGGGATGAAAATCTCCGAGATGTTCGCTCGGTTTGGGGAGGCGGGGTTTCGCGAGCGGGAGCGGGAAGTGGTTCGGTCGCTGCGCGATCTCAGGCGGGTCGTGATCTCGACGGGTGGGGGTCTCGTCACCAACCGGGAGAACATGGCAAGCTTGAAAGAACATTCATTGGTGGTTTGCCTCTGGGCTAGTCCAGAAGTGATCTGGGAGCGAGTGCGGCATCAATCGAGCCGGCCTTTGTTGCAAACAAGCGATCCGCGGGAGCGAATTCGCGAGTTGGTCGCACAACGGGAACCCTTTTACCGAGAGGCGGATGTGATGGTGAGCAGCGAGCGCCGCCAGTTGCACGAGGTGGCCCATAACGTCATCCACCAGGTCCGCCTGGTTTGCGGAGGCGTGTTCCCCAGCCCTCCGCCGCAAACCAGCAGTTGACATTTTGAGTTTTGACAAGATGGGGACGCCTGAATGTGGCTCTGAGCTCGGTGGGGGCGCCGCGAGAAATCCTCGTGTCTGCGAAGTCCCGGCTCGTCCGTGCACCTTGTGGTGCGATGACTTGGCCGCCGGTCTCTTGAAATTCGATCCGGCGAACTGCCGGTTCTTCGCGGATTGGTTGGCGTGGGCGCGGATCCGTGGATGAGGGCGCAGGGAACTCGACCCCTCCCGTGAAGTGATAGAAGTCGTCCAACAAAAAAGAAGATGGACGCTTGGAACGAGTTCGTCGAACCTGTTGGAAACAACTGAACCCTATCGCACACGCTGCTCGTTTCCGATGCCAAAAGACCGCACGCCATCCAAGTCATCTTCGCCAGACAGGAAGCAGGGCGTTTTCGCGTTGGACCGCGCCCGGCTTTCAGGGACCCTCTGGATTGCGCGAGCGGGCCTTCTGCTGGCGGGGGGCGTCGCGGCCTACCTGCTTTGGCATGCTCTCACGCATGATCGCATTGGCGGATGCGGCCCCGGCTCGCCGTGTGATCGCGTTCTGGGGAGTCATTGGGCTTATTTGGGGCCTGTTCCCGTGAGCGCGCTAGCGTTGCTGGCTTATGGCATCTTATTGATCACCACATTCCAGCTGGCGCTTCCTCAGACCCCTCGATTTCGCGCCAAGCCTTGGCTGCTCACAGTTTTGCTCTCCAGCGCGCTCATCACCGCGGCTCTCTGGTTTCTTGCCCTCCAATTGGTTCACATAGGCGCTCTGTGCAAATTCTGCGTGGCAGCTCATGCTGGAGCGGTCGTCGCGGGCATTGCGTGTCTCGCTGTCGCTCGCCGATGCCTCGCCAGCGCGAATCCCGCGTCCAAGCCCCAGTTCTGCCTGAAGCCATCCGCGGCCATCGCGGCGTCTCTCGCCGGCGCCGCGTGCGTTGCCGTGTTGGCGTCCGCCCAAATCACTTTTCCCCACCGCATGAACTTGGTCCGCGTGCATAAAGGCACGTTCAAGCTTGACCTGCGCGAGCTTCCCAAACTCGGCTCGGAATCGGCCACGCGGGTGTTCGTGAGCCTGTTCGACTACACATGCCCGGATTGCCGCGACATGCACAAATTGCTCGCCTCCGCATTGAAGCGTTACGGAACTCAGCTCGCGATTGTTTCCTTGCCGGTGCCTTTGGACGCCCGTTGCAATCCCGTGGTGAGAACCACGCAAAAAAAACACCAGCAAGCGTGCGATTATGCCAAGCTGGGTCTCGCTCTTCGCCGCGTCAGCAACGCCGCGTTCCTTCAATTCGACGAATGGATTTTTGAGCCCCGCGATATCCCCACGCTCGATCAGGCCAGGGAAAAAGCCCGCCAGATTGTGGGTGAGGAGCCGCTGAAGGCAGCCCTTTCGGATCCCTGGGTGGAACGGACACTGCAAACCAGCGTCGCTCTTTACGAGCAAAACGGCAACATCACGAGTTCTTATAGGATGCCCCAGCTCGTGATCGGCGACATCGTCAACCTGGGCCGCCTGACCCGCCCCGAGGATCTTTACCAGCTGCTCGAGAAAAATCTTGGCGTCACCCCTCCCCCTTAACCGCCACAACGCAGCGACAGGCAGGGCTGCGTGGCGAATCACCCGCTCGAATGCCGCAGTTTTCCATGCAGGCACGGGTCATTTTAAGTTCGCCGCCAGTCGCATCCAACGGATGCGTCCACCTCTCGCCGCCTTGTCATGGCTTCGTGGCCAAGGGCTTTTTCGCGCCGCCCGAGTTGGGAAACGCCAAGCCCCCCGCGGCGCCTGGAGGTTCCACACCATGGCGAACGCTGGGAGGGGCAAAGGATGGATCTGGCCCGCATCCATGAAAGCCACCGGTTCGGGCGCGACTCCCGCCGTCCTCAGGCTCATACATCACCGCCATACCCGGCTCACGGATGGCTCAAGCAACGCCCTCCATCCACTCATCGCATGACCGCCGCCGAGGCCTGAACCCGGCGCTCTCGAGACGCCCAAGTTTTTAAAATTGAGATTGCGCAAGAACTTACAACGGATAGTCTAAGTGCGAATACTTCTAAGGCCTCCTTGAACTATGCATTTTGGCGTCGATTACCACCCTGAGCACTGGGTCTATCCCTTTGCTGGAACCCAGGAAAACCCGGAGGCTCGATGGGAGCGCGATGCCCAGCTCATGGTGGCTGCCGGCGTGAATGTCGTGCGACTCGGCGAGTTCTGTTGGGGCCTTTGCGAACCCGAGGAAGGCCTCTTCGATTTCGCATGGATGCGGCGGGCGATGGATGTTCTTGCGTCCCACAAGATTCAGATCGTCCTCGCCACGCCTACGGCGGCGCCTCCGTTGTGGCTGGCAAAGCAACATCCCGAGATTTTGCCCAAGGACGAGCGCGGTCTTTTGCTTCACGAAGGCACGAGGCGAGCGGTCTGCCTGAACAGCAACATCTTCTGGAGCTACTCAAACAAGATCGTCACGGCCATGGTGAAAGCCCTAGGGGATCATCCGCAGTTGATCGCGTGGCAGTTGGACAACGGCATTGGGGGCCACAAAACCGAGGCTTCCTTCAACGATGAGACCCGGAACGACTGGCACGCGTGGCTCAAGGCCAAGTATGAGACGATCGAGAACTTAAACACGCTTATGGGCCTCCGGTTCTGGGGGCAGATCGTCACTGATTGGAGCCAAGTCCCCATGCCCATGGTGGCTCCGACGGTTCATAACCCCGCACTCCTGATCGATTGGCTCCGCTTCTCCAGCGACACTTGCGTGGCGTACATCAAAATGCAGGCGGACCTGATCAAGAGTCTCACGCCAAACATCCCCGTCACGACCAATTTGCGGGCGCTCTCCAGAAACTTCGACCACTTCGACATGGCCGACGTCCTGGATTTCGTCTCTCTCGACAGCTACGCCACCATCAAGTCCAAACCCGCGGAAAACGCCTACGAAGTCGACATGATGCGTTCGCTCAAAAAGTCGGCGGGCAGAACTCCCGACGGCGAGGAAGGTTTTTGGGTGATTGAACAGAAGGCGGGCAACGTCAATTGGCAGGATGTGAACTCCCTCGTCGCCCCAGGGGTTGTTCGATTGTTCACCTACCAACTCTTGTCGCGCGGGGTGACCGGCGTCCTCTACTTCTTCTGGCGCCAGCCGCGTATCGGATCGGAGCAGTTCTATGGCGGTGTGCTCACCCACGACGGCCGGGGCGAAAACCGAGTGTATCGAGAGATCAGTCAAATAGGCGAGGAAATGAAATTGCTCTCGCCCGTGCTCAAGGGAACCAAAGTCGTGGCGGAAACGTGCATCCTCTGCAGCCATCCAAACGAGTGGTCGCTCAAGTTGCCCATGCAGCCCAACAAGTACTTCAAACAGAGAGATCACTCGGTCTTGTTCTACAGCGCCCTCCACGACCGCAATATTCCGGTCGACTTTGCCCGCCCCACGGACGACCTCTCCAAGTACAAGATCGTTTTCGCCCCGTCGCTTCACCTGCTGGCGGGCGGAGAGGCTGATTTGCTCAAACTCTACGTGCAGAACGGCGGCACGCTCGTCTCCACTTTCAACACGGGCCTCGTCGACGAACACCACATCGCCTCCGACACCGGATTTCCCCATGATTTGACGGATCTCTTCGGTTTGGAGGTTCCCGAATTCGACGCCCTCGCCCCGAACCAGGAAAACCACCTTGCCTTCAAAGGCTCCTTTCCGGCGACGCACATGCACCCTGCCAGATTATGGTGCGACCTGATCGAACCCAAAGGATGCCAGGTGCTCGCCACGTACTCGAGCGACTTCTACGCGGGCGTTCCCGCGATGACGATCAATAATTTCGGCCTCGGGAAGGCCGTGTACATCGGCACCATGAGCCACCAGCATTTTTATTATGATCTCGTTGGATGGCTTCGCGAAATGTGCGAGCTGTTCCCATTGCTGAAAGTGCCTGATACCGTCGAAGTCGGCATGCGCCAGAAGGACGGAACCAAGATCTATTTTCTGTTGAACCATCAAAACGCACCGGTCCGAATCACCTTCTTCAAGCCCATGCACGATTTCTTGACGGGCAACACCTTCACGGGGAATTACGATCTCGCGCCCCACGGAGTTCTGATCCTGGACGAAAACCAGGCAAAGGGTTGACACGTTCGCGCGTCCAAGAAAGCTTTTCGTCCTGATGATGAGAGCCGCCTCCGGTTGGTCTGAACGTCCTCCGCTGGCCGCGAGTCTGACCCTCTCGCCTCAAGAAACAGTTTTGGCTCTGTGGCGGCAGACAGATCTCGGTCCAGTTGAGAAAGCCCTGAGATCAGGGACCCAAGCGGCCTCCCAGATCATCCCCAAAGTCCTCCAAAAGCTCAGCATCGACAAGCGCCGGTCCGAGGCCGAGATCGCTCGTGTTTGGAACAACCTGATCGACCCACAAGTCACGGCTCACGCCCAACCATCAGGCCTCGTGAAAGGAACGCTCTTCGTCACGGTCAGCAGCCATGTCTGGCTCGATGATATCGTCCGATTCCGGCGCCGCGAGATACTTCAAAGACTTCAGCACAGCTTCGGCAAGGAGATAGTAAAAAAGATTTCTTTCAGAGTCGGATAGGTGCCCGACGTCTAACAATGGGTGGTGCATTCGTTGGGCCTCTCTCTTGTGGATCCGGTGAGTGATTCGAAGAACTTTATCGCCAGGAACTTGCGAAGATTCGCCTTGGGCAACGGCCGTCTGAAGGTTCACGGCTCTCCTGGAACCGGATGCCGCTCCGCCGGAGGAGCTGCCTGCGGAAACAGTTGGCGTTTGTTTCTTCTCCCTGCTTAGTTGAGAGCATGCCACGCAAAGCAAACCGGGCGATGCTCGCATCACAGTCAAAACCTCGCACGACTGTTGGCTTTCCGCTGGTCTCGGAGCGGCCGTTGGAGGCAGGTCGGTTATCCCTGAAAGCACTTTCGCAATCGAAGCTCTACTTGTTATTGTTTTGCCTCGCGGCGTCGATCGGGGCAAACGGCGCCGACGGGCAACCAGGGGCAGGGCGCCAGGATTCTAGAGTTCACGCTTGGATCAACCAATATTGCGTGGATTGCCACGGCGAAGACAAGAAATCCGGCGAACTGGATTTGCAGAGCGTCGGTTCAAATCCAGTTGGAGGTCACCAGGAAATTTGGGAGAAAGTCGTCCGAAAGCTCCGCGCGCGGCAAATGCCCCCTCCCGGAAAGCAGCGTCCGGACGAGGCCACTTACAAAGAGCTGTTGACGCGTTTGGAAGCCTCCCTCGACAGCGCGTGGGGGAAGTCTCCGAATCCTGGGCGAACGGCAACGTTTCGCCGCCTCAACCGCGTCGAGTACCAAAACGTCATTCGTGATCTCTTAGCGCTCGAGATCGACACCTCTGAACTGCTGCCGAAAGACGACGCCAGCCATGGGTTCGACAATGTGACCGTAGGCGATCTTTCACCGACGCTCTTGGATCGTTACATCACGGCGGCGCAAAAGATCAGCCGGTTGGCGGTCGGAGCTCCGCGGCGAGTTCCTGGTGGCGACACCTTTCGTCTCCGGGCTGACATCACTCAAGAGGAACGCGTGGAGGGTCTGCCCGTTGGCACTCGCGGCGGCGCATTGATTCCCCATACGTTTCCCCGGGATGGCGAATATGAAATCCAGATCAGGCTGACGCGGGATCGAAACGAGGTGGTCGAAGGGCTGATAGAAGATCACGAGCTGGAGGTGTTGCTGGACCGGGAGCGGGTGAAACTCTTCACAGTGTCCCCACCGAAGGGTCGCAATAAGAACTATGAGATCGTGGACGCCCATTTGAAGCTGCGCCTCCCGGTCAAAGCAGGACGGCACGAGCTTGGTGTGACGTTCTTAAAAAATCCATCGGCGTTGATCGAAAACAGACGCCAGCCTTACAATGCTCGTTTCAATTATCATCGGCACCCGCGCCTCGCGCCCGCCATCTACCAGGTTTCCGTCAATGGCCCCTACAACTCCACCGGGCCCGGCAAAACTCCCAGCCGCGACAGGATATTCGTGTGCCGACCGGCGAAATCCGCCGAGGAAACCCAGTGCGCGGAGCGGATTTTGTCGACTCTGATTCGCCGGGCCTATCGCCGGCCTGCGACCCGCGAGGACATGGAGCGGCCCATGAAATTCTTTCTAGAGACGAGTGCCCAGGATGGGTTCGAGGCCGGCATCGAAACGGCCCTCAGCGCCATCCTCGTTAGTCCACAATTCCTCTTTCGGGTTGAAAACGATCCTTCCCCAGCGCCACCGAACACCACCTACCGCATCAGCGATCTGGATCTGGCGTCCCGGCTTTCATTCTTTCTGTGGAGCAGCATTCCAGACGACGAACTGCTGGACGCCGCCGCGAGGGGCCGGCTTCGCAAGCCCGCGGCCATTGAAAAGCAGGTTCGGCGGATGCTTGCGGATCCCCGCTCTCAGGCATTGGCGAGCAATTTCGCCGAACAATGGCTGCATGTGCGCAACCTGGAATCCATCACCCCCGACGCTAGGCTCTTTCCTGATTTCGACGACAATCTCCGGCAGGCTTTTCGCCAGGAGACAGCGCTCTTCTTCGCGAGCGTCTTGCGTGAGGACCGCGGCATTCTGACGTTGCTCAAGGCGAACTACAGTTATTTGAATGAACGCCTAGCCAAGCATTACGGCATTCCGCATGTTTACGGCAGCCGATTCCGCCGGGTCGCTCTCGAACGGGAATCCGAGCGGGGAGGCTTGCTGCGCCAGGGAAGCGTGCTGACGGTGACATCCTACGCGACGCGCACCTCTCCCGTGCTTCGAGGCAAATGGATCCTTGAGAACATTCTTGGCGCGCCGCCGCCCAATGTGCCGGCGCTGCGGGATAACACGGTGTCCGCTGCCCTCTCCGTGCGCGCTCGGTTGGCCGAGCACCGCGCCAATCCCGCGTGCGCCTCCTGCCATAATGTCATGGACCCGGTTGGTTTCGCCCTTGAGAACTTCGACGCGGTGGGGCGCTGGAGAAATTTCGAAGAAGGACTCCCGATCGACAGCGCCGGAGGACTGCCTGATGGCAGCCAGTTCACGGGCGTTTCGGGCTTGGAGCAGGGCCTGTTGGATCGACCCGAGATTTTCGCGGGGGCTCTGACCGAAAAACTGCTGACTTACGCCTTGGGGCGCGGGATCGAGTATTATGATGCCCCCGCGATCCGCAAGATCGTCCGCGAGGCCCAGCCGAAAGGTTTTTCTTTCTCGTCAATCATCATTGGAATTGCTAACAGTGTCCCATTCAACATGAGGAGAACGCCATGATTATTACCAAGAAGTTCCTTCCCCGACGGACATTCCTGCGCGGCATGGGCGCCACCCTTGCGCTGCCTTTGCTCGACGCCATGATTCCTGCCGCGACCGCCCTGGCCAAAACGGCGGCGAACCCCGTGCGCCGCCTTGGCTTCGTGTTCATGCCCATGGGTTGCGATATCACGAGATGGACTCCCCCGGGGAACAACCTGGATTCATTGCCGCCGATCCTCAGCTCACTCGCCCCGGTCAAGGACCACGTCAGCGTCCTCACGAATTTGGAGCTGCAAAACGCTTATCCAGGCAGCCACGCTACTTCCAACTCCGCCTTCCTGAGCGCCGCGAAAGCGAAGCTGACGGAAAGCGCGGATTATTATTTGGGAACAACGGTCGATCAAATCGCCGCGAAGCAGATCGGCCAGCAGACGCAACTGCCGTCGCTCGAACTCGCGATGGATTTGCTTCAATTGGTCGGCCAATGCGACAACGGCTACTCGTGTGTCTATCAGAACAACCTTTCATGGTCATCACCGACGACGCCGCTGCCTGCGGAAGCGCATCCTCGCATCGTCTTCGAGAGCTTGTTTGGGGAAGGGGGCACCATTGCCGACCGGCAGGCCGCGCTGCGAAAGAAAGCCAGCTTGCTGGACTGGTTCAACGAGGACATCGCCCGATTGAACCGCAAGCTCGGTCCGGGTGATCGAGCCAAGGTCAGTCACTACCTCGACACGGTTCGCGAAGTGGAACGGCGCATTCAAAAGGCGGGGGTCGATGCGGCGGAGAATCCGCTGCCCGATCTGGATCGCCCGGTGGGCGTGCCCCCGGCTTATGCGGATCACGCTCGGCTGATGTTTGACTTGCAGTTGCTGGCGATGCAAGGCGATGTCACACGGGTCACCACTTTCCAACTGGCGCGTGAAACCAGCAATCGCACCTATCCGGAGATCGGAGTTCCCGATCCCCATCACCCCTTGTCCCATCATGGCAATGATCCTGAAAAAATCTCGCGCATGGCCAAAATCAACGAGTTCCACGTGTCGCTCTTCGCCGAATTTCTGGGGAAATTGAAAAACACGCCGGAAGGGAACGGCACGCTTCTGGATCATTCACTCTATCTTTACGGCAGCGGAATCGGAAATCCGAACATCCATGACCATACCAACCTTCCCATCCTCGTCGCCGGAGGGGCGGCCGGAGGGATGAAGGGTGGACGCCACATCCGCTACGACAAACCCAAACCCCTGGCCAACCTCCATCTCACACTGCTCGATAAAGTCGGCGTCCGGCTCGACTCATTCGCCGACAGCGACGGGAAGCTCAAAGAGTTGCTCGAACCGCTTCCAATTTAGGGCCTCGTGGAAATGTCTTGGATATCGGCCTCGCTGCTCCTCCTTATCCGCTGGCCCGGTGGCCATGAGGTTTTCGTGAAGAAAGTCTCCCAATCACGCGCCGGAGTCTTGTTAGCCTTGCTGGTTTTGGGCATCGCCGCCCCCTCGGCGGCCTTGGGTGTCTCGTCTCCCATCGCGGACGCGGTCGAAAAAGGAGATCGGGCGGGCATCCGTTCGTTGCTCGAACAGCGGGTCAATGTGAACGCGGCCCAAGCCGACGGCATGACGGCGCTCCATTGGGCCGCTTATCTGGACGACGTGGAGATCGCCAGAAGGTTGGTGGAAGCGGGCGCCTCAATGGATGTGAAAACCCGTTATGGCGTGACGCCACTCTCGCTTGCCTGCCGGAACGGAAACGGGGACCTCGTGGAATTGCTGCTGGCTTCCGGAGCGGACGCTAACTCCTGCTTGCGAGGCGGGGAAACGGCCCTCATGACGGCTGCTCGCACCGGCCGAATCGGTCCGATCCGAGCGCTATTATCTCGTGGCGCGGCTGTCGACGCGAAGGAAAAGCGGGGGCAAACCGCCCTGATGTGGGCCGCGGCGGAAGGTCACGCGGCGGTGGTTCAACTGCTGCTGGAAGCGGGCGCGGATTTTCGCGCCCCATTGCCCGACTCCGGATTTACCCCTTTCTTGTTCTCCGCCAGGGAAGGCCGAATGGACGTGGCCCGCATTCTCCTCAAAGCGGGTGTGGATGTGAATGAGGCGATGCAACCCCGAAAGCCAGCCGGCAAAGGCCCGAGAGCCGGAACCAGCGCCTTGATGCTGGCGGTCGAGAACGGACATTTTGAACTCGCCGTCGCTTTGCTTGAGGCAGGCGCGGACCCAAACGATCAACGGTCGGGATTCACTCCGTTGCACGCGATGACCTGGGTTCGCAAGCCGAATCGTGGCGAGGACGACGGAGACCCAGTGCCCTTGGGGTCAGGGAATTTGACTAGCACCCAGTTCATCCGAAAACTCGTGGCTCTCGGCGCCGATGTAAACGCGAGGCTTCTGAATGGGAAAGGAGGCCCGGGCCTATTTAGCAAATCCGGCGCGACTCCATTCCTGATGGCCGCGGCCACCGCGGATGCCTCTTACATGCGGTTGTTGGTCGAGTTGGGCGCGAATCCTTTGATCGGCAATGCCGATCGCTGCACACCATTGATGGTGGCCGCGGGAATAGGAGTCGGGGCCGCTGCCGCGAACGAAACAGCCGGCGAAGAACATGAAGTGCTGGAAGCCGCGCAATTGGCACTGGACTTGGGTGTTGATATCAATGCGGTCGATGCGAACGGAGAAACCGCCATGCATGGCGCCGCCTACAAGAATCTCCCCAAGGTGGTCCAATTCTTGGCGAATAAAGGGGCCAAGATCGAGGTTTGGAACCGTGCCAACAAATACGGTTGGACGCCGCTGTTGATCGCCGAGGGGCATCGGCCTGGCAATTTCAAGCCCTCGGCGGAAACCGTCGCCGCGATTCATGCGGTGATGCGGGCCGCGGGGGTGACGCCCCCCGCTCCTGGTTTCGGTCTGGGCGCCAAGCGCAAGGAAATCTACGAATAAAGCCGGTGATTCTGGACGATTGGCCGCCTCTTCGGTGTGATCAGCGACATGAAGTCCTGGGTGAGAGCTGCTGGCGGACACGGGGCTCTCGTTGCCGCGGCTTAAGGTCCGCCCAGACTCATTTTGGTCTATCGCGCACGGGGGCAGTGTTTTTCATCTGCTCGTACGGATTACAAAACTATGGGAGCAATGCCCCCGACATTCTCGTTGCGCTAAAAGAATCCTTGCAAAGGAAGCCGCTCACCTTATCGTGATTCTTCCTGCCGGTTTCGGTGCGAGCGTAGCTCAGTCTGGTAGAGCATCACCTTGCCAAGGTGAACGTCGAGGGTTCGAA
>SYMW01000238.1 GCA_005805305.1 Verrucomicrobiales bacterium
CCACGGTGGCCGTCGGCATGCTGGCCGTCCTGGCCTTCAAGGAACCCGTCCACGGCGGAAGTTACGACAAACGTGTTGTGGTTTCCGGCCTCCAGCGGCCAACGGGCATTGCGTCACACGCCAGTTCCACGCTTTTCATCACTCAACTACCCACCCCGGGGGTCAGTGGCATGAATGGCGGCATGAATACCGTGGACATGATCAAGCTCCATCAGGGAGTCATACAAAACCTCACTACCGGCGAACCTGAGCCGACCAACCTCACACTCGACAAAAAGTCCACCTTGTATTGGACCTGCAAATCCGCCGGAGTCATCCTGCAACGCACCAAGCAAGGCAGCGTGAGCTTGTTTCTAGGCGGATTAACCCAGCCGAACGGCATCGCCGCGGGTCCTCACGGCTTGATTTACTTCACCCAGCTCCCCACGCCTGGGATCGGTGGCATGGATGGCGGCATGAACACCGTCAACGTCACGGACGGCTCTATGATCCAGACGCTGACGCAGGGCGAACCGGAGCCCACCGACATCGCCGTGGATGCCGCCGGCAATGCCTATTGGACCTGCAAGAGCGCCGGGGTTATCCTGCATCGCCAACCCAACGGCATGGTGGGACTCCTTCTGAAGGACCTGCAGAAACCCACGGGCATTGCCCTCGACAAGTTAGGACGGAACCTCTTCTTCACGGAAGTGCCGACCCCAGGGATGCCTGGTTCGATGGGTGGGATGAATCGCGTGTCGGTCTTGAATCTGCATTCCGGCGCCCTCGAAACCGTGGACTTTGGCGACCCCGAACCGCACGACATCACGGTGACGACGAATGGCCGGATTTATTGGACCTGCACCAGCGCCGGGGTGATTGTGGAGGCGACTCCAAGAGCTCACTAAACCCTCGCCACCCAGTAACAGCGCCGAATCGGAGTTCGGCGCTCCGATCTTCCGCATGAAGACTGTTAAGCAGTAACAATTCAGCTAAACGATGAGGCCGCGCTGCCGCGCAGTCTTGAGAACACAGCGCGGCCGTTATTTCGCGGCCTCGCGTTTTTTTGACGACCCAGTGGCGATTGAAAACCGGGTCAATCTCTAATGTCACTCAACACCGTGACCCGTAGAACTTAAATCGGCAGTTGCTCCATGGCGAGTCTTCGAGAGAACTTGACAATACAGTTTTCCGAATCACTCAACAGATCCACTAGGGTTATGCCTCGCTCGTTCGTCGAACCTTTTTCATTCAAGCTTTAGCCAATCTCCACGAGGTTCAACTGCCGTTCTAAGGCTAGTTTGAGCCAACGCGCTGGCGCTGGGCCGTTTTTCGGTTGAATTGACTTTGAGCGGAGGTTGTGGGAGTAATTCGGCGCAGCCTAAATCCGGCTTGCTTCCTCAAACCGGATGCGGGGGAACCGATGCCCGGAAAGCCGGGCCGGGGCGAACTCCCAAACTATTATGGGAGAGGCCACTTTCAAGGCCTAGCCCGTCAGCTAACCTCGTCGGCATTTGGAAGGGTCTCCACTGGCCTCCGGCCACGATTCCCGTGGTTCACTCAGCGCGGGGACACGTCGTTCTCGCCGTCGGAGATTGCTTATGAACGCGGATGCTGCATCGCAGAAGGCCAAGGCCACGCTGGCGCTGGCCGCCCTGGGAGTTGTGTACGGGGACATTGGCACCAGCCCTTTGTATGCGCTGCGCGAGTGCTTCAGTGGGGAGCATGGGATCGCTGTGAAGCCCGCGAACATCCTTGGCGTGCTCTCGCTGATCTTCTGGTCACTGCTGCTCATCGTCTCGCTGAAGTATCTGGCGATCATCCTGCGGGCCACGAACAAGGGAGAAGGGGGCATTCTGGCCCTGATGGCGCTGGCATTGCCGCACCGGGGCGGGCAGTTGAATGCAAGGACCAAAGTGATGCTGGCGCTAGGCGTGTTTGGCGCGGCGTTACTGTATGGCGATGGGATCATCACGCCCGCTATCACCGTGCTCGGCGCCGTGGAAGGTCTGCATGTAGCGACGCCGGTGTTCGACAAATGGGTCGTGCCAATCGCGGTGATAATCTTGGTTGCGGTGTTTTCGGTGCAGTTCAAAGGCACGGCCAAGGTGGGCATGGTCTTCGGGCCGGTGATGGTAGTGTGGTTTATGGTTTTGGCCTTGCTGGGAATCAGGGGGATTTTGCGCGCGCCAGAGGTCTTGCGGTCGATCAATCCCTACTACGGCCTCCAATTCCTGCTGAGTGGCGGTTGGACGGGTTTCGTGGTT
The DNA here is from genome assembly GCA_005805305.1 of Verrucomicrobiales bacterium. GTDB lineage: Bacteria > Verrucomicrobiota > Verrucomicrobiia > Limisphaerales > F1-80-MAGS106 > F1-80-MAGS106. The sequence continues at coordinate 2,247 of SYMW01000238.1, forward strand.
CTGGGTGCGGTATTCCTGGTCGTCACCGGCGGCGAGGCCCTCTATGCGGACGTCGGTCATTTTGGCACCGGGGCGGTCCGGTTAGCATGGTTTGCGATGGTGTTGCCCGGGCTGTTTCTCAATTACCTGGGCCAGGGCGCGTTGCTGCTCACCCAACCGGAGACGGCGGCCAATCCATTTTTCTTCCTCGCTCCCAAATGGGCCTTGCTACCCCTGGTCGTGCTGGCCACGGCCGCGGCGGTCATAGCTTCGCAAGCTCTTATCACCGGCGCGTACTCGCTCACGATGCAGGCCGTGCAGCTTGGCTACCTCCCCCGTGTGGAGATTCGCCACACATCCTCCACCACGCGCGGACAGATTTATCTTCCCCACGTCAACTGGGTTTTGATGCTCGCCTGTATCGGGCTCGTGTTGGGCTTCCGCTCTTCCTCGAACCTCGCCGCCGCCTACGGCATCGCCGTCACCCTCACCATGTTGATCACGACCGGACTGTTTTTCGTGACCGCGCACGATATCTGGCATTGGCCTTTGTGGAAGGCGTTGCTCATTTGCGGGCTCTTCTTCGTCATCGAGTTCGCTTTCTTCGGCGCAAACTGCGTCAAGATCGCCCACGGTGGGTGGTTTCCGCTCGCGGTCGGCGCGCTGATCTTCACCGCGATGGCAACCTGGAAAACCGGCCGCGCACTCGTGGGGAGACGCCTTCAGGCGGCCTCCATGCCTCTCGATCTCTTCCTCAAGGACGTGAAAGGCAACGAGCCGCACCGCGTGCCCGGCACTGCCATCTTCATGGCCGGGAACCTGAGCGGCACGCCCGTCGCTCTGCTCCACAATCTCAAGCACAATAAAGTCCTCCACAAATGCAACATCCTCCTCACCGTCGTCACCGACGACGTGCCCAAGGTGGAGGCATCAAGCCGCCTGGAATCCGAGGAGTTTGGCGAGGGGTTTTATCGCGTCATCGGCCATTACGGTTTCATGGAAGAACCCGACGTGCCCGCCCTGCTCGCGGCGGTCCGCATAGAGGGCCGTGAACTGGATCTGCAGCAGACAACTTTCTTCCTCAGCCGCGAGAATATTGTGCCAACCGAGAAGCCCGGCATGGCCATGTGGCGTGAACACCTCTTCGCCGCCATGTCCCGCAACGCCCAGTCCGCCACGCAATTCTTCAACCTCCCCGCCAACCGCGTCGTGGAACTGGGCATGCACGTGGAGATGTAAGTTTGCCACGACGCGCAGCCCTTGCTCGCCAGACCCGAATCCAGAGTCTCTCTGAGGCAATTTCTGAAAAAGAATTGAGTGTTCGTTTCCCCCACATGGAAAAACTTGGGGGCTGTGGAGCGCCGCCTCGACCCACTCGGCACACCACCGGATGGATGACCGAAAATTGCCTCGCCTTTATGTCCTGGCGAACAACTCGCGTGCCGCCTTGGCCATTTGCTCCGCGGTCATCCCGTGCTTTTCATAGAGTTGATCCGCGAGGTAGGCGGATTGGCCGAATTCGCCATGAATCCCAAGGGATTTCATCCGGTGCGTGATCCCCGCCAAAGAGAGTGAGTGCGCCAACAACGCTCCCATCCCCCCTAAAATCTGATGATCCTCTATGGTTACCACTCGACCTCCGCAACACTCAACTGCGGCGCCGATCGTTTCCACGTCGACTCGATTCACGAAGGGGTTGTTGATGACCGTCGCTTGGATCCCCTCTCCAGCGAGGATTTCCCCCGCCAGGAGGGCCTTCCCCAGGAGAGGACCGCAACCCACCAGCACCACGTCCTTGCCCTCGCGGAGGACCTGCGCCTTTCCCCACGGATATAAGTCCCCTTCACGCCAGGCGACAGGATAATTTTCGCGCCCCACAAAAAACAGCGTATTCTCCCCATCGCCTCCCCTTGATCGCGACTCGGCATAACGTTTGATCGCCGCGTGCATCAGCGATTCCGCCTCCGCCGCGCACGAAGGCGCGACGACCACCGTGTGAGGAAGCGCCGAGGTGGCCGCGAAATAAGTGGTGGCTTGGTGGGAGGCCCCGTCCGCGGCATCCTGGAAACCTACGTGAGAAAAAATCGCTATGACAGGCGATTGCGAGAGGGCGGCCATCGTGAGCGGCAAATTGCCTTTGGTCACCCCAAATTGGCCGAATGTGTCCACGATGGGGATGAACCCGCATTTGGCAAACCCGGCGGCGGTGCTCACCATGTTGGCTTCCGCGATGCCCACTTCGATGAACCGGTCCGGAAACCCTTTATGGAAGGCGCTGATGCCCGTGGAGCCTTGGACATCGCTCGAAATGGAGTAGACCGGGTATCCCTCTTGAGCAGCGCGAATAGCTCCTTTGGCAAGACCCGCCTGCACTTTGTCCGTTTTGACGGCCGGCTTCGCGCTCGCTGCGGCTCCGGCTGCCGCCTGCGCCTTGTTTTTCTTAGCGGCTTCCTTGGACTCCCAATCAGCCCGCAGGTCTCGCGCCCATCGAAGGAATTCATCGGGCGGCTGTCCTCCATAGATCTCACTGACGAACTCGACGATTTTTTCGCCATTCGCCAGCGGAAATCCGTGGCCGCCCGCCGCATTTTCTTCAGTCGCCTTGACTCCATAGCCTTTAATCGTTTTGACCCAGACACAGACCGGCCTTGAAGGGTTCGTTCTCGCCTGCGACACGGCCAATTCCAGAGAACCATAAACGGCAGGGAGGTCGTGTCCGTTCTCCACATGGATGACGTGCCATCCCAAGGCGCTCAGTGCTCCGAAGCTCGGGGTCATGCTGAAGGCATCCTTAGTGATCCGGCCGGACAACTTCGTGTCGTTATCCGAGAGAATCACCACAAAAGGGTTCACTTTGCCTTTCACCGCCAGTCCCGGGATTGCTGCGAATGCTTCACGAGCCTCTCCCTCCATCGCGCCTCCATCTGAAATTGTGCAGATCGTCACTCGATCATTTCCCGCGACCCTATCGGCGATCGCCAAGCCCTGGGATTGCGGAAAAGCTGAACCTAGAGGCCCGTTGCTTAGAAGAACTCCCTCAGGATTCAAATGCGATTCCCCGTGCCCTGTCAGCTTGCTCCGAATACCTCTAAACCCTTTGAGATCCTCGAAAGTCAGCCCATCGAAGCCATAATTCGACCTCAAGGCATAGACACCATTTTCCGTATGGCCAGCGTCGTTGACAAAATTATACGACTCATGCCACGGACGATCCTTTTCCGCGAACATCAGGGCATGGATCGCCGCCATGATTTCAGCGAAGGCCGCGGGGCCGCCCCAATGGCAAGCGGCACCCCCGTTGACCGCGTGCACATCCATCAATGCCACCAGCGCCCGGGTGGCTCTTGGGTCGGCAACGACGACGTTTTCCCCTTTCCCATTCTGGATTGTCAGGGCGTATTTGGGAGGGCTAGAAGGTGTGGGCGCAAGCTTCGAGGTCAAGGCAAGAGCCTTCAAAGCAGGAGCTTCCAAGAGTTTTACGGGAGTAGTGTCTGCTGCCATAGTCGAGGCGATTGAGAGTGATGAGGTGGTTCCGTTCTGGAATGCTGAGATTTTTGCTCGTGCTTGCTAAAATGGATGCTTCGAAATCATTGACCCGGTCCATGCCCGGGAAAAGAACACGTGGGAGGAGTTCCGTAAGGCCTTGTCGAGTAGGTGCCGCCTGACGGACAGAGCGGAAACATTTGTCCACGAAGATAAGGGATGATGTTCTGCGGCAGAACGTTTTCGCCCGGTCTTTTATTGTTCTCCAAAGCCCATTGTTGGATCGCAGTCTGGAGCATGAAAAGTTTTTCCCCGCAAGCCTCCGCTTGCATTCTGTTCTTCTCCGCTTTCAAATCCTCGAGTTCGGTCTTGAGCTTGGCGTTTTCTTCCACAAGAGTGAAATTGTCCGCGGCGTTGGCTTCGGGTTGGCCTCCAAACGCCGATTGCACGGCGGCGCGGACCCCTGCCCCGCCCGCGTTCTGGGCCTTCAACGCGCGCACTTCGTTTCGCAACCGATGCAACTCGGCATTGTCAGCCCGCAACTTCTCCACTTCCTTTGACCCGTCGCCTTCACCCCCACCGGTGCCACCCTCCGAATTAAGTTGCTCAGATTCGGATTGAACACCGCTGACCGCCGCCAGTTCAGCCGACAAACGGCGCTTTTCCTTGTAAAGAAACGCGGACCCAACCAAACAAAGCGCAAAAGCCAGCCACGGTACTATAAATTTCATGAGATTTCCAACGAAGGTGGTGCGCGCGGCGGGGGTCGAACCCACAACCTACGGCTCCGGAGGCCGTCACTCTATCCAATTGAGCTACGCGCGCATCATCGCACCATTGGTCCAGTCAGGACCACACGAAGCACACACCCTAAAACCATCCCCCCACTCCCCGCAAGCAAATCCATTCTCCACTCACGCGCCCAGGGCATCCACAAGTTGTCGGTGAACTTGGCTGGCAGCCCGGAGCGCGGTTGTGTGCGGAGCACCAGCCGCAGCAGGTTTGGCGTGACAGCGAGCCTGAGATGCTGCTGCAACTGGCTTTCAGCACAGTCGCGCTCCACCGACAACGCGTGGATGCGCCGCACGCGCCAGTCAGCTGCGGAATGGCTGGGGGTCCGTGGCTTCCAACTCTGGAAAGTGCCGGGCCGAGGCCCTTCAACAACCTGCTCCACACGCGAGTCAACTCCGCGCCACCATGAGAAAAAAGAACCCGGCTAATAAGTCGCCCGGCCGCCGGACAAATCAAACACCGCCCCTGTGTTAAACGAGCATTCCTCGGAGCAAAGCCAGGCCACCAAAGCGGCTGCTTCTTCCTTAAGGCCGAATCGGCCCATAGGTATCCGCGACACCATGTAGTCAATGTGCTCCTGCGTCATCTGGCTGAAGAGCTCCGTCTTGATCACTGCCGGAGCGACACAGTTGACCAGCACGCCAGACCGGGCCAGCTCTTTGCCGAGCGACTTGGTAAGCGCAATCACGCCCGCCTTGGAGGCGCTGTAGTGCGACGCGTTTGGGTTGCCTTCCTTTCCCGCGATCGAGGCCATATTCACGATTCGGCCGTAGCCTTTCTCAAGCATAGTGGGAATGATTTCGCGGCAGCATAGAAAGACGCCCACCAAATTGATCTCCAACACTCGGCGCCACTCATCCGGGGACATTTCCCACGTCTTCTTGTTCGCTCCCGCGACTCCCGCATTGTTCACGAGGATCTCCACGGAACCGCAAAGCTGGAGAGTCGCCGCTCTGGCTTCCGCGACCGAATCGGCTTGGGTTAATTCCACAACCACCGTGTGAACCTCCCCCAACCCATTCAGCTCACGAGCCGCTGATTCAAGTGCCGCACGGTCGCTGTCCCACAGGCAGCACCGCGCCCCTGAGGCCAGCAGGCGCCGCGCGATCGCGAGCCCAATCCCTCTGGCGCCCCCCGTCACGATGGAAGTTTTTCCGTTTAAATCGATTTGGTTCATAATCTGTTTTGCCGTATATGCTCAGGGTCCGCGCAAAAATAACTTCGGATTTTGGCGGGAGCGCCGCCAGGCCAGATGCAAGACGCGAGGAAGGCGCATCCCCCAAGGTGGGGCTGTAACTGACCTGCCTGCGCCGCGGCGGCTACGGCAGGCAGGCGAGCAACGCGGCAGAGGGCCTGGCAACGTCCCGCCCCAGAGGTCTGGGGCCTCATGACATTGTGGCTTTGTTGCTCATTCGTCACAGACCGGGAGGGTATGCTCCTCATTCGTGCCTCGCCATCATGTCATGATTCCGCCAGCAAAGCCCGAATTTATTTTTGCACGGATCCTAAGGATCGGCCTGGTTCAAGCCAAGCCCGGCGAGGAACCGGGTTCAGGCGGTCGCGGAGCGATCCACCACCAGCAGGCGGCGCCTAGAACACCGACCATGGCTCCCAGGCTGATACCCCACGTCCAGCCCAACTTGGCGCTCACCATCGGCGTCAAGATGGGGGCCAAAAGCCCGATGCCATTGCCACCAGTGTTCATGATGGCCGCGACAGTCCCTCCCCGCGCGCCTCCCATTTCAACCGAAGTTGTCCAAAACGTTGCTTCGCAAAGGCCAAGAACACCCAGCGACAGCGTGAACCAGAGCACAATCCAGAATGTGTCCTTCGCAAAAATTCCCAGCAGCAGCAATCCAGCGCTCATCAGCATGCTGAATCTCGGCACTAAAGTTTGCCCGCGCCCATGTCCGAACCATCTCTGAACCAGAGGCGTCAACCAACCCCCAAGCGGCATCGAAATCGCCATCGCAAGATTCGGGAGTCCGGCGTAAAAGCGGCTCTCAGTTTTGCCGAGGTGCAAAATCGTGTCGAAGTAATAGTGCATCCAGTAAAAGAACAGATACTGAAAATACCCCACGGCGGCGTAGCTCAACGTGAGAAGGATGATGTTGCGATCGAGCAGCAAAACCCCGAAGCCTTTTGAAAACACGACAGCCCTCCCTGAACCGTCCGACTTGGCGGGAAGCCCGGACGAAGAGCTTCCCGCGTGAAAGGATGGGCCATGCTGGGTTTGGGGCGATTCCGCTCCACGGGGAGGAAAATCCGCCGCCCAGCACGCCCACACAAGAGTGAGCAAAGCAGTCAACGCTCCCATGATGACAAATGCCCATTGCCAATCCACCCAGTCCATCAATCCGCCAAACACAGGATGCACTACCGCGTAGGCAAGCAAGGCCGCTCCCGTGATCAGCCCGTTGGCCAGGGCGCGTTGAGGCGCAGGAAACCAATTCACCGCGGCGCGGGCGCATCCCGGGTGCAAAGGGGTTGTCAACATCCCCATCGAGGACCGCACCACCAGAAGCGTCAGCCACACTTGAGCCTCGCCCACCACTCCCCAACCGACGACACCCGTCAACGCGCAAAAAACCGCGGAGCCAAACCCCATGATCATCAACGCCACTCGCGGCCCAAACCGGTCGATAAACACGCCTCCCGGCACCATGCACACCGTGTAAACGATGAGAAAGGCCGAATACAGCCAACCCATGGCTTCGGGCTGGATCCCGAACTGCTTCATCAGCCGTTCATCCCCGGCGCTGGACATGCTGGCCCGGTTGAAATGGCTGATGAAACACAACGCCATCAACAGGAGCAGCATCCAAAGGCGACCCTCCCGCGCGGGCCGAGGGGCGCCCCCGGCTTGCGCTCCGGGCACGGAGGGTTGGAAACTCATGAAGCTGTGGAATGGTTGATCCTGGCGACGCGCGATCTCATCGGAGTTCCTGGAGAGCTAGGCCTCATCTCCCCGACTCTGAAATGAGATATTGCGACACAAATTCTTCGTTCAGCGTTGCGCCTAACCCAGGCCGGTCCGGCACTGTGATCCAGCCATCTTCGGCCTGAAATTTTTCGTGCGTCAATTGATGCCGCATCGGCGAATCATCGACACAATCCTCGAACAAAAACGCGTCACGACAGGTGGCGAGCCAATGCAAGCTCGCCGCCACGGTCACGGAACTGGTGTAGCAATGGTTGCAAAGCCTGGCTCCGATCTCCTCCACCCTCGACCTCACGTACCCGCTGTCCGTGAAGCCGTTTCGTGAAATATCAACCTGGTAAACATCCAGGGCGTGCCGGTCAATGAACGGCCGAAACGATTCCCGCCCGCACTCGGCTTCACCCGCGGCGATCGGCACGGGTGAACGATCGCGCAACCAGGCGTAGCCATCGATGTCGCCCGGCCTGAGTGGCTCCTCGAGCCACCCGATGCGAAATGCGGAAAAAGCATGCGCCCGTTGGAGGGCCGTGCGAGCGTCCCAAACGCATCCCGCGTCGATCAGCAGGGCGCACTCCTCCCCAACGCCGGCTCGCGCTCCCCGGACAAGTTCCAAGTCGAGTTTCTCGCTCTGACCCATCGGTTCCCATCCAAACTTGACGGCTTTATAACCCGCGCCGGTCCACCGCCGGCCGATCTCCTCAGTTTCCCTCCCGTCGCGCCCGAACAAAATCGAAGCGTAAGCCAGGATGCGGTCGTGATGCTTCCCCCCCAACAGCCGGTGGATGGGCTCGCCAAAATGCTTTCCCTTCAAATCCCAAAGGGCCATGTCCACCGCCCCCATGGCCGCGATGGTCACGGAGCTCCGTCCGAAATATTGGGTGCGGCGATACATCTTTAGCCAGAGCCGCTCGGTTTCCAAGGGATTCTCGCCGATCAAGATCTCGCGCAGGCCGCAGGCGATGTTATGGCTGAACGGCGCGTCGACGATCGCCTTCACGACCTCTGGCGAAGCGTCCGCTTCCCCAATGCCTTCAAGGCCATTGTCGCACACGACCCGGACGAGCACGACGTCCTGAGAGCTGGCGGTCTTTTTCTCCACGGACCGGACGCGCAATATCTGGCAGATGATCTTTTCAATTCTCATGTTAAAACTCCACGGGTGAGGACATTCTATTGTCGATCCATTCAATCCGATCGGCGATCCAGCTCTTCAGCCAATCCACTTCCTCCTGGAAGGTATCGCCGACGAAATAATTGCAAGTCACACTTTGTCCAAGGATCGGCCATCGTTTGAAATTGCGCTCCTGGGCCTCCGCGAGCAGTGCCGCGCGGGTGTCGATGAGTTCGTGGATTTTCTCGACGTTCAAGGCGCCTCGGCGCAATTCCGCCCAGCGCTTCGCGCACCGGGACATGAACGCGGGATCCTCCTTGAGCCGGTGATACCAGGAGACTTCGTTGGGTCGCAGGTTTGAGGAGTACCAGCCCCGCACATGCCCGCCTCCGTAATAATTCGCGTTCCCAAACGATCGATTCCAATCCCACGGAGGCTCCGGCTTAAGCTTGCCTTCGCGGTCTTTGGTGAGAAAAGTGCTGTAACGAAAGCCATCCACATTCTTGCCGACTTCAATCAAAAAGTGCGCGTCGATGAACGAGTCCACATCGAGGAAGGCCGCGTAACCCTTTTGAGGATCCGCGAATTCTGAGCCGTACAAGGCCGTCTCGAATGAGTTGAAGTAGCCCCTCAGCCAGGTCTTTTGTTCTTGCGTGATGTGGCGGGCCTTTGGGTAGACATAAAAGTAAGGGCCGCCGCGGCTGGTGTGGAAGCGGCTGCCCGGGCTGTCAGAGTGATCGCGTTTCACGATGTAGCCCCCGGAAATTTCGGGCTCGGATCGGTGTTGCGGATTCAGTTTCGCGACGTTCACGCGGTCAGGCCCGCGCTTGATCTTCTCCACCAGCACATAAACTCCGGCGTAATCCCGCATGGAAAGTTTTTGCCCTCCCCCCTGGATGAAAAGCTCCACGTAGCGGGTCCGGGGCGCGTAACGCCCCATCCTCCGAGTGAGCTCGAAGGCGAGGACATCACGCATCATGGTCTTGTCTTCGAAAGGCGCGTAGAGCACCCAATCCTCTTCCGCGGGCAGGCCCAGCAACGAAACCTTGGACTGGTTGGTGTTGGAATCCAACGTGTGCAAGGTGTAGGAGTTCTTCGGGAGGTTCCTGGTGCTGTAGCCACGCAGATTGATGGAAGCCAGGCCGACATAGGCGGGTTGGTCGCGAAGCGAGGCGCGGCCGTTCCCGGTGTCGTGGATCTGCGCCTTGACCACCGTGGGCGTCCCGCTCGAAATGTATCGACCCGCTGTTTTCAGGACAATGATTGGCAGATTGGAAGTGAACTCAGCGGCGGGTTCATCCGCCAGGGCGCTCGTCGCCATGACGCGATGCATGCGAGATGGCGAATGCCGCTGCACTTGCTGCTGGTTGAGGCGCCCAATGAACAATCCCGAGAGAATCAGCAAGCACATCAGAGCGCCCGTGCCTCCCAGCAAACCCCGCGCGATGGCCCCGCCACGGCCTTGGGGAAGAGTGCGCGCGCGATGAAAGGATTTCATTGCCGAAACGGCGCAGTAGAGCCCCAAAAAAACGAATCCCAATGCCACCACAGGAAACGCGCTCCGGGTGAAGAACCAGCAAACGAGGGAGACTCCCACTACCCACGCGATTTTGGTCCCGTTGAATCGGCTCTTCTTCATGCTTATTCGTTGGAACGCTGACAAATGCCATCCCGTCCGCATTCCTTCAACCTTGCCGGCGTGTCGCTGGTTTCCTCAAACAAAATTCAAAAAGACAGAGTATGAAAGGAGGAAACGCCACAACTCACTCGTCCAACCGGTTGTTGCCGCAGGCCAGCCCAGTTGATCATGTCGAAATATTGAGATGGATCCTTATGCAGTTTTTATGAACCCCTTGTGTTTGAATTCTCACTTCGCGTAGTGATGGAGCGGCGAGAACCTCGAAGATCGAGTGACTTCAGACACCGGTAATCAAACCTTTGATCGGCTCGCCTTCGTAAACGGCGTGAGGTCTCCCAAGCGGGTCGTGCCACTCGATGTTCCGCGGCAATCCCAAAGCATTGAAGATCGTCGCCGCCAGGTTTTCAGGCTTTTGCGGCGACTCCACGGGATAAGCTCCGATCGAGTCCGTGGCGCCGATCACGGTGCCGCCGCGAACGCCTCCTCCGGCGAAGAATATGGTCTGGCTGGCTCCCCAATGATCACGGCCTGGCAACGCCACGCCGGGAAGAGTCGATATCTTGGGAGTGCGCCCAAACTCGCTGCCCATGACAATCAGCGTCTCCTCCAGCATCCCGCGGGAGTCGAGGTCATCAATCAACGCGCTCACTGCTCGATCCATGGGTGGCAACAGATAGTTCTTTAAATTTGGAAACGCCGCTTGATGCGTGTCCCAAGTCTCGTTGTTGCCCAAATTGACCTGCACCAGGCTGATGCCCACCTCCACCAACTGCCGGGCCATCAGGAGGGACCACCCAAAACTGTTGCGACCATAACGATCCAGCCACTTCGTATCGACTTTGCTGAGGTCGAACGCGTCATGGACTTTTCCGTTCGAGAGCAGGGCCATCGCCGCTTGCCGATATTGGTCGAAGTTTTCATCCCGCACCGCGCCGCTAAAGAACCGTGCCTGACGTTCCAAAGTGTCGCGAAGCTCTGTCCGTTCGAGCAATCGCGGCAAATCCAGCCCTTGGGGAAGCGAGAGATGGGGCGCTTGATAGATCAGGCTGGAATCCTCGACTCGGCCCGCCTCATGGTGAAACAGATACTCCGGATACGCGCCGTAATGCGAGGGATGATAAGGCGACATTTCGAGAAACCACGGATCGCGTTGCTTTCCCATTTGGCCCGCGAATTGACCCGGAATAACGCGGCCTGTCATATGAACGAGCTTCTCCGGCAAAACCACAGCGGGTGGCAAGTTGTTGCGCTGTCGCCCCAGGGCATTTGCCAGAGCCGCAATGCTCGGCCAATCCGATTCCTTGGGTTTGCCCGGCTCAAAACCCACGGGAAGAGGGGTGCGCCCTGTCAGCATCACATGATGACCCATGGAATGATCGTTGTAAGGATGCGTCAGCGAACGAAGGATCGCCCACTTTTCGGATCTTCGCGCGAGCTCTGGCAAATGCTCGCAGATTTGGATGCCGGGAGTCCGCGTCCCCATGGGCTTGAACTCCCCGCGAACTTCCAGGGGCGCACTTGGCTTCATGTCGAAGCTCTCGTGCTGGGCAAGGCCGCCAGACAAGAAAATGTAAATGACTGACTTAGCGCGGATGGGCGGGGACCCCGAGGCTGGCGAAGCCATCGCTCGGAGGCCAGCCAGGTGATTCATCCCGAGCCCGAGCAATCCAATGGTGCCCGCCTGAATGACGGTCCGTCTGGAAACAGGTTCAACCGTCCCACAGCAGGCTCGTGGCTGCTTTTCCGATGGCATGCGAGTGACAGTACCAGGCCGATGGGGTCTTGGCAACAATTCCGGTCGAACGATTCGTTGGAATGCTTCCCATTTTCAGAGGACAAAATCGTTGGAGCGAGCGGCTGGCGGGGGCCAGTCTCCTTTTGACCCGGAGCGCGGCGACTTGGGAACGCTGCATCGCGTCCCCATCAACCACCACCAAGCAGGGCTTGGAGTGTGGTGTCAGGGAGATTTTTTGGGCTTGGAATCCTTGGCCCCCTTCTTATCGCCAGCTTTGGCTCCCGAATCTTTGGGAGAGATCGGAGCGACCGTCGTTTCTGGCTCTGGCACGACCGCGGCAGGGACGGCGGCGGGCACGGTGGCAGGCGCGCCGGCGGGTCGGCGGGCCAGGCCGCCAACCACTTCCACAAGGCCGGTCTCCACACCTCGCAACGTAGGCCTGCTGGTCGTGATGTCGTAATCCTCCTGTTTCAACCAATCTCCATCCGGGCTCAAAACGCAGTAATTAAACGCCCGCGCACCATACTGATGGAGCACATGGAGACGGCTTTCGGAGTCTATCTGCCGGTCGGGGCTGCCGAACGAGACGAGGTTGCCGATGGGATAAACCCGATGGACCTGCCTGCCCGTGTAGTCGGTCAATCGGAAATAAAGTCGCGTGGCCTTCGGCTGGGTCGAGCGCAGGAGTGCGTATTTGCGGACCTCCGGTGCGGCGCCGTCCTTTCCAGTGCCTGGCACTCCAAAAGCCTCCTCCCAAATGACGGTGCCCGTTGTGATGTCAAAGCTCTTCGGAGGACTTTGAAAACTTTGATTCCAACCCGGGATCTTCACATTCGCCACGACCCTATATCGGGCCGGCTTGCTGAGGTCGAAATAAGGGGCGAGGTTGACTCGCCGTGTTCCCACCTCCGACGTTCCCACCGTGAACGGTGTCCTCACCGGGACTTCATCGATCTTGGGAACGATGAATCCGTCCCGCGCCTGAACACCGAACTTGAGCCACTCATCATCTTCCCCGAGTTTCAAGTCTTGGCCCGAGAAATTCGTAATTCGCACGGCCAAGTTGATCCTCTCGTGGGGGAGGAACGTTTCTTGATCAATCACCACTTCGACTCTCACCTGGGCGTGAGCGCTCCAAACGAGCAAGCCGCCCAGCAACAAAAGCATTCGTTTCATAGTCTCTCTCCGACCTTCTCAAGGCATACTGTATTCGTCAGAACAACCCAACCTACATGAGGAGGGCCGCCCGGCACAGAAAAAATAATCTGCACGCGAGGTGCGCGGCTTCGGGCTTGGAGCTTGGAGCCGGCCTGCGATCCAGTGGCGGAAAGGGCGAATGCCTTTTCAGGAATCGACGCGCCCGCCGAGAAACCCGCCATGTCCTTTTTTTTCACGTTTGCAATTCCCCCCTGCTTGCGTAGCTTTTGCCCTCTAAATTTGCGGACATGCCGAGTGTTTTCATAAAGACCTATGGTTGCCAGATGAACGAGCGCGATTCCGAAGCGGTCGCGGCTCAGCTCGTGGCCAAAGGCTACGCGCTCGCGCAGTCCGAGAAAACCGCGGATGTGATTCTGCTGAACACTTGCAGCGTGCGCGACATGGCGGAGCAAAAGGCTCTCGGCAAAATGAGCTCGCTCGCGGCGGAAACCCGAAAACGGCGTCCCGAAGTCATCCTTGGGTTCATGGGTTGCATGGCCCAAAGCAGGGGACGCGAGCTGATCGACCGGCTCCCAGACGTCGACTTGGTGGTCGGCACTCAAAAGTTTCACAGGACCGCCGAGCACCTGGACGCTCTTTTCTCGGGGAAACAGGACAAGATCGTGGACATCGACGCGGAAGTTGGCAGCGAATCGACCATCCGCGAGCACTTGCTGAACGATCCCGGTGCTTCCTTGTCCGTGACCGCCTTTGTCAGCATCATGCAAGGTTGCAACCAGCACTGCACGTTCTGCATCGTGCCATCGACTCGAGGGGGCGAAAGAAGCCGCGCGATCGACGACATTGTCGCAGAATGCCGGACATTGGCTTCCAGAGGCGTTCGCGAGGTGACTCTCCTCGGGCAGATCGTCACCAGTTATGGCAAGCGCGAGATGGGCCGCCAGGGGGATGTCTCCGCGTTCGTTCAGCTTATCGAGGCCGTCCATGCGGTGGATGGGATTGACCGCATCCGATTCACATCGCCGCACCCGAAAGGCTACGGTGATGACTTGATCGAAGCCTACGCGCGCCTTCCCAAACTATGCGAGAGCGCGCACCTCCCCGTTCAAAGCGGGAGCGATCGCATTCTCAAACTCATGCACCGGGGCTACACCCGTGATCGATTCGAAACACTAGTAGGCAAGCTGCGCGGGACACGGCCAGGCATCGGGATCAGCACTGATATCATCGTGGGCTTCCCGGGCGAAACGGACGCGGATTTCGAAGCCACCCTGTCGCTGGCACGGGAGTTGGAGTTCGACAACGCGTTTCTATTCAAGTATTCGCCTCGAAGAGGAACACCAGCAGCCGATCTTCCCGGCCAGATCCCCCAGGCCTTGATTGAGGAACGACACGCAGTCCTCCTCCAAAACGTCAATGAAATCATCAGTCGAAAATACGCGGCGTCGGTAGGAACAGTCGTGCAGATCTTGGTCGAAGGCCCCAGCCGCAGGAACTCGACCCGGCTGGAAGGCCGGACCCGAACCAACAAGATCGTTGTGTTCGAAGGCTCGCCACGGCATGTCGGCCAACTCCTCGATGTGCGCATCGAAAGAGCCGGCAAATTCACGCTCTACGGCGATCCCGCCATCCTTAATCTGAATGTGAACGGATCATGAAATTCTCCACTCTCTCGGTCCTGATCGGCCTCTGCTTCGCTTTGCCCCACGCACATGGATTGATGAATCCAGAGGGCTACAAGAAAGCGTTGCGCGCGTTCCCAAGATCACTTCCATGGGGCTATGCCCTGGTGGCGCTGGGCACGCTTTGGTTCTTGCGCAACTTGAGCGAGGAACGCATCTCGGACTTTGAACCCTACAAGAAACTGATGCTCGCCGGGTTCGCCGGCATCGCCGTCGCCACCTGCCTGTTCGTCAAGGATTTCCTCGCGGCGCGCGGACTCGCCATCGTGCTTCTCTTGCTCGCCAAAACGACAGTCGACAGCGCCCGTTGGATCGAAAGCGATCTGCGGCTGGTTCTCGTGACTTGGGCTTACCTGTGGATTGTCGCGGGGATATGGATCACCATCTCGCCCTGGCGCCTGCGGGACTGGTTCGACTGGATTACAGCGACGCCCTCCCGCGTCAAAACGAGCAGCGCTGCCGGGCTGGTTTTCGGACTTTTCGTGGCCGCTCTGGGATTGTTCGTTTTCTGACGACCCATTGCCAGACGGGGACGCGCGACGAGGCGCCAAAGGCAAAGCGGCGATGACCTCTTCGTCCCATGGCTTCGAACGGATCCTGGTCGCTCGCGGGGGAGCCATTGGAGACTTCGTTCTCACCCTGCCGATGTTCCAAGTCTTGCGCTCCGCGTTCCCCAAGGCATTCATCGAAGTTCTTGGCTACCCAGCGATTGCTTCGATCGGGCTGGTCGGCGGGCATGCCGACCGCTTCAGCCGCATCGAATCACCCGACATGATCGCATTGTTCAATCCGGACATGGACATCCCGCGGGCGGTTTGCGACTACTTCGCCTCGTTCGATTTGATCATCTCCTACATCCACGACCCAGGACGAGTGTTCCAAAACCAAATTGCCAGCATCTCGAATGCGAGGTTCCTGGTGGCGGCGGCTCGCCCGCCGGAAAACGCGTTGATCCACGCCAGCCAGTTCTTCCTTCTCCCGCTCGAAGAGATCGGATTGAGCGCTCGGACGGAGGAACCCAGAATACGGCCGCGAAAGGCAGCGCCGGATGTGAGATCGTGCGGCCAGCAAGAGGTGGTCGAATCCTTGGCAGGCTTAATGGGCGGCTTTGATCAACGGGGAACGAACCCCCTCGCGAAACGTGGCATCGCCTGCCATCCCGGCAGCGGAAGCCCAGCGAAGAATTGGCCACTGGATCGCTGGATGTCGCTGTTGAGCTGGCTCATCGAGGAATTCTCTGCGACGCCGCTGGTGGTCGGGGGCGAAGCCGATGCCCCACAACTATCAGCCATTCAGGCGCGATTTCCCCGCGGCAACCTCGAACTCGTCGTCAATGAGCCTCTCCCTCAGCTCATTCAGAGACTGAGCCCGTGCGAGGGCTTCATCGGCCACGACTCCGGAATCACCCATCTCGCCGCGGCCTGCGGCATTCCCACCATCGCGCTCTGGGGCCCCACCAATCCGGACGTCTGGCGTCCCCTGGGGCGAAAGGTCCACCTCGTCCAGGCCCGGAACGGACTCGCCAATTTGGACTTGAACCGTGTGTGTTCAGAAGTGGCCGGGCTATTCCGCTAGCTCGATCCCGACGGGGCAGTGGTCCGAGCCCAAGACATCAGCACGAATGAAGGCTTTTTTCAATCGAGGCCTCAGGGCCTTGGAGACCAAAAAATAATCGATCCGCCAGCCGATGTTCCGAGCCCTGGCGTTCGCCATCGGACTCCACCAAGTGTAGAACCCTCCGCCTTTCTCGAACTCACGGAAAGTGTCCACGAATCCCGCCTTCAGGAGGGCTCCGAACCCGTCCCGTTCCTCCACGGTGAAGCCATGGTTTCTGACGTTTGCTTTGGGATTCGCCAGATCCAGTTCGGTGTGCGCCACATTCAGGTCGCCGCAGAACACCACCGGCTTCGATCGCTGCAACCTCTTGAGATAACCGAGAAAATCCAGATCCCATTCCAACCTGTAGGGCAAACGGGTCAGCTCTCGCTGGGAGTTGGGGACGTAGGCATTGACGAGGTAAAACCCTTCGAATTCGACGGTGAGCACGCGTCCTTCAGCGTCGTGCTTGGCCACGGCGATGCCGCGGCGAATGCCAAGCGCGGGAAGTTTGGTCAGCACCACGGTGCCGGAATAACCCTTCTTCTCCGCGCAGTTCCAGAAAGCGGCGTAACTCGGCGGCCAGACCACGGGCACGTCCTCCGCCGCGGCTTTCGATTCCTGCAGGCAGATGACATCCGGATCTTCCTCATGCAAGTAGCTCAAGAAATTCTTCCGCAACACGGCGCGAAAGCCGTTCACATTCCAGGAAACTAGCTTCATGAAACAGGCGAAGGCGCCAATCGAAAACCCTCAGTCGCGGGGGACTGTCGCGGGAGCTGGCTTCAGCGGCCTCGGGACCCGGGGACCCCAGCGCACCAAAATAGCTTCAAGCTCATGCACTCGTATCGGCTTGGCGATGTAATCATCCATGCCCGCCTCCAAACACTTTTCCCGATCCCCTTCCATGGCATTGCCTGTCACCGCGATCATCGTCGGACGGGTCGTGGTCCACTTGGCGCAAATCCTCCGAGCCGCCTCGCACCCGTCCATTTCAGGCATCTGCACATCCAGGAATATCAAGTCGAATGGTTTTAACTCCAAGGCTTGCAGCACTTCCAAGCCGTTGGAAACCACTTCGGGACGATAACCCATTTTGTTCAGGTAAGCCGTGGCAACCTTTTGGTTCACAAGATTATCATCGGCCACGAGGATGGTCAGTGGCAGTCGGTCTCCGAGTCTGCGGTCTAGTTGGAGTCCTTTTCCGAATTGCGGGTGCTCATCGACTTCTCCAAAAGCCCGTTTCAAGGTGGTCAGCAACTGACTAGACCGAATGGGCTTGTAAACGAGAAGCATCGATTCCAACTCGCGGGCATTGGTGTCGCCAGGCCGCAGCCTTGTGGAAGTGAGGAGCATGGTGGGAATCGGGGCGCCTACCTTGACGGCCTGCAACTGTTTCACCCGCGCCAGGCCATCCTCATTTTGCGCCTGCAAATCTATGAGCAAGGCATCCGGCTTGCCCCCGGCACGCAGCCAGTCCAACGCGTCGTCCATTCTGGCGAAATCCACCAACTGAACGCCCCAGCGTCCAACGTGCTGGGCCACGAATTGCCGATTGGTCGTGTTATCCTCCAGCATCAGCAGCGTTTTTCCAATCAAGCGTGGATTGGCCACCCGCCAGGACGGAGTCGGCTGCGGCATTTCCATGGCGACGGAGATCGTGAAATGGAACGTGGAACCCACCCCAACCTCGCTTTCAACCCACATCGTGCCGCCCATCAGTTCACAAAGCTTTTTCGAGATCGCCAAACCGAGCCCGGTCCCCCCATAGTGGCGTGTTGTCGAAGTATCGACTTGGCTAAAACTTTTGAAGAGCCGATCCAACCGGTTCGTTGGAATGCCAATGCCAGTGTCGCGAACACGGAAGTGAAGGGTCAGGCTATTGATCTGTGTAGTGGCTTCTGTCGACTCGCGCATCACCGTGATCACCACCTCTCCGTGATTGGTGAACTTAACCGCGTTCCCAACCAAGTTCACCAGAATCTGACGCAGGCGTGTCACGTCTCCCACCAAGCGGTCGGGAACGGTATCCTCGAGGAGGTAGCCCAGATCGAGGCCCTTGTTCGCCGCGTTGGGTGCGACCAATTCCAGTGCCTCCTCCAGGCACCGGTGGAGCTCGAATGGATGCTCCTCCAAATCGACCCTTCCCGATTCAATCTTGGAGAAATCAAGGACGTCATTGACGATCGCCAGAAGCGCGTCCACGCTGCTGCGCACCGTCGTCAGGTAATCGTGCTGTTCCGCGTTCAGCTCCGTGTCCAGCATCAGGTTGGTCATCCCCAAGATGCCGTTCATGGGGGTGCGCAATTCGTGACTGATGTTCGCGAGAAAATCAGACTTCGCGCGCGTGGCTTCCTCCAGCTTTTGGTTCAAGGAAATCAAGGCCGTGTTGGAATCCACCAGCTGCTGCTGGCTTTCCCGTAGAGCCCTGTAAGCCGCGTCGCGCTGGAGTTGGGCCGAATACGCCCGCGAATGGTAACGGATGCGCGCCAGCAATTCCACGCGATCGGGGAGTTTCACCAGATAATCGTTCGCCCCGGCGGCGAATGAGTCGCTCTTGGTTGTCGGATCTTCCTTCGTGGAGAGCACGATGATCGGGATGTTCTTGGTGGAAGGATTGGCTCGATACTGACGCACCAAGGAGAGGCCATCGATGTTGGGCATCACCAAATCCTGCAGGATGACTGTTGGCTGGATGCGATTGGCCACGCGGAGGGCCTCCTCCGCATTTGAACAAAAATGAAAATCCAAGCGGGGAAGGTTCGCCAGACAACGGCGCACGGCCTCCCCCACCATCGCTTGATCATCCACCAACAACACCATCGCCGAATTCTCGACCACGGGGTTATCAGGAGGGTCTGACGCCACAGATGGTGGGTTCATAGACATTAATTACCGGGAGCAAGCTGGAGCGCAGCTCCGCCAATGTTTCACGACCGCCTCGGCGATCTTTTCTAATGGAAGAATCTCCGAGGCCGCACCGATCGCAGCGGCCGCCCGGGGCATTCCATACACAACGCTCGTTGCCTGATTTTGGGCGATGGTGTGAAATCCAGCGTCGCGCCACGCTTTCAATCCTTGAGCGCCATCACGCCCCATCCCCGTCAGCAGCACGCCCACCATGTGACGTGTTCGATACCGGAGCGCGCTGTTGAAAAAAACGTCGATCGAAGGCCGATACGGGTAGTCCTTGGGTTCTTCCACATAACCAAGAACACCGGGCCGAACGAAAACCAAGTGGTCGGAAGTGCCCGCGAGCAGCACGGTTCCCGAAACTGGGCTGTCACCTTCACGAGCCAAGCGGACTGGGAACGCGCTCTGCTCGCCAAGCCAGGTTGCCAATCCATGGGCGAATTCCAAGTCCAGGTGTTGAACGACGATGATCGGGTGGGGAAAGTTTGCGGGCAGTGACGACAGGAGCTTGGCTAAAGCCACCGGTCCGCCTGCGGAGGAACCGATCGCCAGGAGCCCGTTCGAACGCATCGGCGGCTCGACGGTCACCCCCGCCACGCCTCCGGCGGACAAGGGGGTGTTGTCTCGCGCCAGCTTGCCCAGAAGCGCCACTTTGTTCAGCAATTGAATCGCACTGATGTAGTGTTTCCCCGGATCCAAGACCGGCGTGCTGACGGCATCCAACGCGCCCGCGCCCAGCGCCTCGAATACCAAGGCCAAATGCTCCTCGACGGACGAGGTCACCACGAGAATCGGGCATGGAGACCTGGCCATGATCCTTCGAGTGGTTTCGACGCCATCGATGCCTGGCATCAGCAAGTCCATCAAAACCAGATCAGGCTTGTCTGTGGAGCATTTCTCCACAGCCTCCAATCCGTCATGGGCCACCCACACGACTTGGTGCAGGCCCCCGGCTTGCAAGGCCCTTCTCAGGGCCTCTGCCGCCATCACCATATCGTTGACAATTCCAATGCGCACACTGTCCTTTGTCAGTTCGCCGGACCAATCAAGTCAGCCACGGCATTGACCAGCGTTTCATCGTGAAAACTGCCCTTCCCCAGATAGTAATCAGCGCCAGCTTCGAGCCCTTTCCGGCGATCTTCCTCTCGATCTTTATAAGACACAATCATCACTGGTGTGCCGGCCAGTCTGATATCTTTTTTAATCATTGTCACCAATTCAATGCCATCCATCCGAGGCATATCCACATCGCTAATGATCAGATCGAACTTCTCCACACCGAGCGTCGTCCATCCCTCTCTGCCATCCACGGCGACCTCCACCTCGTATCCTCGAGCTTCCAAAAGCTTTCGCTCGAGCTCCCTCACCGTCAATGAATCATCCACGACCAGCACGCGCTTGCGCTTGACCCCTTTGACAGAAGCCACGCCCTTATCCTCGTGCTTCAACCCTCCTCCGGAGAGTCTCGCCTCAATAGAGTGAATCATGTCCTCCACGTCAATGATCAGCGCCGGCGAACCATCATCCAAAATCGTGCCCGCGCTGATGTCATGAATTCTCCCCAACCTTGGGTCCAGGGGATGGACCACCACTTCGCGCTCACCCAAGAATCGGTCCACGACCATGGCGAAAACATCGGCTCCACGCTCCAACAGGACGATGCACCACTCCGATTCGTTGGTCGGAGGCGCGGGCAAGTCCAGAACCTCCACGGCATGGACAAGCCCGATTTGTTGCTCGTTAAGTTCCACGACCGGACGCCCTTCGAGAGCATGCACTAGAGAACGGTTAATCTTCGCCGTCTTGCTGATTCCCGCTAATGGGAACGCGTAAGGCTGGCCCGCGATTTCAACCATCAGCGCCCGAATAACCGACAAAGTCAGCGGCAATTCCATTTGGAACCGAATCCCCATTCCCGGCGTATTCATCACCCGGACCTTGCCGCGCACCTGCTTCACCATTTCACGCACCACATCCAAGCCAACCCCCCGCCCAGAGATCTCGCTGACGGTCTCCTTCATGCTGAACCCCGGAAGGAACAAGAAATCGAGCAACTCGGCCTCGCTGAGTTTTTCCGCCGAAACGGCTGTCGAAAGCTGCCTCCTGACAACGGCTTGCCGAATCTTGTCAAACTCGACGCCTCGCCCGTCGTCGCACACCACGACCAGCAACATCCCAGCGCTGTGCCTGGCCTCCACAAACACGACCGCCTCGTCGGGTTTCCCCGCGGCTCTCCGAACTTCCGGTGTCTCCACGCCGTGATCCAAAGCGTTTCGCAGGAGGTGGGTGAGCGGGGCATCTAGTTTTTCCAAAATATCCCGGTCGACCCTGGTTCCAGATCCCCGCACTTCAAACCGAGCCTGTTTGCCAAGGACTTTCGACAGATCCCGCACCATCCTGGCAAATCCATGAGCCCCCTCGGAAAAGGGGCGCATCCGGCACGCCAAGGCACTCTCGTAAAGCGAATCAGAAACAAGCGTCAATCGGCGGTCGAACAGATCCAAATCCATCAGTCTCTCCGCGAGCGAACGCTGGCATTCCAGCGATCGCTGCTTGGCTTCCTCGAGCGCTTCCACGAACGCCGCCTCATGGGCCTCGTGGGAATGTTTGGACAGCATCTCTCTCACTAAATCGATGGATCGGGCGAGCTCCGCATGATGACGCTTGAGCCGGTGCAATGATTCCCCGAATGGCATGATCCACCGGGCATGCACCATCGATTCCCCGGCCAAGCCCATGAGGCGATTCATGTTGTCAGCCGACACCCTGACTGAAAGCTGCGACTCGACCGCATTTGAAACGGCCGAAGAAGACGGCGGTCCCTGCTGATTTTGGACCAACGATTTGGACTCCGCCATGATCTCGGCGGGAAGCGGTTTGGGGATCAGTCGAGTTTTTTCTTCGGGTGGGGATTCCTCCGGACTTAGCTCCGGCTCCTCCCAAGTGTTCGGCTGGAGTTCGCTCGATTGAGCCGGTTCGGGGCTTTTCGCCGGTTCGGGTTCACCGGAGCATACGGAGATCAAAGCCTTGAGGAAGATGTCGATCTCGGCTTCCCTGGGGTTATTAAGGCCGATGCCGAACTCCGCCGCATCCCGCGCCAGAGAACTCAGCAAATCCACACCGGAGAGTAGCACGTCAATTTGACTCTGCCCCAACTGCAACTGGCCCTTTTGGGCGGAAACGAAACAATCCTCCATCGCGTGGGCCACGGAAACAACCGCCGAAATATTCACTATCCGCGCCGCGCCTTTGATGGAATGAGCCGCGCGCATCAACGACTCTAGAATATGAGGCGAGGCCGGATCACGTTCCAATTCGACCAGGAACGCGCTCATTTGAGCCGTGAGATTTTCCGACTCGAGCTTGAAAAGCTCGGTCATCGATAAATCGCCCAAATCGTCGTTCATGCAGACTCTGGAGTTGGCTTCGAGCTCCGGTTGGAACTTATCACATGAGTTGCCTCTCCAATACCGTGAATAAGCTCTCTGAATCCAGCAAACGAATGACCCGCTGCCCAGAATTCAGGAGTCCTCGAAGGCAGTTGCCAGGCGCCTTGGCGACGGTAGAGGGCACCGGCTTCAATTCTTCGACGCCATAGCGGATAATACCTGTGACCTCGTTCACCGGCATGGCCATGCGGCCAGACTTGGCCTTGACCACCAAAAACCGCGCCGCCGCGGCCCCGCGGCCTTCGGACATAGCGCCGCTACGTTCCGAACCAAGCCCTAGCGCTTGGGTGAGCGAAACAGTGACGAGGAGTTCGCCTCGGATGTTGATCACGCCGAGGACGATGGAATTCCTGCGATGAGGAAGCGCATGGATCACCCTCTTCTCCCCCACCTCGACCACGGAAAGACTGGGCA
>SYMW01000239.1 GCA_005805305.1 Verrucomicrobiales bacterium
CGAACGACTGGGAAAGATGAATTCGGACCAGACCAAGCTGCGGCAGATTCTGTTCAATTTGTTAAGCAACGCCGGCAAGTTCACCGAGCGCGGCGTCGTGAAGCTCGCCGTCGAAAGATTGCCACCGTCCATAACCCCTTTGCAAAGCGAGGACGCGCTCCTGCATTCCAGGACCTCGCTGGAGCGGGAGCTAACCCCTCGCGATCACCTGGTCATCAAAGTTACCGACACCGGCATCGGGATGACCCCGGTTGAGGTCGAGCGTGTTTTTCAGCCGTTCACGCAGGCGGATGTCACCACCCATGCGAAATATGGAGGGTCGGGCCTGGGACTCGCCATCAGCCAGAAGTTCTGCGAGATGTTGGGAGGTCATCTGGCCGTGTCCAGCACACCCTCCAAGGGATCGACCTTCACCCTCAACCTCCCAGTCGTGGCCCCGTCCGCGGACGATGAGCCCGATACCGAAGAAGCCGAAATGGCCCATTTGGTCCCCGCGGCCGACAACGCTGCCAAGTGACGGATCCCGAGACGATCCGCTGCCACCGCAAGAGCCGCTCCCCCGCTCAATCCAGATTGGTCTCCACCGCAGGCCTGGACGTTCTTCAATCAGGACACCCCGGAGCTTCTGTTCAGGATGAAACACTTCCGGGACTCTCAGGCCGGACGCGAAGACTCGAGGGTTTCATCCTTAAAACGGCAGTTGAACTTCCTGGAGATTTGCAGAAGCCTGGATGAAAAAGGTTTGACGAAGAGGGAGGCATATCCCTGGTGGACTGGTGAGTGATTCGGAAAACTTTATCGCGAGAATCTTGCGAAGATTCGCCAGGGGCAACTGCCGCTTCAGGGTTCGAGGAAACGGAAAACGATTTGTTGGCAACGAATCCCCCCTTGCTTTCTGAGGTCTGGGGTTCTAGGCCCGTGGAATCATCCCCGCGAGCTCCTCCGCCGGATACGTCCAGATCTCCGCGAGGGTTGGGTGGTAGTGCGGGATGTACGCCAGGGTGTGGACCGACATTCGCTGATGCATCGCCACCACGATTTCATGGATCAGTTCTCCACCCAATGGGCCTACACAGCAACCGCCAAGGATTTCACCGGTTTCCGGGCAGGCCAGCAACTTCACGAAGCCGTCTTTGGCATCCATGATGAGTGACTTCCCATGGTCGCTAAAAGGATAACTCGCGGTCCGAAACGAAATGCCGGCGGCGCGCGCGGCTTTTTCCGTGAGACCGACCGTTGCCACCTGCGGCTCCGTGAAGACAACACTCACGAGGAGCCGATCATCGATGGTCCTCGGGTTCGCTGGGTTGAGAATGTTGTGAGCGGCCAGCTCAGCTTGTTGGATGGCGACGTGAACGATCTCATGTCGTCCGGTGCAATCGCCCGCCGCCCAGATGTGAGGGACGCTCGTCCGCATCGTGTCATCGGTCCACACCCGCCCTGACTCGACACGCACTCCGGCCGACTCCAGCGACAGGGAGTCGATGGCGGGAACTCGGCCCAGGGCGAAAAGGATTTCCTCCGCGGCGCACTCCGCGCGTTGAGAGCGGCTCTCGTAACCGATGATTTTGAGACCTCCTTCCACCCGGCAGTCCAACAGGCGCGTGCCGGTGGCGAGACAGATTCCTTCGCGCTGAAAAACCGATTCGACAACCGTCGCCGCATCCTCGTCGAATCCTCTCAAGAGATGGGCGCCGCGCTGGATGAGAGCGACTTTAACCCCGAGTCGCGCGTAGAATTGGGCGAACTCAACCGCGATGGCGCCCCCGCCCAGCACGATGAGTGATTTCGGCGGAACGCGGCGCTCCAAGGCGTCATCGCTGGTCATCATGCCGAGCGAATCAAGCTGGGGCAGGGGAGAAGGCGCCACTTTCGACCCTGTGGCAATGATGAAACTCCTGGCGGTGAGCGTGGCGCCGTTATCCAGAATCAGGGTGGTTGGATTGGCAAAAGCGGCGCTGGCTCGGATGAGCGACAATCGGCCGTCTTGAAGTTGCTGGCGGCGATAGGACGCGAACTCTTCCACCATGGCGTCTTTGCGCTGCATGACTTTCTCGAAGTCAAATCCGACGTCGCGCGGGAGCAGGCCCCAGACCGATGCTCGCTGGGCGAGGTGGACCACTTCTGAAGCCCAAAGAAGCGCTTTCGTGGGCATGCAACCGCGCAAGATGCAGAGCCCTCCCAGTTGCCGGCCTCCTTCGATGACGGCGGTCTTGAGCCCCGCTCCAACGGTGGCTCGTGCCGCGGCGTAGCCCGCGCTGCCCCCGCCGATAATCGCCACGTCGTAGTTCATCCCTTCAATGCGTTCACCCATCGTTCAAGTCTCCCTAAAACCTGACATTATCCAACACCAAACCGCCGTTCAAAGAGCGCAGTGGGTCGGGAAAACGAAAGCGTCTGCGGCGGGGTGAAACCCAGCGCTCACGGCGCGTTCCTCGACTGGATAGACGTTGATGGCCGACCGCGACTTGCTAAACACGACTTGTTGAAGGCGCGGGAGCCCTCTCTGGGCGCAGTCCCTGCTCGGTCTGTAAAGGCTCAAATATTCAATACGCTTGGATTTTCAGCTTGAAAGCCCTCGAAGCTCGCCTAAGGCTATCGAAGGTTTTTCTTAACATCGCATTCACTCTGGTATTTATTCTATGATGGCTCGATTTTGCCCCTCGAAATTTCTCGCCCTGTTGTGCGCCGCCAGCTTTTCGGTTCTTGCCTTTGCCGATGAATTGACTCGGCTGGAAGGCAAATGGACCTGCCAACGGAAGAAGAGCAATGGGGATCTGGTGACTCAAGTGCTCGAGATCAAAGGCGCCAAGTTCAAGTATCAGCAAAAGGGCGCAGACGGAGTAGCCCGGCTTTTTGCGGAGGGCGAGGTGAAGACGGAGAAATTGGGCCCGTTCTCGGTGGCGAAGTTTTTCAATATAAAAGGGGGCGAATCGAGCACCGATCTTCAATCGATTGATGATGATCACACTCTCGTCTACTCGCTTGATTTCGATAAGCTCAGAATGGCCGCTGGGTTTGACAAGGAACGCGATGACGACGAGCCCCGGGTCGATGTTTACGCAAAATCGGCGGGTAAATAAATAAGGCGGCGATCGCGGCGAGTTAAGCGCGACTCACCGAGGCGAAAAATCCCTTTCCGCGAAAGTTTGGATGATTTCTCGACGAATCTTTATGGACTCCTTTGTGACTCGATGTTCCTTATTCATCCTGCTGCTGTTGGGAGTGGTGGTGGCGCGGGCGGAGGTGCAACCGCCAATGCTTTTGTGGCCAAACGGGGCGCCCGGGGCGTTGGGGGGCGAGGATAAAGACAAGCCGACCCTCACCCCCTACCTTCCGGATCCAAGCATCGCCAGCGGCTCGGCGATCGTTGTTTGCCCGGGCGGTGGCTACGGTGGGCTCGCGGCGCATGAGGGCCGGGACTATGCCGAATGGCTCAATCAAAACGGAGTCGCCGCGTTTGTGCTCAAATACCGTCTGGGATCCCAAGGTTATCGGCATCCTCGGATGCTCGAGGACGCGGCTCGCGCCGTCCGGCTGGTTCGATCCAATGCCGGTCAATGGAAGCTCGACGGAGAAAGGGTCGGGATCATTGGATCTTCCGCCGGCGGGCACTTGGCTTCCACGCTGCTGACGCACTTCGACGCGGGGAATCCCGCCGCGACGGATCCGATCGACCGGTTCAGTTCGAGGCCTGCCCTGGGCATTTTATGTTATCCCGTCGTCACCATGGGAGTCTTCACGCACCAGGGTTCGAGGAACAACCTTCTGGGGAAGGAGCCCTCGCCGGAACTTCTGTGGCAACTTTCCAATGAACTGCAAGTCACGCCAAGCACCCCGCCCACATTTTTGTGGCACACGGTGGAAGACACGGCGGTTCCCATCGAAAACAGCCTTCAGTTCGCCTCGGCTCTGAGGAAGGCAGGCGTGCCCTTCGACTTGCATATCTACGAAAAGGGGCGCCACGGCATTGGACTCGCGGACAAGGCTCCTTACAGGAACGTTCATCCCTGGGCCAACGACTGTCTTTTTTGGCTGAAGCAGAGAGGATTCCTGAAGTAAATCGATGACCCGATCGCCCCCCTGGCCGGGGAGGTTCGGTTAGGATGTTGGATTATGCCCGCTGCATTGCATAGAACGTTGAGAAGACTGCCCATTTCCTTGGCCGCCCTGGTGTGGGTGTCGTGCGGTTGCTTTTCGGCGGCTGCCGCGACCGTCGTGGTGGAGATGAAGAACATCGCCTTTGTGCCCAGCACCGTGACCATCCAAGTAGGGGACACCGTGCGATGGGTGCAGAGGGATACCATCCGCCATGACACCGTGAGCACCACGTCGATCTGGAGGAGTTCTTTGCTGAACCTGAACGGCACGTTCGAGTTCACTTTTAACACGGCTGGGACTTTCAGTTACTTTTGTACTCCGCACCGTTCCTTCATGACTGGAACCGTGAGAGTGAATCCCGCTCCAGCGGTGAATCAGCCGCCCAAAGTGTCGATCATCAGCCCCAAGAATGGGGAGACCGGGACCGCTCCTTACGATGGGGTGATATCCGTTGAAGCGACAGATCCCGACGGGACGGTCACAATGGTTGAATTGCTGGTCAATGGAGTCGTCCTGGGAACGCTGGCCCAGGGTCCGTATACCGTCCCACTTCCCGGCGTGCCCGCCGGAACCTATGTGATCACAGCCGTGGCTACCGACAATGGCGGCGCCAAAACCACTTCGGACCCGGTCACCGTGACGATCAAAGCCGCCAAGACCGAGGCGCGAATTGAGAATCCTTCGTTCCTTCCAGATGGAAAATTTCAGTTCACCGTGACTGGCTCGCAAGGGGATTCCTACGGGGTCGAAGGCTCCGATGATTTTGTCACATGGAAATCGTTGACGACCAAGACAGCTCCGTTTGTCTTCGTGGATGAGGACGCGAAGTCTTTCGCGCAGAGGTTTTATCGTGTCCGGTGATTACGTTCGTCGTTGCCAGTCGGAACGCCCACAAGGCTGTTGAGATCCGGGCAGTCCTGGGTCCCGGAGCGCGCTGTTTTTCTCTCGCCGATCTGGTTCTCCTCAAGCATCGCGAGCCTGAAAAAGAGCCTTCCTGCCCCCCCTCCGACGCAGAGCCGGATTTCAAATCAACATGTGGCCCTCGAACGGAAATGCAGGTCCGAGAAGCTCGAACCACCTTGGATGCCATGCTGGACATCGTCGAGGACGAACCGACCTTTGCCGGAAACGCGCTGAAGAAAGCGAGGGCGGTGGCTTCCTGGTTGGTTTCGGACCGGAATATGCACTGTCTTGGAGGCGCGGTCTACGTCATGGCGGATGATTCGGGGCTCGAGGTCGACGCCTTGCATGGAGAGCCCGGAGTTCGATCCGCGCGTTACGCTTCGGCGACCGGCTCCGGAAACTCGCCCGACGGCCTGAACAACGCGAAGCTTCTAACCGAATTGGCGAAATTGACCGAGGGCGCCCGCAGCGCCCGGTTTCGATGCTCCATCGCGATTGTTCCATTGGGAAGTTCCGACGGGATTTCTGCTCTTGAACACGGAGGGGATGGGGCGCTTGTATTCGAGGGCACCTGCGAGGGCCGCATCGCCTTGACGCCACGTGGCGCCGGGGGATTCGGGTATGATCCCCTGTTCATCCCGTCCGGGTGGGAAATCTCATTTGCCGAACTGGGCGAAGATGTCAAAAACCGCATCAGTCACCGCGCTCGAGCGTTGGGTTTCGTAAAAAAGCATTTCGGCCTTAATCAATAACAACCCCATTAATGATGACGATCTCAGGAAGAACCTGCCTGTTTCTTTTTGCCATGGGATGGAGCGCAATAACCTCCATGGATGCTGCCGCGGCGACCAGGGGCGCTCTTGAGGATAGAAACGCGCTGGCGGCGAAGACTGGATTAAAGCTATTCGAGTATGTTCCAGCCCTGGACGCGATGCCGAACTACGTGGCTGGCGCCAAGTGGGGTACGGAGGCCGAAAAGATTCGGACCATGCAAGTTCCATTGCCTCCCTCCGAATCAGCGCGCCATATGGTGATGCAGCCCGGCTTTGCGTCGGAATTGTGGGCCTCCGAGCCACAGATTACAAAGCCCATCGCCTTGGCGTGGGATGTTCGAGGGCGTTTATGGATCGCGGAAACCATTGATTATCCCAACGAGTTGCGACCCGCCGAACAAGGCAGGGATCGAATCAAGATTTGCGAGGACACGGATGGGGACGGGCGCGCGGATATATTCACGGTGTTCGCGGAAAAGCTGAGCATCCCCACGAGTTTCGTTTTTGCCTCGGGAGGGATCATCGTGTCGCAAGCGCCGGACATGATGTTCCTCAAAGACACCGACGGTGACGATGTGGCCGATGTTCGCGAGCGCTTGTTCACGGGCTGGGGGATAGGGGATACGCATGCGGGACCGAGTAATCTTCGGTATGGATTGGACAATTGGATTTGGGGTGCGGTGGGTTACTCGGGTTTTGATGGTGTCGTGGGAGGAAAACGGCACAAGTTTGGCATGGGTGTTTTTCGGTTCAAGCCGGATGGTTCGGTCCTCGAGTTCGTGCGATCAAGCAACAACAACACCTGGGGTTTGGGGTTTAGCGAAGAGGGGATTGTGTTCGGTTCCACGGCCAACCGCAACGCGAGTTGGCACATGGCCGTGCCAAACAGATTCTACGAGCAGGTGCGCGGGTGGTCGGCGGCCCGCATGGAAACTATCGCGGACAGTCAAGCGATCCATCCGATCACGAAGAAGGTGAGGCAGGTCGACCAGCACGGCCTTTACACGGCTGGAGCCGGTCACGCGCTTTACACCGCCCGAGCATTTCCCAAAGAATATTGGAACAGAGTCTCCTTTGTTTGCGAACCCACGGGTCACTTGGTGGGCTGGTTCCGTTTGGATGGGGTGGGAGCCGATTTCGCGGCCAGGAATTTGGGCAGTTTTCTTGCCAGCGACGACGAATGGAGCGCCCCGATCGCCGCCGAGGTGGGACCCGATCAGGCGCTCTGGGTTTTGGATTGGTACAATTACATCATTCAACACAACCCAACTCCGGCGGGGTTCAAGACTGGAAAAGGAAACGCTTACGAGACGCCCTTGAGAGATAAGCGGCATGGCCGGATCTACCGGGTAATCCATACGGGTAGCGGAAGATCGAAAGAGGTGGCCAAACACGCAAGGGTGAGGCCTCGACTAGGCTCCGTTACCGAATTGGTGGACGGGTTGACCGGGGAGAACCAGCTTTGGAGGTTGCACGCGCAGCGGCTCCTCGTTGAAGGCGGAAAGGCGCAAGCCACACCAGGATTGTTGGAGCTGGTGAAATCCCGATCCGTGGATGACCTCGGATTGAACGTGGGAGCCATCCATGCCCTTTGGACTCTTCACGGCTTGGGCATGATCCGCTTGGACGATTCGTTGGTGTATAAGGAGGTTATGGGAGCGTTGAAGCATCCTTCCGCTGGAGTGCGACGGGCCGCTGTGATGGTCCTGCCCGGAAGCGCCTCGGCTGCCCGCGCCCTCCTCGAGGCGGGCGTGCTCAAGGACAGCGATCCACAGGTACGCCTGGCCGGGTTCCTTGCTCTGACGGAGATGCCGCCGCAGAAAGCGCTGGCGGAATCCGTGGTTGCCGCGCTTCGAGATGAAAGCTGCCTCAAGGACACCTGGCTTCGGGAGGCAGCCGCGTGTTTGGCCGCTCGCAATCATGCGGAATTTCTGCCAGCGGTGCTGGCTTCCAGACCGTCAGGTTCCTCGGAGATGGGGAGCTTGCTGAGGATCGTTTCGGCTCATCACGCCAGTCTCTCGACCACAGTCGCGCTATTTGCCACGCTCGATGCCTTGACGGGCGCTCCGGAACCGGCGCAGGTCGCGGTGCTGGATGGCTTTCTCTCAGGCTGGCCGGAGTCTGGAAACTTCAAGGCTGATGGCAAAATCCGGACCCTCTTGGAGGGGCTCATGAAATCGGACTCCGGCGAAGTGAAAGCGAGGCTCCTCGGTTTATCAAAGATTCTGGGAGCCGCGGATCTGTTCTCGAAGCAAACAGTGGAGATCGTGGACGGCCTCAAATCTCAAATCGCGGATGTCTCGCTGGCGGATCAGTCACGTGTATCCGCGGCACGAGAGCTGATCCGGTTACAGGATCAACCAGAGACGGCAACCGCTATTCTCAATCAGATTACTCTTCAAGCCACCCCAGCGCTCGCCACCGGCTTGATCGCGACCCTAGGAGAGAGTCGAAAGGCCGAGACCAGCACCGCTTTTCTCGGCGCGTGGAAGAGATTCACGCCGACTCAGAAAAGAGCCGCCATCGGGACGCTGAACCGGCGGGCGGTATGGTCCCAGAGTCTTCTGGATGCCGTGGAACGTCGGGAGATCGCGCGCGATGAGTTGGGTCCTGAACATTGGCAGCAATTAAGGTTGAGCACGGATGTTGCCGTGGCCTCTCGTGCTCGCGCTTTGGGCGCCACGACGAACTCAATTTCCGGGGACCGCGAGGAGATTATTCGGAAATTGATGCCTGTTGCCAAGAAACCGGGTGATGTGCAGCGGGGCAAGGAAGTTTACACCGCCAATTGCGCGGTGTGCCACGTGCTGGGTGGAGTGGGAAATGCCGTGGGTCCTGAGCTGACGGGGATCGGATCTCGTGAGAGAGGTGATCTCCTGGTGGAAATCCTGGATCCGAATCGCTCCGTGGAAGCCAATTATCGCCTCTGGAATGCGACGACAGCGGCTGGAGAAACCATTTCAGGTCGTCTGGACGCGGAGACGGCCACGAGCGTGGAGATTCTTGATTTGACCGGCAAAAAGCATGTCCTGATGCGAAAGGATGTGACGGCTTTGGAGGCGGCGAATGTCTCGATCATGCCTATTGGGTTTGAGTCATTGTCCGAGGCCGATCTGGCTTCCTTGTTGGAGTATCTGGCGACCAGTCTGAGACATTGAGATCGAGGTCAAGAAAGCCTGTAAGCCAAAGGGGATGCCGCCAAACATTTCCAACTTGATTGAATTGCACGCCTCGCCAGCTCCACCCGAGTTCTCTAAAACTGATCCGGGCGGCAGACGCCAAGGAGGTGGGGGTGGGGAACCCCGCTGAAGAAACGTACTGCCACCCGAATCAAACTCGCATCAAAATCCAACCAAATCGTAGTCTTTCAACTCGATTTGTCAATATGACGATCGCTTTTTCGAAGGAAAAATGGTTCCTCGCTGTTTTCAGTGGGATAGGGCTATCTGCCGAGCAAAACATCACTCTGGGAACATTCAAGAAAGATTTTATCTCCAGGATCTTGCGAATATTCGCCTGGCACAACCGCCGTTTCAACGTTCACGGGAATTGTCCCAGGCAACGGCACAGAATGCCTCGAGTGCCTGAACTAATTTGACGGTTCCCAAGCTGATTTTTCGATTCTCCGGATTGTCCTGGACTGCCGCTTGAAGTTCCTTTGCCGCCCTGGCGGTGTTGTTGACGAGTTCGAGCAGTTTCCTGGTCTCTTCTCGTTGGATATCCGCGATGATCTGCTTGTTCTCCAGGATGATGCCACGAACAGATTTTGCGATCCGGCGCAGTTCAACGGAACGGGTTTCCAAGTCTCGGTCGGTCAGCTCCAGCAAGCCTCCATGAACTAAGGACAACGCCGCCGCAGCTTTGTCATCCAACTCCGTGCTCCACCACTTGGTGGCGGGTGAACATTCGATAAACGAGTTCAAGGACTGTCGAATCTTCTCAATCCCCTCCTTCGTGGGTTTTGCGATCGTGGCTTCCGCGGATTGAAGCAGTTCTGTGAGATTCCGCTCCCAATCTTCTCTTGATTCTGTCTTGTCCCGTTTAGTGGCCATGAGTTGCCAGTGTTTTGATTGCTTTATCTATGTTCTCAGCCGACCGGATCAACCGGGTCCAGTCCGGCTCCATCCTGGAATTCTGCGCCTCCCGCAGCTTTCCGTGAGCTTTGGCCCATTCGCGAAGCCCGTTCTCGGCCGCTTTGAGCAACCGCAGGTCGCCTTGAAGCCGCGCCCGGGTTTCTTTCACCCGCTGGAAATAGGGCGCAGTCCAGCGTTGGTCTTCCTCCAAAAAACGATTCACCCTGGATTGGGCCAAGCTGAAGTCCTCGACCGCGTCGAGCCACTTTGGAGTGTCGAGCGCCTGGTGCAAGGTCTCAAGTTTGGATTGCAGTTTGGCGTCGAGGGTGGCGCGGACATCCAGCCTCCTTCCGAAGTCTGACCGAAGGAGGTTTTCAAGATCTTCATCGAGGGCTCGCAGGTGGCTCGAGAGTGAACGGAAATCGGCCGCCAGTTGCTTGGCAACGTGCTGAACCGCATCGTCGGTCACTTCGACGGCGTGGCGAAGTTGGTGGTTGGCTCGAAGATGATTGACTATCGATTCCACCTCGAGCGCCAGGGCCGCGCCGGTTTGAGCCGCGGCGGAGTAAGCGTTGAATGTGCTTGTGAGTGATAGGAAGGAGCGAGCCAGCGCTTCGGAGTTCCGTCGTGCTTTGGAAGGAGCCTCGGACAGGACCGCAAGGCTCTGCGCATAATCCGCCAATGCGTCCGTAACCTCGATTCTGGCATCCCAGGCATTCGTGAATCTCGCGATGCCTCCTTTGAGGTTTTGTTGGGTTGAGTTTAACTCGAAGCCGTTTGCCAAACTCCGCATTTCATCCACAAACCGGACTTGGGCGGTGCTGACCGCTTCTTGGATGCTCAAGGTCGACTCGTGGAACGGCTTTATATCCGGCGTCCGGCAGCCGCAAGTCCAGAGAACTCCGCAGATCACTCCAGCCAAGAGCGGGGTGGAAACGTCGGAGCGACCCTTCAGGATCACCCTGCTCGCCGCTCGAAGCGACTCCGAATAGGATCGAAAGGCATTCATGGCGAAGGATTAAGTCCCAGCCACATAGGACTCCATCCCTTGGCAGGCGCACACGAGATTGCGATCGCCGAAAACGTTGTCAATGCGACCGACGGCGGGCCAAAACTTGAAGTCGCGGAGGGAGGGTACTGGGAAGGCGGCGGTCTCCCTGCTGTAAGGACGGCTCCAATTGTCGGAGGCTATTTGATCCGCCGTGTGTGGCGCGTTTTTGAGAAGGTTGTTCTTGGAGTCGACACGGCCTTCTTCAACGTCGAGGATTTCGGCGTGGATTGAAATCATGGCTTCGCAGAAACGGTCCATTTCATTTCTGGGCTCACTTTCGGTGGGTTCGACCATGAGGGTTCCCGAGACAGGCCAGCTCAAGGTCGGCGCATGAATTCCATAATCCATGAGCCGTTTGGCGACATCCTCCGCCGTGACGTGGTGGATCGCCTGGAACCGGGCTTGTCCATCCGAGAAGACGATCAATCTCCGCAGGTCCAAGATGCATTCGTGGGCGACCAATCTGCCAGGCCCTTTGTAAAGCACTGGGAAGTAATCTCTTAACCTGGCCGCGATATAGTTCGCGTTGAGGATGGCAACTTTCGACGCGCGAGTCAGGCCCTCGGCACCCATGCACGCGATGTACATCCACGAAATCAGGAGAATGGAAGCGCTGCCCCATGGCGCCGCGCTGACGACCCCGGTCCCTTCTGAGCCGTTGGTCGGAACGACGGGATGTCCTGGCAGAAAAGGCGCCAGATGCGCCGCCGCCCCGATCGGGCCCATGCCGGGTCCACCTCCTCCATGGGGGATGCAGAATGTTTTATGGAGGTTGAGATGACAGACATCCGCCCCGATTTCTCCCGGGCTCGTCAAGCCCACCTGGGCGTTCATGTTGGCGCCATCCATATATACTTGCCCGCCCGCGGCATGGATCACTTCGCAAATCCGCCGGATCGATGTTTCGAAGACTCCGTGGGTGCTCGGGTAGGTGATCATCAGAGCGGCCAGTTTCTCGCGGTGCAAGGCCGCCTTGGCGTCTAGATCCGAGACGTCGATGTTGCCGTCGGCGTCGCACGCGACCGGAACGACTTTGAAGCCGCACATGACGGCGCTCGCGGGATTGGTGCCATGGGCGCTCGTTGGGATGAGGCAAATGTCGCGCTGGACATCTCCACGCGACAAGTGATAACGCCGAATGGCCAGCAGGCCGGCGTACTCCCCTTGGGAACCCGCGTTTGGCTGAAGGGAGATGGCCGGGAATCCGGTGCATTCCTTGAGCCAGTTTTCGAGGTCATGAAAGAGCTGCTCATAGCCTCGTGCCTGATCCAGCGGGGCGAATGGATGGATGCCAGCGAACTCACGCCAGGACACGGGAATCATCTCGCAGGTGGCATTCAGTTTCATGGTGCATGAGCCGAGTGGAATCATGCTGTGGCAAAGGGAGAGATCTTTCGATTCGAGCTTCCGGAGGTATCGAAGCATCTCGGTCTCGCTATGATGTTGATTGAAAACTGGCTGGGATAAAAATGCGGAGCGACGCCGCAGGGTGTCGGGGAAATCGCTGTTGGGATCGGTCCGGAGAGAGTCGACTGCCGGCTCCCAAAGAGCGGCTGGCGGAATACGGTCCTGATTAAAAACTTGAGCCAGCTCGCGGGCGTCTTCGAGAGTGGTGGTTTCGTCCACTGAAAGCGCCACCGTGGCTGCGTCGACGAGGCGCAAGTTGATTTTGTGGCTGGAGGCTATGCGGACGAGTTCGGAGGCCCTCAGATTGGTGAGGCGGACGGTCAGGGTGTCAAAAAATGGAGCTTCACCGGCGTTGTGACCCAAGCCTCGGACCACCTGGGCCAAGAGTCGCGCCAGCCCGTGAATTCGGGTCGCGATGGCGGTCAAGCCGGCCGGGCCATGGTAAGCCGCATAGGCCATGGCCATGTTGGCGAGCAAAGCCTGGGCGGTGCAGATGTTGCTGGTGGCTTTTTCTCGGCGAATATGCTGTTCGCGTGTCTGAAGAGACAGGCGCAGGGCGGGTCTTCCTCGGGAATCCTTTGAAACACCCACAAGCCTGCCGGGGATGGAGCGTTTGAACTCGTCCCGCGTGGCGAAGAAGGCGGCATGGGGCCCGCCATAGCCCAGGGGAACCCCGAACCGTTGAGCGCTCCCGACGGCGATGTCGGCCCCAAACTCCCCTGGCGGTTTCAACAGGGTGAGCGCGAGCAAGTCGGTGGCGACGACCAGCAACGCCCCAGCCTCATGGGTCCGGTGAGCCAGTCCCGCATGGTCGCGGATCTCGCCGTCCGTGGCCGGATACTGAGCGAGCACTCCGAAAGTGCGCGGGTCGATCTGCAGGGAATCCAGGTCGCCAACAACCAGACGGATGCCCAACGGCTCGGCTCTGGTTCTCAAGACATCAATGTTTTGAGGGTGACATCGATGGTCCACGAGAAATGTGTCGCGATTCTCCGCCTCCCTCAGACTGGCGCAAAGGTGCATCGCTTCGGCGCATGCCGTGGATTCGTCCAGCAACGACGCGTTGGCGATGTCCAGGGCGGTTAAGTCGCGAATCATGGTTTGAAAATTCAGCAACCCTTCCAGCCGTCCTTGCGAGATTTCCGCCTGGTATGGCGTGTACTGGGTGTACCATCCCGGGTTTTCCAGAATGTTTCTTTGAATCACCGGCGGCGTGAACGTGTCGTGATAGCCCATGCCGATAAATGAGCGGAAAACTTGATTCTTGGAGCCTATCAACCGGAGCCGATGGAGCGCCTCGAATTCGGACAGCGCTTCCGGGATCGCCAACGGTTGCTTCAAGCGGATCCCGGGGGGCACGGCGCGGTCGACAAGCAAGTCCAGGGAGTCATAACCGCACAGGCTCGCCATGCCCGGAATCTCGCTTGCTCTGGGACCGATGTGCCGCCCCGAAAATGATTCGCGCTGGGTCAAAATCATCCGGGGAAAGTAGTGGTGATCCGGGGCAAATCAACCCAAATGTCAACCTCCCTGGATTGCGTCCTTGGGCGGCCGAAGAGTTTCGGAACGTAATCCCGGCCCGCGAATCCCCAGACCCAAGGAGATTGATGGGCTGGCCGTGGGCCGGCAAAACGGCGACTTCGAGCCTCGTTCCCAGCCGGAACGCCTCCGATCCATCATCCTTAAAACGGCAGTTGCCCCTGGCGAATCTTCGCAAGATCCTGGCGACAAAGTTTTTCCGAATCACTCACCAGATCCACCAGGGATATGCCTCGCTCTTCGTCAAACCTTTCTCATCCACGCTTTAGCAAATCTCCGCGAGGTTCAATTGCCATTTTAAGGATCATTTCTTTCCCAACCACCCCCGATGCCGCATCCACTCCTCGACTCGCCCGGGCCAGGTGGTGACGAGTTCCGAGCTCGGCCTGAGCCCGTAGCCATGGCTACCGGTCGCGTAGAGGTGCAGGTCCACGGGCACTTTGGCGTCCTTTAGCGCCAGTGCGTAAAACATCGCGTTCTCGACGCGAACCGGATCATCCGCCGACATGGCGATGAACGCCGGAGGCAGATTGGTCGAGATTTTCAATTCGGGCGCAATTTTGTCCCCTTCATTTTTCAAAGTAAGACCGCCAGGATAGATGAGGATCGAGAAATCAGGCTTGCAACTCAGGGAGTCCGCTTCGTCGACCGCCGGGTAGCTGCGAACCTGGTGATCCCCGCTCAGCGCGGCGGTCAAATGGGCGCCCGCGGAAAAGCCAAGAAAACCGATTCGGGCCGGATCGACCCGCCATTCCTTCGCGCGCTGGCGGACGATTCCAAGGGCGCGTTGCGCGTCCTGGAGAGCGGGGACGTGCCTGGGAAGGCCTTCTCTTTTCGGGACGCGGTATTTGAGCAAAACACCCGTCACACCGATCGAATTGAGCCATTCGCAAACTTCGGTTCCTTCAAGGTCGAGAGCCAGGATGTGGTAGCCGCCACCGGGACAGACCACGACCGCTGCTCCGGTGTCTTTGTCCGGCGCCGGTTTGTACACCGTGAGCGTGGGCTTGGTGACGTTGCCGAGGCGGATGACGCGCTTGCCCGCGATGAGGTTCTCCGTGGGTTTGGTCATGTCTCGTTCCTCTCCGATATCGCCTTTCTCACCAGGGGCGGTGTTGGGCCACAGGTCCAGCGGTTTTAGGATTTCCCCTCGTGAGGAAGCGATGAGCAGCAGGGAAGCGAACGCAAACGCGAGGGCGCGCGAAGTCATGCGGTGGTTCATTGTTCCATGAAACAGGAGTGCTCCATTGAAATGAAGCCAATTCTGAGCCGTGGCCAATAAGGCGGTGCATCCACGCTTTGTCGGTGATCGGGTCGGGTGCCGGGGATTGCGCCCCGGCACCCTCCCACACCACCGTACGTGCGGTTTTCCGCATACGGCGGTTGAACGATGCAGCCCTGTTTACATGGTGGCTGCTAGGTCTGACGGAACGTAGAAA
>SYMW01000240.1 GCA_005805305.1 Verrucomicrobiales bacterium
AAGCAGAAGCCGAAGCTCGAAGAATTGCCGAGGAAAAACGCCTCGCCGAAGAGCGTGCACGCAAGGAAGCCGAGGAACGGGAAAAAGCTCGGCTGCGGGCCGAGGCAGAGGAAAAAGCCAGGAAAGAGGCCGAAGCCAAAGCTCTTGCCGAGGCCAAGGCCCGGGAGGAAGCCCGCCTCAAAGCAGAAGCCGAAGCACGAAGATTGGCGGAGGAAAAACGCCGCGCGGAGGAGACCGCCCGCAAAGAGGCCGAAGCACGGGAAAAAGCGAGACTTGCCGCCGAAGCAGAGTCCAAGCGGCTGGCGGAGGAGAAACGCCTGACCGATGAAAAAGCCAAGGCAGAGGCCAAGATTCGAGAGGAAGCCAAGAAGAAAGCCGAGATCGAAGCCAAGGCTCGTGAGGCAGCGCAGAGAAAGGCGGAAGAAGAATTAAAGAGGCTTGCCGAAGAAAAGCGATTGGCGGAGGAGAAGGCCAGGCAGGAGGCCGAAGCTAAAGTCAAGGCCGAGGCCGAGGCCAAAACCAAAGAAGCCGATCGCATTCAGGCTGAAGAGAAGGTCAAAGCCGCCGCCGCGCCTGCTCCGTCCGCGCCGATTGAAATGGCGACCGGAGCCAAGAGCAAAATCACGAACGTGGATGTCGTCAACAGAAGCCTTGATCGGAGCCAGATGACGATCGGTGTGGAATTCGAGTACAAGGACGATTTCAATCCAAAGCCGATGATGGGCGTCGATATCCGCCGAAGCTCCGACTCGGATTCTTCAAGATACTTCAAGACCGCCGCGATGGAATTGGGCAGGGGCCGTCGAAATTTCATGCTGTTTCCGGTGAAATTCACCCCGCCCGCCGACGCAGGATCTGCTTTTGCCACTTACAGCACGGATCGGGTGCTCGTCTATATGATGGAGGCGGCCATCGGAAAGCGGGCGAATCTGTTTCCCGCGACCATGCTGTTGATGTGGAAATCACCCGCCGCGACGGCCCCCGCCGCCGCGAACGCGCCAGTGGCTCAATCGACGGGCGCCACGCTTGAAATCGGGGACTTCAAGCAGACTGACCTTTATTCCGGCTACATCACTGCGAAATACCACCTCCCTGGCGGCGCCGGCAGAATCCGTGTGAAAGTGTATCTGGCATCCAATCCCACAACCGCCACCTGGTTTGAAAGCCGCGCCGAACCCGTGGCTGCCGGCCGAGGTCTGCAGCTCATCAATTTCTCAGTCAAACCCGATGCGCCGAGTCCCACTGATTTCATCAAAGCGGACACGATCGAGTTGGAAATGACCGGGCAGACAGGCAAAGTTGAAGCTACCGTCAAACGGGAAGTGCCGATGAACTGGGCTCGGCCTAAGCCGCAATAATGAGCTCACACGACTGGTTTCCAGCCTTTTCGGTATTCACGTGCCCGAAGGGCCGTGGCTTTCGGGTCGCCCACGATCAACTTCGTTTTGGGATCCACTTTCAGAACCCGCCCGGTCCTATAACTGATATTTCCCAAGTGGCACAGCAAGGTGCTCCGCTGGCCTTCCGCAATCGGTGAATTCAACGCCTTGCCTTCACGGATGGCCTCCGCGAAGTTTTGGAAATGGAGCACATCATCCCATCGTCCGGTGATTTCGCCGAGTTGCTTATTCTTAAGGTCGTATAGCCGCGCATTGCTCCCCGAAATGACGAGCGAGGCTTTGTCCCCATAAAACGTCACGCCGAAGCCCTCCCCTTCAAACCCGCGCGGATCGCAACTGTGGCAGTTCCATTCAATGCCCGCCGTTCCGAAATCATATACGGCCACCAGGGTATCCGGCGTCTCCTGGTCGTCGTCGTGATGGTATCGAGCTCCCGTGCAGGTGACGCGGCTCGGGCAATCCACTCCCAAGCCCCAACGCGCCAAGTCCAGCGCATGAATCCCGTTATTGGCCAGCTCGCCGCCACCCCAATGCCAACGCCAGTGCCAGTTGTAATGGACCAAATTATCCACATACGGCCGCTCTGGAGCGGGTCCCTGCCACAGGGTGTAATCCAGCCACTCTGGCGTCTGGACCTTTCGTCCACGCCCGATCGACGGCCGCAACGCATTATACCAGGTTCGAGCATAGTGCACTTTGCCAATCTCCCCGGCTCGAACTTTGGCGATCGCTTCGATGACCCAAGGCCAGCTTCGGCGCTGATTCCCCATTTGAACCAGCCGATGATTCACGGAAGCGGCTCGCACCATTAATTCCGCCTCATTCACGTTGTGGCTTCCTGGCTTTTCCACATACACATGCTTTCCAGCGGCGCAGCCCAAGATCGTCGCTGGCGCATGCCAATGATTCGGGGCGGCGATGGAAAGGACATCCACTTCTTTGTCATCCAAGATCCTCCTGAAATCGTGAACAGCCTTGGGCGCTTTGCCTTGTTTCTTGGCCACCTGCGAGGCGGCCTTTTCCAATGCCCGCTTATCCACGTCGCACACAAAAGCGATCTCAACATTTGGCACCGCCAAGAAACCTTGAATGTGCGCCATGCCTCGGCCATTCAATCCCATGACACCGATCCGAAGCCTGTCTGAAGGAGCCCCAAGCACCCGCGTCCCAGCACTCCGCGCCACCGCCGCCGCGGCGGCCCCCGCGGCGACTTGTTTTACGAACAAACGGCGTGTGATGTATTCTGTTCTTGCAGTCGACGCATTCATAAGTGTTAAGTCGGGGCGGGTCTCGGCGCTGTAGCGAATCTGTATCCTTACCCTACGCCCTTCACACCAGGCACGGCAATTCATATCAGCCAGACATCCAATGTCGTCGCTCACTTCACAAGCGTCCAACTCGGAACCTGTCCGCCAATTCTCGGTATTCACCGCCAACCGACTCGGACGGCTTTACGACCTGATCACCCTCTTCGACTCCAGGAATGTTCACGTGTTGGCGTTGACGGTGCTGGACACCACCGACAGCGCGATCATTAGGATCGTGGTGGACTCCCCGGAGGAGGCCCGGGAACTCCTGCTGGCCAACGATTTTGCATTCACTGAGTCCGATCTCCTGGTCATTGAAATTGATTCAGAAACACGGCTGAAAGAAGCCTTGGCCGCGCTGCTCGAGGCGGAAATCAACATCCATTACACTTACTCTCTCATCACCCGCCCCAACCAGAAACCTGTGATGGCCTTTAACCTGGAAGATCACGAAATCGCCGCCGAATCTCTTAGACGCCACCAGTTCCAGGTGCTCAAACAAGCCGATCTTTCAAGGTGAAGATCTCCCTTAACCGTGCCACCGCAGCTAAAGGGGCTGCGCGGCCACACGGGCTGGATAGCAAAGTGCAGCGGGTCATTTCGCGACCTCCCGTTTTTCCCACGATCCAATGGCGATTGAAAACTGAATATATCTTCAACCTTAAAACGGCAGTAGCCGAAGACGGGTCTTTGCAAGATCCTGGCGATAAAATTTCTCCGAATCACTCACCAGAGCTCAACTTCCGCTCCTAGAGCTTACCAAGTGCTTTACGGATGCGGAAACAGGATACATGTTCTGCGGGTGAGCATTGCAACCTATCTTTCGATCATCGACCGCCAACGACGCTCCGGCTTCACGCTGATAGAGTTGTTGGTGGTCATCGCGATCATTGCCATTCTGGCAAGCTTGCTCCTTCCGTCACTGAGCAAAGCCAAAGCCAAAGCACTACAAACCCAGTGTCTTAACAACCTGAAACAACTCGGCTTGTCTACGACCCTGTACGCCCAAGACCACGAGGGAACGGTTCAGTTCAACGCCCCGTTGTCTCCCGGAACCACTTGGGGGAGCATCCTCAGCACAAACCAAAACCTCCGCCCTCTCGATGTGTTCGTCTGCCCGAGCTACGCTCCCAAAAGGTTCACCAATTGGTTCCGCACCTATGGTGTCCGCCAAGACGCGCCCGAGGAATTCACGAAAGGGCTTTTCAGAGAAATCCTGGTCGTCGACGCGGTCACTCAGCCGGTCGACTACATTTATCTCGCCGACACTACCAGCCGAGGACGACAAGGCATTGGCGCCCAACAGTTTTATTACTTTCGCGTCGACGCCACTAAAGAAGTGCATGCGCGTCATAACAAATCGGCGGAAGCGCTTTTTCTCGATGGCCACGTCGAGGCCGCCAATCGAAAAAGGCTCGAAACCCTTGGCATTGAGGGTCTCTACGAACAGGATACGGTTCCCGGATACATCGGACCATGATTCCGGGCGATCCTAACATTCTTGCCCTCGCCGGAGGGGCCGTCGGTGTTGTAGCGGGTGCGTGCGGCACGGCGTGCCTCATCCGCAAATCGAAAGGACCCCGGGAGCGCCGATTTGTCGTCCGGGCGATGCTTGTGAGTTGGATCGCTTTGGGCTTTCTAGGCATGGTCAGCATCCTCAAGCCGAAAGCCTCGCCTTGGGTCTGGTCGGTGTTTTTTGGCTTGTTGCCATTTACCGCTGCCCTCATGAACAGGCGCCAAATCGCCTTGCGTCATAGCGAGCAGTCGAAGGAGTTTCCGAACGAGGCCGATCGGCGGCCAGACGTCAACCTTAAACCTAAACCTCATAACGGCAGTTGATCCTCGTGGAGATTTGCAACAGCCTGGATGAGAAAGTTTTAACGAATAGAGAGGCATATCCCTTGCGGATCTGGTGAGTGATCCGGAAAAACTTTGCCGCAATGTTTAGAAGATTCGCCAGGGACAACTGCCGTTCTGCCGTTTTAAGGGTTATTGACTGTTCGGCTGGGAGCGGGTTATACGTAGTCGCATGAAAGCTCTCATCCTCTTTGTTGGGTGGTGCATCCTGCTTGTGCTCTCCTGGCCGTTGGCGCTGATCGCTGCGGTCTTATTTCCCGTGGTTTGGCTTTTGTCCCTGCCCCTTCGTTTGATTGCCCTCACCGTAGAAGCAATCTTCGCCCTGCTCAGCGCCATACTCCTATTGCCAGCGCGGTTGCTCGGCTATCGTCGGCGCGACTGCAAAACGACTTGAAGCGGCCAAGGGAAAAGAAGCGTAGGCAGTGAACTGGCACGGGTTATGCGATTCTTTGGGCTGTACACCCAGATCCAAATCGTCATCCCCCACCAGATCCTGCTCCTATGAAC
>SYMW01000241.1 GCA_005805305.1 Verrucomicrobiales bacterium
CTGGAAACCTTCTGGCGCAACGGCCGGTGGTGCGACCTCTACCCTCACGCAAAACCTCCAGTTCACTCCAACAACTAACCAACAACTAAGCTCTCTACATCGGCCCTGGCTCTATCGTCGCAAAAATCTGAGATGCGCACGGCGAGCCGGCGCCCTGGGGCGCAAGCTTGACAGACTCCGGGGGATGGGCGAAATAAAGGCTCATTATGAAGCCGATTTTATTTCTTGCTGGCATTTTAACCGCCTCCGCCGTGACACTTCTTGCCGTGAGCCCGATCCATTCCATTCCCCTCAAAGACATCAAAGGGAAAGACACCACTCTCAAGGCCTACGAAGGGAAAGTGCTGCTGGTTGTGAATGTGGCCTCCAAATGTGGGCTCACGCCGCAGTATGACGGCTTGGAATCGCTTTACCAAAAGCATAAAGGAAAAGGACTCGTGGTTCTTGGGTTTCCTTGCAATCAATTCGGCGGGCAAGAACCCGGATCAAATGACGAGATTCAGCAATTTTGCTCCACCAAGTATAAGGTGACCTTCCCCTTGTTCGATAAATTGGAGGTCAACGGCGCGGGCCGCCATCCCTTGTATCAATTGCTCGCGGGCAAGGATTCTCCTTTCCCTGGCGATATCAAATGGAACTTTGGCAAGTTCCTGATCGGCCGAGATGGAAAAATCCTCAAACGCTTCGAGCCGAGGACCGCTCCAAACGCTCCTGAAATCGCGCAGGCAATTGAAGAAGCTTTGGCGGCAAAATAATCCATCGCCTTTCAATTTTCCGCCTCGCCTCGCCTCCCGGGAACTTGCGTTCCCGGGTTCGGCTTTTATGGCGGTTGAAGTCAGCCACTTCAGTCCTATCATTGACGTCGACGGGTTTCCCAGCGGTTCGGCCTTAAACCGGCAGTTGAGCCTCGTCGAGATTTGCGAAAGCCTGGATGAGAGAGGCTTGACGAAGAGGGAAGCCTATCCCTTGTGGATCTGGTGAGTGATTCGGAAAACTTTATCGCCAGGATCTCGAGAAGATTCGCCTTGGGCAACTGCCGTTTTAAGGTTTAAGGTTCAAAGGAAGACTCAAGAGGCGCCTTTCGCGGTTGTGTGGTGCGCGCGGCCTTGCCTGGGTGTGGGGTGGCGGGTTTTGAATCAGAGCGAATGGGTTCGGGCTAGGGCGAAACTGTCGTTTGCCCTAGCACCCGAAGTCCCTCATTCCGGCCTAAGCTTTCCGAGGAGGAACCTTAATCGGTGGCTTTAATGGGCCGTACCCAGATGTTTCGGAATCGTATGGGATCGCCATGGTCTTGCAATTTGATGGGACCCTGCGCCGCATGGGGTTTGTATTCCGCGACGGTGCGATGGCCGCTGGCACCCAACAAAGTCACGTTATTCTGCACCAAGACCCCGTTGTGGAAAACGGTGATGGCGGCGGGTTTTTCCAGTTTTCCTTCCTTGAAGCGAGGCGCGGTGAAGGCAATATCGTAGACTTGCCAGCTGCCA
Organism: Verrucomicrobiales bacterium; assembly: GCA_005805305.1. Classification (GTDB taxonomy): domain Bacteria; phylum Verrucomicrobiota; class Verrucomicrobiia; order Limisphaerales; family F1-80-MAGS106; genus F1-80-MAGS106. The sequence continues at coordinate 1,488 of SYMW01000241.1, forward strand.
GGTTTTCGTGAGGCGTTGACGAGTGGTGGCTGATGGCCGTAGAGCGCTGCCGCTTGCCCGTCGGGGTAGGTTTTGTTCTCGTAAGAATCCAAAACTTGCAGCTCATACACGCCAAAGAAAAAGACGCCGCTGTTGCCCCTAGCCTGGCTTTCCCCCTTGGGCTCAGCCGGCGTTGCCCATTCGATGTGCAGTTGGCAATCGCCGAATTCTTGCTTGGTCCAAATGTCGCCCCCATTCTCCGTCCCTTTGGGCGGCACGACCATAGCCCCATCCTCGACTTTCCAGCCAGAAGCGTTGCCATTGCCGGCCCGCCATTTTGAGAGATCGGTGCCGTCGAAAAGCACAACCGCGTCAGAGGGAGCCTTGCCCGGTTTCTTCTGAGTGCTGAAAGTGCCCGGCTTCACGACGGTCGGCTGGGGCCGGTTGGGGTCGTGGACGTGCCATTTGCCTCCCGGAAGCTTTGGCGTATCAGTATAGCCCAAGGCGGCCCCATGGACGCGGCCATGGATCATGAGAAAGGACGCGGCTGCCACGAGTCCAAGAGTCGAAAAAGTTCGGATCTTCATAGTGGATCAGGAATCAGGTGTTTGACGTGCTACCCCAGGGCCAGAGTAAGCGAGACGTCCTGCCTCGAATATCAATGCCTCAAGGGATCGGGAAAGGACTACCAAGACGCGTTCTGTTGCGCAAGCAGAGGTTCGTGGCGGCTGTCTCAAAATGTTGACCCACACTCTGCGCTCGCCAGTTCGGCAAGCCCCTGGGCGTTCTCTCCCAGACTGGCATGAGGCACGGCGACCATCCTTAGACCAAGGTCAAGGAAATGCGATGACTCCGCCCGCAGGCTCGACAGGCATCAACCGTCCCCAGTCCGTGGTTTCTCACGATTTTCGAACTTGGTTAACGTGGAAACGGGGACTTGTTCGTCCGATGATTAAGCTCGCCAAACAGCCCCATTCGGCTATCCTCCTGCATCACTCTGGCCGTGGCTAGGCAATACTCGGTAGCGCTGCGCTTCCGCGCAGCCGTGATTGTGTGGAGTCCATTTGAAGATTGACCCAGTTTTCAATCGCCACTGGTTCGTGAGAAGAATGAAAGGCCGCGGAATGACCCGCCTCGCTGTGCCATACAGCGCTGCGTTGCCGCGCAGCCCTTCGTCTTGCTGAATCGTCACAGTTTAGCGTATTTTGAGGCATGCCAAGAAAACTTAGTTCTGTCGCCCCCGACTGGTGGGATTACACGACCTTGGATTCGGATCTCATCGAGGATGCGGCCCGGCTCACCCAGCGGGATCTGGCCCAGCTTTCGCGCCCTGGATTCCGCGTGGTGATGTACGACACGATACAGGAGTTCTATCTGGCGGAAGCTTTGGAGTACATCACCGCGTGGCGTCTCTCCACGCCGGATAGTCCTGTTGGCATTTGTGGTCCCATCGGCCCGACGGAGCAACTTCCTTTGGTGGCTCGTCTTGTGAATGAACTGGGAGTCTCCCTGAAACACGCGCACTTTTGGGGGATGGATGAATGGTGCGTCGGGAGCCAGGAAGTTCCAGTATCGCATCCTTTGTCCTTCGAGCGAACTGACAGGGAGATGTGTTTCAACCTCATCGATCCACGATGGAGCATGCCCGAGGAGAATCTCCACTTTCCAAAGGCCGACACCGCGAGCTACCGCAAGAGCTGGGATGGAGTCCGATGCGCGGTCATGCAGGGTGGCCAAGGAGACGTCAAACATTGGGCCTTCAACGATCCGATGCGCCGTTCCGGCGAATGGCTGGAGTCGCCTCCCAGTCCGGCCGAGTTCAAGAAATTGGCGACGCGGATTGTCGATCTGCACCCGCTCACCATCGCCCAGAATGCACGGACCTCCGGTGGCGGCAACATCTCCTGGGTGCCGACCCAAGCCATCAGTGTCGGTCCCGTCGAGACATGGCGCGCGGAAAAAGTCAGCATTTGGCACGCTGGCAACCACGATAATCCCTTTGGACAAAGGCTGACCGCGTTCATGATTTCAAAGGGAATCGCCGACACCTCCGTTCCCATGTCGATCCTGGCTGGGCATCCAAACGTGCAATTCAATTATTTCCGCGGAGGCATAGGCCACTGCGGCGTCGAGATGCACTGAATCCATTAGTTGAATTGTCACGGCTAAGGGTCCATGCAAAAATAACTTCGGGTTTTGGGGGGAACGCTGCCACGCCCCAAAGGGCTGCGGCCTCATGACAGCATGACAGCATGACATCATGCCTTTGTGACTCATTCGTCACAGACCGGGAGGGTAGGCCCTCTTTCGTGCCTCGCGTTAATGTCATGATTCCGCCGGCAAAGCCCGAATTTATTTTTGCAAGGACCCTAAGCCAGCCGCCCCAACGCACAGGCCTCTCATCCGTGGCGCAATTCGTGTTCGAGAGCCAGGACACTTCGCGCGAAATCGCGCTCCGCATCCGCGACCTTGCCTTCAAGTCCCTCCCAATCCTGGAGTTCAGCCAATTCCTCGATCGAAACGAATCGGAGATGCAGCGCCATGGCGCCGATGTTGGTCGCGTTGCCTTTCATTGCGTGGACAGACTCGATTACTTTGGCCAAATCCCGTTTCAGCAATGCTTGGCGAAGCCGTTCGAATTCCCCGCGCGTGTGCTCAGAAAACAAGACAAGGAACTCGCTCAAGGGGTCCGGCCCCCCCAACTCAGCGAATGAGCGGATTTGCTTGAGCCTCTCCCGATCCAACAAGTTCTCGTCCGCGATGGTCCGCTTCAGAATGTGGGTCGTGTCGAGGTTTTGAGACCTCGAGCGTCTCTCTGTTTCGACGGGGCGATGCTTTTTCCTAAGGGCCGTGATGCTCTGCAAGTGCCTTCCAATCGCGTTTTGAAGGACGGGCAACGGGATTGGTTTGACCAAAAACTCATCCATCCCGGCTTCGAGACCCTGCTCTTTGTGCCCCTGCTCTGATTCAGCCATCATGGCGATGATGTGGCATCGGTCCCGGATATCATCCAGACCCCGGGGGTTCTTCTCCCGATCCCGGATTTTTTGCGTCACTTCGAGGCCATTCCCTTCGGGCATGAGGCAGTCCATGAAGAGGATGTCGAAGCGGTCTTTCTCCACAAGTTCCAAAACCTCCTTTCCATTGTGCGCCACAACCGCTTCGAATCCTAGCTTGTCCAGCATGCGGACCAGCAGGTTCGCGTTCAACTGATTGTCATCAGCCACAAGAATCTTGAGCTGGCGGCTGTTCTCGAAAAACGGCGGGCTCGGGGTCGCTGCGGCTCCTCGATCCGCGAAGGGCGCTTCAGAAACGAGTTGTCCCCGTGGAGTCCGCCGCAGGCTCTCGACCAAATCCTGGACAGACTCAAGGCGAATCGGTTTCCTGAGCGTCGCCGAGACCCCGGCGCGTTGGAGGTCGATCCTATCAGCACGGTAAGACAGCGGGGTCAAAACCACAACCTTCGCGTCCCCTCTCAGGCCTTGTGAACTCAGCTCTCGGCAAAAATTGATCCCCGCCTTTTCTCCGGAAGGGTCATTGATAAAAATCCATCTCTTTCGATCCCCTGATCCCTCCTGCCTCGCGAACTCCTTCACTTCGAGCTTTGATGCCGTTGTCACCAGATCGATGCCAATCGCATTGAGGTAGTGTTGGAGAGTCGTGGCGACGACACCGCTTTCATCAATGATGATGCCCGACTCAGAGGAAGGAGCCGTGGTTGGAAGCGTTGTCTCAGAGGAAGGCTCCTGTAGCGTGGTCGAGAATGGCAGCGTTGCCCATATCCTCACGCCGCCGCCGGCGGGGTTCTCCCAACCCGCGCACCCGGCCATGAGACGGACCAGCCTCACAGAAATCGACAACCCCAGGAGCGGCTCCTGGGGCGTTTGTGAGGCTTCGTGGATGCCGGCCTCTAGCGGTTCGAACACACGCTTCAGCATCTCCGTGTTCATTCCTGCTCCGGAGTCGCTCACCGAGAAAGTCACATCCCATTGGCCCTCTTCCAACGAGTTGGCGCTGACTTCGAACAGGACGCTGCTTCGGGAAGCAAACTCGACGGCGTGCCCCAAGAAACTCAAACTAATCTGTCGCACCCGCGCCGCGTCGCCGATCAGCCGCCGAGGCACGCTCTCGCGCAGCAAGGAGCACAGCTCGACCCCTTTGCCTTGAGCTTTCTGGGCGAGAGAACGCGTGACTGATTCCACGAGGGAAGACAACTCAAACTCCTTGGCCTCGATTGAAAGCTTGCCGGATTCGATCATCGAGAAATCCAGCATGTGGTCCAGAATCACGACCACGGCTTCTCCGCTTTGTTTGACTGCCTCCGCCATTTCTGCCTGTTGCTTGTCGAGCCCGGACTGCAACAAGGTGGAGCTCAAGCCGATGAGGTTGTTTACGGGCGCGCGAATCTCCTGGCTGAGCAGCGAGAGAAACTCGGTTTTCCGGAGGGCGGCTTCTTCCGCCGACTGAAGCGCCTGCTCAAGGGCGAGGCGCTTCTGACGAAGTCGGTAAAACCCGAAAGCCGCGGTCAACAGCAGAGCAGCGAGCAACACGGCTGGCACGACGCTCAAGACGACGGTCGGAGTCATGCGCGAATCGTCAAAGGATTCAAGGCCAGGAGTTGAAGCGCCACTTGAGCTGGGAGCGACATGGGCGCTGCTTCCGGCGGAAAAGGGGCCCAGGAGCGGGGTCAGGCGGGAATCATCCCATTCTTTCGAGCATAATTGAACAAGCCTCCGGAATCGACAACCGGGCGAACCTCGCCGAGGGGCTTGATTTTGTAGATCTTTCCCGTCGATTCCACCGTGACGGCGCCAGCATCTAAGTCCACGCTCACCACCTCTCCAGTTTTGAGAACGGAACAAAGCCGGTCCTCGAGCTCGCAAGGATAAAGCTCGCCTGTGGCGACGCAGTTTCTGAAAAATATACGGGCGAATCCTTCCGCCAGCACGATCCGCGTGCCGGCGGACCCCAGGGCGACTGGAGCGTGCTCGCGCGAGCTGCCACATCCGAAATTCTTCCCCGCGATCACGATCGGATAATCTGTGTCGAGCTGGCCCTCCTTCACAAACCTTGTGGAGTACAGCGATTCAGGGAGTCCGCACAGGGCGTAGGAACCCAGCTTCTCGTATTCCTCCGGGATCGTTGGAATCAGGTTGAGATATTGCGCCGGAATAATTTGATCCGTGTCGATGTTGTCCTGGACCACGAAAACTGGCCCGCGAAATACTGACGTCATGCGCCCACTCTGGTTTCGTTCCTTGAAGTTTTCAACCAGATTTCCGCCGCCTCTCGCCAGGCGCCAGGACCATCGCCTTCGGCCCCGATGTGCGGCCAAGAATTCGTTGTTCAACCCTAAAACGGCAGTGCCCCAAGGCCAAACTTCGCCAGATCCACAAGAGAGATGCCTCCCGTTTCGTCAAGCCTTTCTCATCCAGGCTTTTGGAAATCTCCACGAGGATCAACCGCCGTTTCAAGGATGAATGCTGGGAAATGGTCCACGGTCAAAATTCTGAACCAGAGTTGAGCACAAAGTCGATGTGGACATAAAAGAAGATCATCGTGAGCCTCCAAACTTGCGGATGGTCTCTCTCAACTCGAAGTGGGTCTGCGCGTAAGTGTTCAGATCAATTCCTTTCACCGCGGCCTCCCAAGCTTGCTGCAAACCTCGCAATCCCGCCGCTGGCCCCATCGGATGCGCCATGATCCCGCCGCCGGCGACATACATGAGGTCCGTAGTGCCCGTGAGGCGATAGGTCTCCGGCGCCTGGCCGCCCCATTGACCGGAGCTGATGACGGGCATCACGGTGTCATCGGTGCGAAACATCGGAGTCATGCAGGCGCGGACGCTGCGCACCACTGAGTCATCCGGCTCCCAGAATTTGTTTTGAAGTCCGTTGACGTGGAGGTGATCCACGCCAACGAGCCGCCACAGCTTCTGCCATGCAGGATACTCGACGCCCAGCAACGGGTGCCTCGTGAAGAGTCCCCAGCCGTTGCGATGCCCGTGGATCGGCAGCGCGCATCGTCTGCGCAACTCCAGCAAGCCGGGCAACCCCACGCTGTGCAGGCTCACCATCACGCACGTCCCGCCCGCCGCGCGCACAGTGTCATGATGCCGCAGCATCGCGTCGAGATCGTCCGTAATGTTGAAGGCGAACATCACTTTCTTGCCGGTCCTGTCTGCCAGATCGTGGATGACGCGCATCACGGCGGCGACACGTTCCTTCAGCGGACAATACGGCCCGTCCGCCTGAAGCTCGTCGTCCTTGATGAAGTCGAGGCCCGCCTCGCCCAGTGCGCGGACGAGGTCGGCGGTCTGCTCCGGGGTGAAGCCCACGCTCGGCTTCACAATGGTTCCGATGATCGGCCGGTCGTAAACGCCGGCCAGTTTCCGTGTGCCGGCGACGCCAAACTGCGGCCCCGGGTATTTCCCGCCGAATGGGGGAGGAAGTTCGAGGTCGAGCAGCTTGCAGCCAGTGTGGTCGGAGAGTTCGTAGAGGTTCCCGCAAACCGTCGCGACGAGGGTGGGCAGGTTCACGCCGAGGTTCGCCAGCGGAAACTCGAGCGTGATCTCGGCGCGCTGGTAGTGGAGCGGGCTTGTGCGGCCCCTGGGCCTGCGACCGCCCGGCAGGCTGGGCGTGTCCCCAGAGTCGAGCAGCGTGATGTTGGTGACCTTGGCGCGCGAGCGGGCCTTCAGTTCTTCCGTCTCGCCGGGCACGGGAAGAAACGTGCCGGACGATTGCTCGCCGGCGATGGTCTCGGCGACCTGCTCCAACGGGAGACAAGTCTCAATGCGGTAACGGGCAAGAACAGCCTGACGCATGGGCGAATGATTATCACGTCTAGCCGCTCCAACCGGCAAGATCGTCGCCGTTGAACAGCGGGGTGGAACCGTCATTCCCGAGCATCGGGGTGGCCAGGGTCAGACTGGCGACGAGGGTGAGTCGGTTTGGTCTCATGGTTTCCCGAGAGTTGTGGTTGATTCGACTCAGGGTTGAGACATTCGTGCGGCGCATCGCAGCGGGTTGAGGCCGAGGGTGGATTTCATTCGAAGTAGAGCAGTTCGTTCGCGTTCAGCAGGGCGCGGCAGAAGGATCCGGTGCCGTGCCGGGCAATGAGCCGGGTCGCGGCTTCTCTTTCGCTTGCGGTTGGCTTGCGCTGGAAAGCGAGACGGTACGCGGCGCCAATGGGGTCCGTCTCCTCGAGGCGGGCGGCGAACGCATTGGCCATGTCGATGGTGAAGGAATGATTGAGCAGCGTGAGGGCTTGCATTGGAGTGGTGGTGTTCGCGCGTTTCGGGGCCGCAAAGGCGGTATCGGGGAGGTCAAAATCACTGAGGACATCGACGACGCTGGCTCGGACGTTCTGGTGATAGACGGCGCGGCGATAGGTTTCGGGGCCGTGCGTATCTAGCGGAAAATAGGTGCTGACGTTGTTCTCCGTGTGCTTGTAGAGGCGGAAGCCTGGGCCACCCCTTGGCTCAAGTTGCAGCTTGCCCGCGACGGCCAGCATCGTGTCGCGAATTTCCTCCGCGCTGAGCCGGCGAGGGGGGAACCGCCAGAGCAGCCGTGCGTCCCTGTCCATGCTGGAGCCTCGATTTCCTCCAGACTCGGGTTTCGGCAGATCGTTCGCTTTGGTCAAGGACATCTGTGGATTCCTGAATCTGTGGGAGACCTCAGCCACAGCGCTCGATTGAAGATAAGTTTTTGAAAGAAGAATCTCACGATGGAGCGCCTTGAGGCGCCAACCGTTCGCGATCAATCGAGACGCGAGGTAGTCGAGAAGTTCGGGATGCGTGGGCCGGCTGCCGAGGAAGCCGAAGTCGCTCGGCGTGTCCACAATGCCGACGCCGAAGTGGTAATGCCACACGCGGTTCGCGAGCACGCGCGCGGTGAGCGGGTTGTCGTCGCTCGTGATCCATTGCGCGAGCGCGAGGCGGCGCTGGCCTTCGGCGGCATCGGGCTTCAACTCGTAGGGTTTTGTGACCTGATCCAGCACGCTGAGGCTCGCGGGCACGACGGGTTCGCCGGGCTTCATGGGATCGCCGCCCTTGTGGACGAACGTGGGATCCTTCGGCTGTGAATAGTTGCCGGCCCAGATCTGCCGGAGTTTGGGCACGCGATTCAACTTTGCGCGCGTCTGGGCGATTTGCTCGTCCAGCGCGGCGAGCTGCTGTTCCTCGTCGGCTGTGACTACGGCGCGGCGGGCTTTGGCGATGCCGTGCGCGGGCGACCACGGTTCTCGGCCTTCGTCGGTGGCGACGGTCGTCCAAGTTGCGCCGTCGAGCGAGACTTGGACCTTGTATTCGCACGGCGTCGCGCCGCGGACTTTGCTTTCGTCGATTTCGCGCCCGCCGCGGGCGTTGATGAATGTGACGCGATGAATCTTTTCCGGCTGCGCGAAGGTGAGCGTGAGCTCGGAAGGTGCCCCGATGAACCAGGCCTCGCCCAACATTCCGTCGATGCAGTATTGCGGGCCGTAAGCCTCGGGAAAATCTTCGGCCGTGGTGGACTTTGCGCCGTCCGCCCTGGTGCCGCTGCTCGCGAGGGCGACGTTGCGACTCGGTTCACTGGCGCTCCAGACCTGGAACTCGGTGAGCTTGCCGCCAGCGCGTGTCGCCCTGCGCGTGGCGCCAGCCTGGTAATCGCTGGTCAGGCCCTCGATGACGAACTTCAGATGGCGCGCCTCGACGGGCGCAAAACTCTCGCTCGTTCCGTGCACGTCGATTTTCTGTCGTGCGGGTTTGAACTTGGCGACGGCGGCCTTGGCGCGGACTTCGATGGCGTCATCAAGCGATCCACGCTCTGCTTCAAGCCTCTTCAACTCTGCTTCGAGCGGAGTTGTCGCAGACGTGAAGGCTTCGCGCTCGTTCTTCGAGGCGATGACACGCCGGCCATGAGTGATTCCTTCGAACGCCGAGCGCAGCCGGTAGTAATCCTCCGTGGGAATGGGATCAAACTTGTGGTGATGGCAGCGGGCACAATTGATTGTGAGCCCAAGAAAGGCGCTGCCCGTCGCGGTGATCATGTCATCGAGCGTGGCCGCACGGATGTTGGCCTGCGCGACCTTGTCCTGATTGCCAACGTCGTCGTAGGGGCCGGCGACAAGGAACGCACTGCCGACTTCGACCGCGGGATTGTCTTTCCCTACCACGTCGCCCGCGAGGTGCTCCGTGATGAACTGGTTGAATGGCTTGTCCTCGTTGATGGAGCGGATGACGTAGTCGCGCCACGGCCAGAGATCTTCGATGAGGAAATTGCGTTCGAAGCCGTTGCTCTCACCGAAGCGCGTCACGTCGAGCCAGTGGCGGCCCCAGCGTTCGCCGTGGCGAGGCGAGGCGAGGAGGCGGTCCACGAGCGCCTCGATGGCCTGCCGGGCATTGGCCTGGTGCTCCATCGAGAACGCCTCGACCTCTTCAGGCGTTGGCGGCAGGCCGGTCACTCCGTAACTCATCCGACGGATCAGCGAGCGTGGATCCGCGGGCGGATTCAGCGAAAGTTTATTTTCCGCGAGCTTCGCCTGGATGAAGCCGTCGATGTTTTCGTGCGCAAATCGCTTCGCCACCGGCTGCAGTGACCACCACGATTTGTCACTGCGTTTGGTTTCAAGCCTCAATCCATCGCGGGGGTCGGGTGCCCCCACCTTAACCCACGTCACGAGATCGGCGATGACCGTCTCAGGCAGCTTCGGTTTTTTCGGCGGCATCACGAGGTCGGGTTCGGCATGCCGGATGGCGTGGATGAGCAGGCTCTGTTCGGGCTGGCCTGGGACGACAATCGGTTTGCCGGAGTCGCCGCCCTTCTGCCAGCCGGCCTTTGAATCGAGATACAGATTGCCCTTGAGCTTCTTGGCCTCCGCGCTGTGGCACTCGTAGCAATGCTCGATGAGCACGGGCCGAACCTTTTGCTCGAAAAAGGCGTTGCCGTCAGGATCGGCGGCAAGCGCGGAGGAAGCGGAGAGGAGGATCGCGAGGCGTTTCATGGAGCAAGTTAAGCGAGAATGCCCTTGAGCACGTGCCCGTGAACATCGGTGAGCCGGCGGGCGGCGCCGTTGTGATAATAGGTCAGTTTCTCGTGATCAAGCCCGAGCAGGTGCAGCAGCGTGGCGTAGAAATCGTAAACCGACACGATGTCCACCGCGGAACGCCGGCCGAAGTCGTCCGTCTCTCCAAAGCTCACGCCGCCCTTGATGCCCGCGCCCATCATCCACGTGGTGAAGGCGTCTGGATTATGATCGCGGCCGGAGGTTCCTTCCTGATGTGTCGGCATGCGGCCGAACTCGGTGCACCAAACCACGAGCACGTCCTTCAACATGCCGCGCTGTTTGAGGTCGGTGAGAAGCGCCGCGGTGGGCTGGTCGAAGATGGGGCAGTGCCGCTCGTAATCCGCCTTGAGCGTCTTGTGCGCGTCCCAGTTCAGCAGGCCATCCACGGCGCTCGCGCGCGAGGCGCAGTAGAGGCTCACGTAACGGATGCCCTGTTCGAGAAAGCGGCGAGTGAGCAGACAATTCCGCGCATACGAGGCCTTGAGCTTGTTCGGGTCGTTCGTGCCGTAAAGGTCGTGAACGTGTTTCGGTTCACGTGAAAGGTCACTCACTTCCGGCGCGGCAAACTGCATCTTCGCGGCGAGTTCGTAAGTCGCCATGCGAGCGCGGAGTTCCCCATTGCCCGGATGCGCGGCCGCGTGCTCGGCGTTGATGGCATCCAGGAAATTGCGCGTGGCCTGTTCCTCGTCAGGCTTGATGCTGGCGGGTCGTGCGAGATTGCGGAGCGGTTGCTGCGCGGCCATCGCGACTGCCTGATGCTGCGCGGAGAGAAAACCATTGCTCCAGTTTGCCTTGCCGTTGGGAGGCTCGCCGCGGATGTCCTGCACCGCCACGTAGGTTGGCAGGTTATGGTTCATGCTCCCGAGCGCGTAGCTGACCCACGCGCCCGCGCTGGGGAAGCCTTCGCGCGTAAAGCAGGTGTTCATGCTGATGCAACCCGGCCCATGCGTGTTGGTGCGCGAAGTCATCGAGTGGATGAAGGCGATTTCGTCGACGTGCCGCGCCATGTGCGGCAGCATCGAGGAGATCATTTTTCCGCTCTTCCCCGCCACCGCAAACGGCCAGGGCGACTTCATCAGGTTCCCGTTCTTCCCCTGGAAACTCACCTCCGTTTCGCCGCCCGGCAGCGGCGTGCCATCAAACTTCTCGAGCATCGGCTTGTGATCCCACAGGTCCATGTGCGACGCCGCGCCAGGGCAGAAAATTTGGAGCACCTGCTTCGCCTTCGGCGCGAAGTGCGGCAGCCGCGGCGCACCAGCGGATTCCGTGGCCAGCAGGCGGGGTAGAAATTCATCGCCCAACAAATGCGCGAGCGCGACGCCGGTCATGCCGGTAGTCATCTGCCCGAGGAAGCGGCGCCGGGCGAGGTCGAGGGTTGAAGTCTGGCGGTGCATGCTAGGTGGTGAATAGGCTGCCCAGACAGTGATATGAAATACACTCGGTTGCTGCAAGTTGTGCTTTTGGCAAGGCGCGATGAGGGAGCATGGCCGTCGGCGCCCTGTGACCGAAGAGCAATGGAGTCCAAAGCCGAGCTCGTCGCAACTCTTCGGACTAAGGGCACAGGAAACGCTGCCCAACCAAGTCGTCGCTCTGGCCACTGAATCCTTATCCCGACTTTGGGACAGCCCGGATAATTCATCGAGTTGAGGTCTTTTTTTGTGGTCCAGCGCCCTCGGATGAGTATATTCTTCGGAACTAATCCAAAATAATGAACTCCCTTTGGATGTCGCGACGCAACCTCCTTGACCTCATTTGAATTTATGAAGCGGTTTAAAGGACTCCCTCGATTCGGATCTTCGCCCTTGGTTTCCAGCGCCTTCACTTTGATCGAGCTTCTGGTCGTGATTGCCATCATCGCCATCCTCGCCGGCATGCTCTTGCCCGCATTGGGCCGGGCCAAGGTCAAGGCTCAATCAACGAAGTGCATTTCAAACCAGAAACAGCAGTATCTCGGCTATCATATGTATGCCGACGATAATCAGGAATTTCTGCCCCTGCACGGGGATTGGGGCACTGTGGGTGGTTTTATCCGAACCAATGTCAAGACGCGGCCGGTCGTTCACGATGGCCAGGGGGAGACGACCCGCCCGCTAAACGCGTACGTGGCCGCGGCGGAGGCTTTCCGATGCCCGTCGGATAAAGGCGATTCGTATTGGCCGGCGGAGTCCAAGCCCTCGTGCTATGCCGGCTGGGGGAACAGTTACTTGCCGATGTGGGCCGTGAACTGGTTTGGCGTGAAACATACGACGGCTGACAGCAAGGCTTCGCGGACAAGTCCGGAAGGGACGCCGATCAAGACCACTGAGATTGCCCAGAGCGCCGTCAACAAGATCATTCAAGGAGACTGGCCTTGGCACGGCTCTCGAGATGCGGGCGACGGAGCGGTGGACAGGAACTCCAGGGACAAAAGCGTTTGGCACAACAACCGCGGTCAGCGCGGCTGGAATCTGATGTGGGGTGATGGACACGTCTCCACGTTCAAGTTCCCGAAAAACTATGGACCTGCTCAGATGAGCATGCCGGTCAACCAAACCAACGCTTGGTGGTGACGGGGAGGCGTTCTTCGGCCAAAAGCCACTGAAACTTCGCTCGATGGAACTGAATTGCAGTTTGGAAGAGCTGAGGCAAACCACGACGAGGGTCAGGCTTGGGATCCGAGAGCTTGAGTCTCTACAGCGTTATGCGTGCCGGTTCGACCCTCCCTCTGAAGAACGTGCTGCGATGGTCTCTTTGGACTATCGCGGTTCTGGTGGCGCTCGCCTTCGCAATTCCGAACTACGTCAAGTCGCGGGTCACGACTTCGATGAACAGTTGTGTTTTCAACCAGATGTGGCTTGAGGCGGCCAAGCGGGAATTGATCAGGAAACAGCCGTTGGGAACCGATTCCATCCTGACTCGCGCCGCGTTGATGGAGCAGCTAACCCAACTTAGCCCGATGTGGGACGGACGCGACGCGCGAGTTCCTGTTTCTCCAACCACGAACCGGTTTTATTGCCTGTTTGGCGACGAGTTGCTGATTGGCGACGCGACGCAGCCGGTTTCTTGCCCGCGCGGGAAAGATGGACTGCATGGTTGGACCGCTCAAGATTTCGATCGCCATTATGCTTTGAAGCGCCGTTGAGGCGGCGGCCCCTGCGATTTATGAATTCTCTGGATCTCATTCGCTGTGGATTGATCTCATCGGGGGTTGTGGCAGTCATCCGAACGGAGAGCCCTGAACCAATTTTGGAGATCGCCCGTGCCCTGGTGCGGGGGAATGTGCGAGCCCTTGAGGTGACCCTCACGGTTCCGGGCGCTGTCGAAGTCATTCTCGAACTGCGCCGCGAGTGGGGGGACCAAGCGTTTGTCGGCGCCGGCACCGTGCTTGATGGCAAGGGTTGCCGCGAGGTGATCGAGGCAGGCGCGCAGTTTTTGGTAAGCCCGATCGCTCGCACTTCACTGGCGCCCATCGCAAAGGAGGCGGGCAGAGTTTTGATGCTGGGCGCGTACACGCCAACCGAGGCCCAAGCAGTTCACGAGTCGGGCGCGGATTTTGTCAAAGTGTTCCCTTGCGACGGCCTCGGTACGGCCTATATCCGCTCTTTGTTGGCGCCTCTGCCTCACTTGAGGATCGTCCCCACGGGAGGAGTGGACTTGAAGACCGCCCCGGAGTATATCCGTGCGGGGTGCGCGGCGGTTGGGGCGGGATCTTCGTTGATACCAAAAGAGATGGTGCGCGATCGACGCTGGGAAGAACTCACGGCGCACGCCGCGGCGTTCTCGCAGGCCGTGGCGGAGGCCAGACCTGGCCGCGGCGCGTAGGCGCGGAATGGGGATAAGGTGCTTGGATCGAACGATGGATTCGAAGCTTTACCTCGCCGTCGAGATTGGAGGAACCAAACTTCAAGTGGCGCTCGGCACCGGCGGCGGCCTGATTGTCCAGCGGTGGAGGGCGGAGGTGCGGCGGGAGTTGGGCGGCGAGGGCATTCGAGAGCAGCTCTCGCGGATTTTTCCCGAAGCCTTGAAGGGACCGGGGGTCCAGTCGGTCGGGGTTGGCTTTGGAGGTCCGGTCGATTGGGCTGCCGGCAAGATCTGCTGCTCGCACCAGATTCCGGGTTGGCTTGATTTTCCATTAGGGGATTGGATTCGAGATCTCGCGGGGGTGGACGCATTCATCGACAACGATGCGAATGTGGCCGCGCTTGGAGAGGCTCTCAAAGGGGCGGGCCGGGGGGAGAATCCGGTGTTCTATATCACGCTGGGCAGCGGAGTCGGTGGCGGTCTCGTGGACCAGGGACGGATTTTCCATGGGGCTAAACCGGGCGAGTCGGAGATCGGCCACGTTCGTCTCGATCGCGCTGGAACTATCGTGGAATCCCGTTGCTCGGGATGGGCTGTGGACAGACGAATCAGGGAAGCCATCCAACGCCATCCTGAGAGTTTGCTGACCGACCTCTGTCGAGGCAGCGCGCGAGGGGAAGCCCGCCATCTGGCTCGGGCAGTCATGGCTGGTGACGCTCTGGGATGCCGGATCCTGAAGGAAACGGTGGATGATCTCGCGTTCGCATTGTCCCATGTGATTCATTTGATGCATCCTTCTGTGGTGGTGGTCGGTGGTGGATTATCCCTCCTGGGGCCTCCTCTGAGAGACGCCCTAGCCGAAGCGCTGCCGGTTCACGTGATGGAAGCCATGCATCCCGTTCCGGATGTGCGCTTGGCCGAACTCGGGGAGGACTCGGTTCCGGTTGGCGCGCTCTTGCTGGCGGCGCAGCGGCATGGTTGATTGATTTCAATTTCAAGGGGATTAGTCCGCAGAATCCTCTGGCCCTGCAAAGTTGAATCAGGCAAAGTGCTGCCAAATCTGTTCGAATAGGACCATCTATGGCCAAAGTGAAACATATCGTGCTGTTAAAGTTTAAGAGCTCCGTCGATGAAGCTCAGATCGACCAAGTCTTTGACTCTCTTCTTGACCTCTCCGAGACCATTCCTGGCATCGAGGATTATGTTTCTGGCGGCAACATGAGCCCGGAATCGTTGAGCAACGGTTTCACGCACGCATTTGTCATCACATTCACGGACGCGGCCGCCCGGGACGCGTATCTGGTTCATCCAGAGCATGAAAAGGTCAAGACCCTCTTGATGTCGGTCTTGGAGGCGGTGACCGTCGTGGATTTTGAAGTGTGACGAAAGAAACTCTGCTGGAGGATTTTTGAACCCATGGGAGCGCAGTGGAAACAGGCGGGACGTGTCGCCAATGCGGCGAAACGCGGCGCCTTGATAGGCAAGATCGTGAAGGAAATCACGGTCGCGGCGAAGGTGGGGGATCCCAATCCGGAAAACAATCCGCGGCTTGAAGCGGCGGTCGAGTTGGCGCGAAAGAGCTCGGTCCCTCGTGAAACGATTGAAAGAGCATTGAAAAAAGGGGCCGGCCTGCTCGATGAAAAGGTCACCTACGAGACGGTGCTCTACGAAGGCTTCGCCCCGTGCAAAGTGCCAGTCATTGTCGAGTGCCTGACCGACAACAAGAACAGAACGGCCTCGGACATCCGGGTTTTTTTCAAGAGAGGACACCTCGGCAGCATCGGGAGCGTGGCTTGGATGTTCGACCACCTTGGCGTCGTGGAAGCCACTCATGGGGACAGGACCAGGGACATCGAAGGCGCCGCGATCGAAGCCGGCGCTCAGAACGTGGAACCCCTGCCAGCGAGTGATGGTGATGAAGAGGAAGTTGAAGGCCGGATCGGCGCCCGTTTCTTTACCTTGCCAACCGATTTGAACGCCGTTGCCAAGGCGCTTTCCGCCGACGGGTGGTCCATCACGGTGTCGGAGATGCGGTATCAGGCAAAGAATTTGGTGGAAGTGCCCGAGGGTCAGCGCGCCGAAGTTGTGGAATTCTTGAACGAAGTGGACGACCACGACGACGTGCATCGAGTCTACGCGGCATTGAAGTAAAGCCTCTTCACCCAACAAACGAACCAACACGACTGCGGAAAGGGATGATTCCCCCAGGCCTGGCTCGCCGGTGGTTTAGTTCCCCTTTCTCGCGAAGCTGGCCTGGCTGAGATTCGTGTAACTCCCTCCGCCCGTCGTGGCCAAAAGCGCGGCGCGAACCGCATAGTACCTCGCGGCATGATCCGTGTGGGTATCCGTGAACTGGGTTTCCTGGATCAATCGTTCCGTGAGACGGTTGGTGAAAGGCCCCAAGGCGAACGGAGAAGCATACACGAAATATCCCATCGGCTGGCCGGCGGCTTTAGCCCAGGTCACGATCGAACCGCGCTCGCCTTTCGAAACCCGAGCCGGGCCAGGGGGTGGAACGATTGAGCTTCGCAAGCTTGGATCTCCCAGCAAAGACAGAGTTCGAGGAGCGCCAAAAACCGTGGCCGCCTGATGGGGATCATTCGCAGTCGCCATCCATGCATCGCCTATAGTTCCACCCGTGGCCATCCGATCGAACCTCACGAGATGACCCCGCATCCAGCAGCTCGCCAGGCCGGAGTTGGCCGGCACCAACATCCCTCGCAGGAGGTTTCCCGCAAGATTCCAATCCCCAAACCAAGAGCCACTGAGCATGTAGAACGCGACAGAGGGCGCCTGTGAAGGGCGCGTGATGGATTCGGTGCTCCATGGATTGGCTTGATTGTTGTTCATCACGTTCACGGCTCCAAATCCGGCTTGAAAACCCCACAGCGCGGCTTGCTTCAACCTCGTAAAATCCCCGACCACAAGAGCGTCCGGATCCGGCCCAAAATTGCGTCGGCTGTTGTAAATGGCGTTGTTAAATAGGATCCGATTCTCGTTGGGGTGCGAAAAGCTTTCCACAATGGCTCGAGCCGGGAACGCGAGCTCTCCGTGACGGTAGCGGTGGTTCTTGTCAAAGTACCGCTTCAACATCGCGATTTCCGACAGGCGCTCCCCGAGATACCCCTCCAAACGCGCGAAATCGATGCGGCCCACCGAAACTTCGATGAACGGTTTCCCAGCGGCGTTTCGCGGCACTTGGCTTTGGTCAAACTTCCCGTCACCCGGGACGTTCTTTGTCTCCGGATAAAATGTCTCGTACGAGAGGGGATACGAATCGATATCCGTCCAGTGGCCGTCGGTATCGGCGTAATAGAGATCCGAAGGCCAAGCCCCGAAATGATTCTCGCCCCGCGCGATATGGCCGTCCTCGGCGCCGAACCCGGTGTAAGGCACTGCGACGTGCCCCACCAGGATCACCGTCCGGAGCTCGCCCCTGGCAGCCTGATATTCCTCCTGCACCATCGCCCGAACCTTCCCGATCGCGGCTGGGTTGACCGACCATCGAGTGTCATGATGCCGGGGCGTGGATCGGCGGGTCACGAACCATCCATCTCCTATCAGATCTTTTTCGAACTCCCGGAGTTCTTGGGCAAGGCTGCCTTCCAAAGTTTCGTCGACCAGCACAAGGGCTCTTCCCCGATACTCCTCGGGAATGCCCTCGAGACTTGCCGTGATGGTCCCAGAAACCCGATCCGGCAGGCGCGGATCGAATATCGTGTACTCGTAGCGTTCGCCGGGCGCGGCGGTTTTGTCGATCCAGGAGAGGCCGCTCACATTGGTGGTGAGGAGGGCCGGGGAAGGTTCGTTGAGCAGACGGCGGCGAATGCTCAGCTTTCGGAACGGATTTCGTTTCCATTC
The DNA here is from genome assembly GCA_005805305.1 of Verrucomicrobiales bacterium. GTDB lineage: Bacteria > Verrucomicrobiota > Verrucomicrobiia > Limisphaerales > F1-80-MAGS106 > F1-80-MAGS106. Next base: position 19,152 of record SYMW01000241.1, read on the forward strand.
CAGGAGAATTCCCTGGGGCGCGTTGGAAACGCTGGCGACGACATGGAAGGCGCTGTGCTCAAAGACCCCAAACGGATAGCTGAAGCATTCAAGATCATCGAATGCCCCACGTGCCGGTTGCCCGCCCGAGATGACGTTTCCCAGGCACAAGCCTCCGCGAACCACTGATTCCGGAGGAAGCGGCACCGTAGTCCCCGTGTTGGTCGATGCGAGCAAATGGTCTTCCTGCCAGATCTCGATTCTGTTTGTTTCCAAAACGAGGGTGAACTCGGTCCACGAATTGGATTCGAACTGAAGATGCCTCAAGGCGCCAGAAGCCGCTTCGTAAAGCAGTGCGAACTCGTGCCCAAACTGGTTTCGGCTGCGAAAAGAGAGCGCGTCGGCTTGGGCGCTGACAGCGAGTTCGAGCCAGCCCGCTTCCGGTCTGCGAATTGGGTCACCGACGCTGAGGAGGGTGGCCGGTCCGCCCGGGCCCGGCCCGGATCCTCGCCCTCCGATATTGTGCCGGCGTGTCCATTCCGGGCGAAACCGAAACTTAAGCGTGCCGGGACGAAAGGCCATCAGCGGCCTGCCATCAGCCGATTGCGTTGGGAGAAGGAGCAATGAGGCCGGTTCGAGGATATTCGCGGACCGGACCCCCCCTTCATCGATCATCGACACCGCGTCCGCTCGAATGGGCGGATCGCCACGTTCGTTTCCAAATCCCAGCGGGTTCACCGTCCATCGGCTCAGCCGTCGGGAACGATTGGCCGGAGAATCCTGTTCGCGCGAGGGAGGCGGTTTGGGGACGGTGCCAGTCCTCAGAAACGCTCCCGCGGCCGCGAGTGTTTCATTGGGATCTAATCCCGGCACTGCGATTTCAACAGCCTCTCCAACGCGCTGTGTCCGGTTCATCTTCCAAAGCCGCAATTCCCTTTGCTTTTGGAAGATCAAGTCCGCCAATCCGTCTTCGTCGAAGTCCACCGCGGCTTGAACCAAAAGTCCGCGCTGCGATGCCGCCGGCTCGGGGGTTGCCGAAGCCCGGCGAGTCACCCCATTCATCAGCCACATTTGAAGCTTCCCAGATTCGGGCTCTTGAAAAACTAGATCCGCCTTTTGGTCTCCGTCGAGATCCCCGATGGCTCGCAACTGGAATCCAGGTTCCGGCGCTTTCGGGCTCAGAGAAAAAGGCTGCGCCTGGTGAGGGCCACGCATCAGCCAGGCCATGAGCTGGCCTCCAGGCTGGGCGTCGCTTCCTTGAAAGATCAAATCCTGAGCGCCATCCCCATCCAGATCACCCGAGCCAATCAACCTCCATTTCGGCGAGTCTGGCTTGTCCGGGTAAAACAGCGTGCTGCCTGATTGAACCAAGCTGTCCATGAACCAAACGGCGAGCAATCCGTCGTGATACTGAAAGAGCAAATCCGCATTTCCAGCGCCGTTGAACATTCCGGCGCCGACGAGGCGCCAGCGAGAGTCATGGTTCGCGTGGTTTGGCGTGATGGGCAAGGGTCCAGTGGTTTCCCTTCCCTCGACGTGCCAAAGGCGAAACGTGCCGTCTGGCCTCTGAAAGATAAGATCCGTGGCGTTCGCGAGTTTTGGGACGAGCCCGGTGCAAAGAAGAAACAGAGCGATCGCCAAGGCGCGGTCCAATTGAGGGAGCCACGGGCTTTGGGGGCAGATGAATCTCATGAAATAGCCCGGTAACGAGGCGATGGCCCTGGTTTTTCAGCACCGCCGAGAAGACAGACGAGGCGAGAAACCCCGGCGTCCCTTAATCTTTTCTCCATGGATTGTGGTGTTTTTAACCGTAAGACGGCAGTTGAACCTCGTGGAGATTTGGCAAAGCCTGGATAAGAAAGGTTTGAAGAAGAGCGAGGCATATCCCTTGTTGATCTGGTGAGTGATTCGGAACAACTTTATCGCCGGGATCTTGCGAAGATTCCCCAGGGGCAACTGCCCCTTTAGGGTTTAAAGGCATCTACGGCGCCCTTCACCAAGTCCGCAGGTTCCGTCTCTCACTGGTGTTTCCACCACTCGCGACTCTCCCATCATCACGCATTCTAATCACTTTTGACTTGAGCGCGCGGGGCTTTCGGAGGCTTTTCGCTCCCGCTTCAAAGCCAGGGGCCCCACGTATCGGGTATTGTAATCCCGAGCCCAGGCGGGCGTCTCGACGCTGGGTTCGCTTCCCCGTCCGTAAAGCTGGTCATCTTGCCCATGCCGAGGGAGTGGCTCCACGGTCCATCCCCGAGACACGTGGAAATCCGCATCCTTGTCCCAACCCACGGTGAACAAATAAAAATCCCGCGTATGACCTGGCGGCAGAACGGGGAGCGTCGCGGGGTTAAAGCTCAGGGACAGTTCATCACCACTGTTGAGCAGCACCAGCGCGTTGTCCTTTTGCTGGAGCAAGGGGTCCACCGGACCATATCGAGTGCAGAAACCCTCCGGCACAATCCGCCAGAGGGGTGTGGGAACGACCTTTTCATAATCAGGAGACAAAGGATGGCTCCATGGGAGATCTTCAAATGCGCTGAACCCTCTCCAATGCAAATCTGTCGTGGCAGCCGCCAGCCTCGTGATGACGCGCGGGCTGCCGACAGCGCGTTCGAGAAGCTGAATGCGATCCCAATGAATTTCGAACGCGGTCGTGAGCCGGAGCCGTCTGGAATCCGATGGCAGTTTGCCGGCCAAATCCACGAAAAGATCCTTGGTCTTGCCCGCGGGAGCGCCCGCATTCACATCCACATCGCGCCATTCGCCCCGCGAATTTTCGACCTCCAGGCGGGGAAACGGAAACGGGAGGCCGGAGTCGTGCGAGGCGCCGATGTTCGCCATCCCGCCTCCGAAGCGAAGCCATCCGTTCATCGCGAGCAGCAATGGTTTGCCGGCCTCGATCTGGCCAAAATCAAGGACAATCCCGTGCGTTTCCGCCAGCCCGCGCAACTGTGGGGCACGAAGACTGGAAGGCGACACCCGGTTCCCGTCCACCCGGCCCAAGGCATCGGTCACATCGACACCATGGAGCGTCGTCGCTTTCAGGAGGGGCCGAGGGGCTCGAGCCATGACGATTTCAGGTTTAGGGAAGGGTGGTCCAGGCAGCAGTTTGCTGGTCGGCAGCGGGATCTCTTCCCCTGGATGGTCCACCACCCACAACGCCGCTTCATCCAAGTAAAGCACTTCCCGCAGTTCCTCCGTGATCTGGATACGGTAAGCGCCGTCTTTCGGCACGAACGTGTCTTTGTTGCCAACCCACACCAGTTCATCGGTGTCCGCCGTGATATAACGCCCCTCGGCGACGGGCAAACCCAGCGGGGCCGCCCCCAGAATGTCGGTGATGAACCGGTATTTGCCGCCGTCCCAAGCATAGACATACGGGCAAGAACCAGTCGGAAGCATCATCTCCACATAAGTCGCCACTTGGCGCGAATTCACATTCACTTCCACCTCGGGCACCGCCAGGTCAAACCATCGCACGGTCACTGAGTCCAGTTGCTTGCGCGGGCCAATGCCAATCTCGATGGGCAGCGAGCGAACCGTTCGTGACGCCCGCCATCCGCCTCCCACCAATTCGACGCGTATGCCCACTCCACTGGCGTTGGAACGGTTTCCAAACAGCCGCATCTTGAGTTGCTCGTTGGCGTTCCCCCCCTCATTCCGAAATAATCGCAACCCGCCGCCCGCGTTGGCGATCAGGAAATCCGGATCGCCGTCATTGTCGAAATCCGCCGAGGTCAAGGACTCGATGGCGGCGTTGCCAACTTCCTCGAAACCGAGGCTCTTCGTGGTCTCCTGAAATCCCGCTTTGCCGCCGTTGCGCCAGCAACGCAAGCCCGCGCCTGTCGCCACGATATCAAGCCATCCGTCGTTGTCGTAGTCGATCAGGTGCAGCGCGGTCACGCCAAAGCCACGAAGGGGGAGCAAGACCGGGGAGTCTTGGAGACTCAGGGACAGACTGATCTGGTTGGCGTCAGCGGCGACGAGGTCGTTCCGCAAATCATTGTTGAGGTCACCTGAGGCGATCACCGACGAAACAGGCCAGCCTGATGGCGTGTTGGTGGCCACCAGCTTGCCGCCTCGTTGCTTGGCAAGCCACGTGGGTTTTTGGCCCTCCTGAGCCACGATCAAGTCCATGAGATCGTCATGGTTCCAGTCTTCCAAGGCAATCTGCTTCACTTGAGCCAACGAAGCCGGAACGCCCGAATTCGTGCTCTGATCCCGGAACAAAAGATTTCCAAGGTTGCGGAACATCCGGACTTGAGATCCATCCGTCGCCAGTGTGAGGAGGTCGAGCTTGCCTGTGAAATCGAGATCCACGAGAACGCCCGCCGAGGCGGTGAGCTCTTTCAGGCCCGTGTATGGCGTCACTTCCGTGGCGGCTCCGTTTGTGGCGAATTTGAAGACGTGGGACGCCTTTTCACCCAGGACAATCACGTCTTCATAGCGATCATTCTGAAGATCCGCGACAAGGCACTGCCGGTATCTCCCATCCGTGGACGCCGGCCATGGAGCGCCGTGGGTATGAAAGATGCCGTTTGTGTTCCACAGCAAGCGGAAGCCGTCAGCGCCGAGGACAAACAAATCGTTCGCTCCGCGGCGGTTGATGTCCATCACGCCCACGGGTCCTTTGAACCGCGAGGCTTCGGCGCCCAGGGAATCTTTGGTCACATCCTTGAATGCGACCTGAATCCCCTTCGGCAGGGGTTGCTCCAATTTGAACGGCACGCGGATCACGGTGTGTTTGCAACGTTCGTTGGAAGCCACGTCGACCGGCGGTCCCGTCCGTTTGGCGAGGATCTGCTTGTGCTGTTCCAGCACCGCGTTCGCCTGTTCCATCTGATTCAACCTCGCGTAGACTTGGCTGAGGGCGTAAGCCGCCGAGGGATGATCGGGTTCGGTGGCCAAGGTTTCCTGAAACGCTTTCTCGGCATCCTGATACTGGCCCAACTCATGGTGAGCCCGGCCCAGTTGGAAATTCACGGCAGCCACGTTCCGTTCGAGATCGTTGGCTTGCTGCAAGGCTTTCAAGGCCTCCTGGTGCTTCGCCTGGCGCATGAACGCGCAGCCCTCGACGTAGTGCGCCGCAGCGGATTGCGCGTCGAGCTTCAGCACATCCTTCGCGGCCGCGACCGCCTCTTCCAGCCGATTGGCCGCCAGCAACGCGTTGGCCAAATTCAGCCGCGCGTCCGGATGGGTGGGCGACAGTTCCACCGCCTTCTGGAACTCGGTCACCGCCACTGCCGATTCGCCCCGTTCATAAGAGGCCTTCCCCCTGTTCAAACTCTGGACAAATGAGTCCTCGAGATCGCTCGATGATGTGGACACGCTGGGCGGCTTTCCGAGAAAAACGAATAAAAGCACCACGATCAGAGCGAGCGCGAGAATCCAATACATGATGGCGCTGCCTTGCCGGCGTGGCGCAAGAGGAGTTCGTTTCATGATTCGACGACCCTACCTTCACCCCACCCGAAAGGCAATGCCCCTCACCTTCGGCAAGTGTCTTTGGTGCATCCGCGAGTTGTCGGTGGAGCGCGACTGTGCTGAAAGCCAGTCGCAGCAGCACCTCAGGCTCGCTATCACGCCAAACCTGCTGCGGCTGGTGCTTCGCACACAACCGCGCTCCGGGCTGCCAGCCAAATTCACCGTCAACCTGCGGATGCACTGAGTGTCTTTAAGGAGCTTTAGTGCGTTTGAATCACGGATCGCTGATGCCAAGCGAGAGCCATCCGCTGGCGAAGGCGGCCCAGAAAAGGCAACGAGAATTCCTCCATGGTTCCCAAATCAAAGGCACATCAGGCCATGACCGCCCGCGCAGTCAGAATCAAAGATCCTGGGGGCCAATCATTTTTTCCCCATCCATCGCATAGATGCCGACGAGAAATCCGTTCTCGCGAATTTCTCCAACCTTCAATTGGCCATGCAGGGTCACGGGTTGATCCATCACCGGCTTGATGCCTTTGGTCGTCATCTTGACACTCACCCATTCCGTGATTTTAGGCACCGCGCCGTAACAGCACATGGACTGATCTTTCATGAGCAGGAGCTCGGTCACCAAGCCTGATTCCACTTTGAGAGGCAACATGAACCCTTTGAGGGCCACTCTTTGCTTGTCGTAAGCCAGAACAGTTTTTGGGATCTGCGACGGCGCATTGGTCTGAATGGTTTCAGGCTTGCCGAGGCTCTCATCGGGCATCTCGTAGTTGAAGGAGGCCAGCTTGTCGAAACCCACGGCTGGAGGATCTCCTGGTTCTCCGACGGCCGGCGGCTCCGTGGGTTGGGATACGGAGGTGGAGGCGGAGGTGGAGGCGGGCGAAGGAGCGGCTGGGGTCTGCGGAGCTTCCGGTGGCGCAAGCTTGGTGACCACTTCCGGCTTCGGCGGCTCGTTGGTGGGCGCGAGTGGAGCTTCGATGCGCGACCCGCGAACCTCGCCGATTGGACGGTCTTGCGGGGCGGAAGCGGTTTGCTCACGGTTGCAGCCCGACAGGAGGCAGACCGACGCCACGAGTCCCATTCTCCAAATCCATCGCGTCTTTTCCATACCGCACAAAGTGTCATCCTAAACGGCTTGTTTCGCAATACTCGTTTTCTTGTCACACAGCCCGCCGCATTGGCTTCAGGGCAACGAATGACAGAAAACCTCGGGGAAGGCGTTTGACGCCGCCGGAGCGGCTCTCAAGAACAAACGCGACGCACGCTCTCGGAGTTAACTCACGGGTGTCAGGTGGTCCGCCACGGGGGTCCGGTAAGCTTTCAGCGCCGGGACGAAACCAGCCAGGGCCGCCAAACCGATCATCCCTGCCGGGGCCCAGATCATGACTTTGTTGAATGCCAGCGGCGACAGAACCACTCCCGTCTGGGCGCGCATCAACTCCGCCGCGGTGAAGGCGATGCCGCCATACACCAGAAATCCGGCCGCCATTCCGAGAGCCGCGATGGCGGCGGCCTCCAGCATGATCATCGAAAACACGGTGAATCGACGCGCTCCAAGCGCCCGCATGATGGCGATGTCCCGCTTTCGTTCGTTCATCGAACTGTAGATGCTGGCCAGGATCGACCCCGCCGCGACGACCGCCACCAAATAGGCAATCATCGTCAAGACTCGGTCGAACCAGGAAATCTTATCGAACATCTGAGCCATGATCCGCCCTACGGGCCATGCGAACGTGAGCCGATTGCCTTGTTTGTTGTAAAGCAAGTCCAGCCGGAATCCGGCCTGCCCGCTCCCTTTCAACTTCACCAGGGCGGCGCTGACGTCGGTCGCCGCGCGCGCGTCGTGCCCGCTCATCTTCTGAAGGCCTTCGAGGGGAATCCAGATCACCCTGTCGGCGGGCGTGTTGGATGGCTTCAGAATTCCCACGACCACATAGGTCTCTTGATGCTGCTCTTTCTCGTTAAAATTTAACCCGTGATAAGGGTGAAAGGTATCGCCATAACGCAATCCCAGCCGTTGCGCGGCGAAACTGCCCACCACGGCCTCCCTCAATTCCGGATCGAAAAGACGGCCCGGCGGCGCGACCTCGAACCGCTTGCCCGGCGCATACTCAACTTGAGTGAACAAATTGGACGTCACTCCAACCAACCGATAGCCCCTGTAGTTATCGCCGACCGCGATGGCCACCGCCGCTTCGACGTTTGGGTTTTTCCGTATCTCCAGGTAGTCGTTCCATGCCATGTTCCCAGGAGATTCCTCGACATGAAAGATGGAGTTGAGAACCAGTTGCAGCTTTGAGGATCGAGCTCCGAGAACGGCATCGAATCCGGCGTTGTTTTGAGTGAAGGCCTGGTGCGATTGCTCTTTCACCACCCACACGGCCATGAGCAAACCACCCGCCAGCGCGATCGACGCCGAGGTGATCGCGGTCGAGAGAGCGTGCTGCCGCAGGCTCTTGATGATGATCGTGAGAAGATTCATCGCGGTAGGCTTCGTCTCGGTTCTCGCGCTAACCCGCCGCCAGGTTGAGGGTGTCGAGCTTCAGCACCCGGTCGAAGCGGGAAAGCACGTCGCGGTCGTGGCTCACAAGAAGCAGCGCGGCATGGTTTTCGACGCATACTTCGCGGATCAGCGAAAGCGCCTCCCGCGCATTCTCATGGTCCAAGTTTCCCGTGGGCTCGTCGGCCAGCACGAGCTTCGGTTTGCCGGCCAGGGCGCGCGCCACGGCCACTCGCTGCTGCTGGCCGGTCGAGAGCTGCCGCGGATAATGTCCCGCCCGCGAGCCGAGTCCCACGCGGTGGAGGAGCGCCCGCGCCCGCTCGCGATCCGCGCCATGGCCAAAATGCATGCCCAACAAAACATTCTCCAAGCATGTGAAACCTTGCAGGAGGTTGAAGGTTTGAAAGATATAGCCCATGCCTGTGGCGCGCACCCTGTCCCGCTCCGATTCACTCAGCCGGCAGATGTCCCGGCCGTCGAATTCGACGGAACCCGAGTCTGGCCGAACAATCCCCGCGATCAAATGCAGCAATGTGGTCTTGCCGGCCCCGCTTTCTCCACTCAAGGCGACTTGTTCGCCCGCGGCCATCTCAAGCGACTCCACGTTCACCACGATATTCCTCTGGCCTTCGGGATTCTCGTAACCCTTCACCAGCTTATGGACACGCAACAGCGCCATGACTTTGTGTCACATTGTGAGATCATCCTACCGCGTCTGTCGATGGGGAAGTGACGGCCGTTCAAGCCGAATTCCAGATGGGTGCCTTTGGGGAAGTCAATCGCGCCCTTTTTTTGGGATCACTTGAGGCATTGAAAGCCCGGTCACGGTGGCGTGAGCGGATTCCCCTTAAACCCTAAAACCACTGTTGCCCGGGGCGAATCTTCGCAGGATCCTGGCGGCGATAAAGTTTTTCCGAATCACTCACCAGATCCGCGAGGGATATGCCTCCCTCTTCGTCAAACCTTTCTCATCCAGGCTTTACAAAATCTCCACGATGTTCAACCGCGGTTTTAAGGATAAAATATCCATGCTTATTCGGTTGGGTTAAGTTACGATGGAGCATGCGCAGATCCAACAGTTCCGGTAGCGGCCTCAATCGACGGCAAGTAGGGTTCACTCTCATCGAACTGCTCGTTGTCATCGCGATCATCGCGATTTTGGCGGGGATGCTGTTGCCGGCGTTGAGCAAGGGAAAAGCCCAGGCGCAGAAGACTCGCTGCATGGCGAATCACAAGCAGCTTTATTTGGCGTGGAATATGTATGCCGACGACAATGCCGACCGGCTGGTGTCGAACAGTCCGGGCGCGCCCCGGGGAGTGCCATGGGTGAATTCGAGCGTGCATGGCGATACTCCTGGATTTTACGACCCCCGTTTTCTGACCGATCCCAAAGTGGCGTCGTTCGCGAGCTACGTGCAAACGTTTCAAGTCTACAAGTGCGCCGCGGAGCGGACGGTGTTCAAGCATGGGGCCAAGACAGAGGAGAAGCTGCGTAGTTATGCGATGAACAGCCTCATGGCCTCACCTAAACTGGGAACCGCGCGCCCCTTTGAACTCACGTCCGACATCCGGCTCCCAACCGAAACCTTCCTGCTCATCGACACGGAGCCGGCCAGCATTTGCTTCACGCCGATTCTCGTTCCGATGGCCAACGGTGGCCTGTGGTTTCAAGCGCCGGGCGGCATGCACGACCAAGCCTCGATGATCTCCTACGCGGACGGTCATGCCGCGTCGCACAAGTGGCATCTGCCGGGGAATCGCGGAATTCTCGAAACGGATCCTCATCCGGCGCCGACAGACAGGAGGGATGTCGAGTGGCTGCGCAAACGTTCCACGCACGAGTGGAATTGAGCTCCCCCGTTTTCGAGCAGGGGCCGCCACACGGCCCACCGTCAGAGCGGGGCACGAGCTCCAGATCATCGAGATCCGACGCCGTTTTCCCGCTCGCGGCCAAAGGAGCCTGCTGGCATCACTTTGCCGGGCTGGCTGGCGGCGGCTGAGTGGTGGCGCGGGCGGGCCCGGTGCGCTGGATCACTTCGTCCGCCCTCAGCTGCTTGTCTCCCGCGTCGGGGAATTTCACCGCGGGCTGGGCCTTCGCCCAATCCGTTTCCGATACTTTCCGCGTCTCATGCACGAACACAAACGTGCCTTTCTTGTTGCCGATAATAAAATCCTGGAGCCCGTCCCCGTTCGCATCGCCGATGCCAATCTGACGGCCCACACCGGAGTCGTCGTCGATGAGGCGCGGGATCCAATCCACCTTCCCGTTCGAACCTCGGACGAGCTGGAACCAGTAGAGCACCGCCGGCGCTCCAGGATCGGGATCGCCGGTGGGTCCGTGGGCCCAAAAACATTTCCCGGTCACAATGTCCTTCAGCCCGTCTCCATCCACGTCGACGAGCTCGACGGCGTGGAGTTGCGAAAAAACAACTCCGTAACGATTTTCCGACGGCTCCTTGTTCATGAATACATGGGCCTTGAATTGAGGGGCGCCCTCGGAGTCCTTCTCCCTTAATTGTTCGTACCAACCCAGCCCATAACCATGGCCGGCAATGCTGGTGATGACGTCCTGCAAACCATCCCCGTTCACATCGTAGGCGAACATCTGAGCCCCTCCGCCGGGGCTGAACATCACCGGACGCCGCTTCCACAACTCGTCCGAGCCTCCCGGCTTCGGCTGCTCCCACCAAGCCCCTCTCTCGAGGATGTCCATTCTTCCGTCGCTGTTGACGTCGCCGACGCCAAGACCGTGATTGAAGTTGCCCCAAGGACCCTTGCCTGTAATCGAAGTAAACAGCCATTTGGCGGTCACGCCGCTCCAATTCGGCGACGCGTAGCCGAATGTCCCGCCGGAGTTGCAAACAATCTCAGGGAGACCGTCGCCCGTCACGTCGACGAACGTCGGTGATTCATTGTCCACGGCGTCGAAAACCTGATGCCTCGCCCAATGTTGCTCCTTTCCGGCAGGGTTCAGATAGAGATAGGCCGGCGTGCCAGGAAGCCCGTAGGTCAGCACGTCGTTCCAGCCATCCTGGTTGAGATCGTGCACGAAGCAGAAAAAATTGTCGGTTGAGTAGGCGTTTTTTTTCCCCAAGCCGCCCTCGAAACCCGGGATTTTTTCCTCGGCGCCATCGGGCCTCTTCAGGGTGAACGTCGCCTTGGGCGAATAGATCTCATGGCGCCTTGAAAAATCAGGCGCCTCCCACCAGTAAGGGCCCGACACGGCCTCGGGCCGCCCGTCGCGGTTGAGGTCGCCGAGCATCGCGCCCTCGCTCCAATAGTGGCCGTCCAGCTTGAGCTTCTTGAATGAATGGATGGTTCGTTCGGCGGCCAAGGCCGTGAGAGACAGAGAGCAAAGGGCCGGGAGGAGCAAAGAGCGGGAATTCATCAGCCTGTTCTCTCAGGGCCTGGCTTCGGCGTCAACTGCCCGCTTTCCGCGCCGAACCCCGTTGGCGGGTCGGCTCGAACCGATAAAGACTTGCTCTCGCAGCCGCCTAAAGCCAAGCTGGTGTGCCGTCCACGAATTGGGTGGACATTTGCGGCAATGGATTTTTGATTCAGACGAGGCGAGAACGACGAACATACCCTTCGTGGGTCTGTGAGGAGCGAACAACGAAGTCTGAATCAAAAAGACGTGCCGCCCATCGGGTTGTGCCACAGTGAACCTCTGGCTGCGTTGCTCCTCGGTCACAGATCCATGTCCGGATAGGCTCCGTCGTCGCGCCTTGCCAGAGATTCACTGTGGCACAACAAATGCCCA
>SYMW01000242.1 GCA_005805305.1 Verrucomicrobiales bacterium
CATCTCCCGCTGCCGCAGACGAGCCAAAGCCAGTGTCGTCCGGTACGCCAGAAAGGAAGGGTTCAGTTCGTGGAGCTTCTCGGCGATCACTCTGGCTTCTTGGACGGACTCGTTCTGGAGGAGGCTGATGTAAGCCCAATCATTTTCCACGGAGGGATCCTCTGGAAAACGGACTCTCATCTCCTTGAGGATTTCGCGCAAGAGCCTCGTGTTCTGGCTTTCGTTCGCCATCCTCAACAAATTGATAAACGCATCCCTGGCCGACTCCGGAAACGTCGCCAGCCTCCGATACGCTTGCTCCGCGTCAGCCTTCGCCCCGATCCGTTCCGCGTATTGAGCGATGTAAAACAGCAGCTGCGGGCTTTGTCCGGCTTCAATGTGCACTTTTCGCCACAACGTCCGAGCCTCGCTCGCGAGCCCCAGCTCCATGGCGACCCGGGCCCGAAACACTTCTCGAATCGCCGGATCCAGGGGATTGGGCTCGACGTCAAGTTCGCCCCCGATTTGTTTCCACTGATCCATGGCCGCGAGAGCGTCCAGCCTCAGCACGAAAGCATCCCGGTTGGTCAGCGTCTGAGAAATTGGAACTAGCTCGAGCGTTCTGGCGAAGCTCTTCTTCCTGTTCAGCCACCGCCCCACGACGAGTCGATCGGACTGCGAGGCGTTCCGAAAACGGCCCACCGTGTCGTCCAGGATCGAGAAGAATTGGCCAGGCTCGAACCGGAGCCTCAAATCTCTCACCAATAACTCGTCCTCGACGCGCTTGAGAGGATGGGACTCAACCTGCTTCGCGAGTTCCGCGCTTTGCTCCTTGGTGATGTCTTCCCGGCGGGCCAAAAGTTCGATAGCCTCGATCCCCACCGCGGAAGTCTCTCCCGCCAGCGACCACAACTTCTGCATCCCGATCCGCGCCTCGCCCGGAGTGCTGGAACTGAGAAGCAGGCGGGCCAGGTAAAGCTGGGTCACCAGATCCGCGGGCCGTTTCTCAGCCCCTCGGAGCGCATACCGCCGCGCCTCGTCCAGGTTCCCTTTCAGCAGGAAGAACCGAGCCATCAAGAGGAGCTCGATGGAGTGCTCAGTCTCTTCGGCGATCCATCGTTGGATGACAAACGTCGCCAAATCAGGCATGCCCGTGTCCAAGGCGAGCTCGACATAATTCCTGCGGTCTTCCTTGGACGCGCCAGGAATGTTCAGCAACTGCCTCCATAGCACGATGGCCTGAGGATGCTTTGTCGAGGCGTACATCCGCGCCGAAAGGCGCAGCACCCGGTCATCGGCCGGCGCGAGTTGAAAAGCCGCTTGGACACGCGCAAACGCTTCGTTCGGGTTCTTCTTTCGAATAAAATCCTCGGCCTCGGCGATGAACAAATGCGCCCGCCAAAGTTTCAAGGCCCCATACGCCCGGGGAGATTCCTGAGCGGTCACTCCCGCCAGAACCGCCACCAGCAGCCACTGGAGCGCCCGCTGGCGCCGGAGAGGAGTCGGTGGGAGAAGCCGGGGAAGTGCGTCCATGAGCTCTTACATTGACTTCGAATGTTCCCCAGGCGCCATGGGCTTGATGAAGCCCGGCAGCTCCCGCCGCACTTCGCTGATCGCCTGCTCGGGTGTCTGCGGCCCGACGATCACAAGCTCGAGGATTTGTTGGCCTTGATGTCGGCGTCGATCCAGCACGGCTTTGAGTCTTCCTTTGCGCGTAAAATCAACCTCCATTTCAGGGGTCTCGCCGGGAGCAATCAGGCTTTCCCATACGCAGAAAAAAACATGCATGGGACGGCCCCGATAATCAAACAGGTAAGTTTTGAACGGCAGGCTGAGCGATCCAGTGTCAAGATGGATCAATCCATGGTCTCCTTTCTGGGTTAACCCCGCCGCTGGAAGGCACACTTCAGGCCGGTGGGTGAGAGCCAATTGGGTCGCCGTACGACCGGGCTCCCATCGCAACCAGAAGATCGTCCATTCCGATCCGTTGGGCCGCTTCCACACCCCGGTGCGCGCCTGGTTGCAACGGAGCATCGCCAGAGTGGACTCGTCCAGCTCCTCGAATCGAAATCCCGGGCCAGCCTCGGGCCATTCGACGGACCACAGAGGCCGCGGCTGAAGAAACTTCTCTCCCAGGCGAAACCACATCTCAACCGAACACTCCACCGCTATCACCACTGCAACCACGGCAATCCCAACTTTCGCTGATGGATAACAGGGGCCGCGGCTCCAGGCCGGAAGAGTCGGCGGCGTGGTTTTTTCGCCCGGGGATGAACTCCGTTTCTTAAGCATCATGGCCGTGGCGCCGATCCCCAAAAAAGCCATGAGCAAGACGATGAACCCCGCAGGATCATGCCATCGACCCAACGCCGCCGGACCGAACTTGATGTGGATCCAGGAAAGGCTGAAGGTGCGAAACGTGTTGAGGGCCAAAGCCAGGCACACCCCGAATAAGACCAGGAAGACGCGACGCCACGCCTTGAATCGGTTCAGTTCGCCGAAAAACAACGCCGCCATCAACGTTCCTTGAAAAGAGCGAAGCCCGCTGCAAGCTTCCGAAACGCCGATGGATCCGGACGGGACGTCGATCACGTTGCCGCGCTGAACCGCGGGCACTCCAAACCAATTGATGGCCTCGGTCGTCACCCGCGCCACGAGCCGCATCAGTGCTTGAACGAACCATTCCTCCATTTTCGTGGGCCACGGAACGGCGATGAGAAGAAACAAGATCGGAAAGCCGAAGTGAGCAACCCACCTCGATCCTCCTAAACGCCACATTCCCAGCAGCCAGAGCCCGGCGACAATCGCCGCGTGCGCCCAGCTCATCAATCTCCAATCCGGATTTGCCTCATGGAGGAGCGAGACGGGAAGCAAGCTGGCCAGAAGCAGCCCTGACAGGGTTGCGGCGAGGGCTTGAAATCTCGTTGCCTCCCCCGCCCCTGGCTGGGTTTCCCAGCGAAGCCAAAACAGATAGCCCGCGAGGGCAACGGCTCCCCACCCGTACGAATATTGCGGATTGATCGACCATTCAACACTGAGCCGGGAGATCAATGACGCCAGCAGCGCGAGTCCGGCAGCCCAGGTCATCCACCCCCCAAGAGATTCAGCCAATCGTTTTGATGGCGTGGCAGCCGCGCGCGTCATAGCTGAGGCGATCGGCCCGCTTCGGGACGTCGATTCGACCGTCATTCGGTCTTGCCCGCGAAAAAATCTCTCTCGGTTTTTTCGAGCGATCTTTTGATCTTCTTGACCTGCGCTTCCGCGGGGAGAAAGCTTAATGTCCAGGGAGGTCGGTGCGGCATCTGCTCGATCGAATCGTACAGAGCTTTGACACCTTCAACGCCAAATCCGCAGTTCAAGGCGTTGATCGAGCCGAGCTTGAGGGCTTCATCCCACTCCGCGGGCGTCAGCAAGGTATTGATAGGCACAACTTTGTTGTCCGAGGTTCGAAGCCGGTCGGAGTATTTCTTGTAATGACCGAGATAATAATGGCTCAGTTTGATAGCCACGACCATCCCCACCATCTGATTGAAGTTGCTGAGCTGCTCGTTCATCATGTCATCGCTCCAGAACCGCTTGTCGGACAACTTCGGCAACTCGGCGAGCGCGGTCTCTCCGGTTTCTTTGCTCAGCAAAATCAGGTACTTAGAGAAGTATCCTTTCTCCACTGTGTCGATCGCCTTGGCGTGCGCCACGTTGTTCATGAGGTCGACGAATCCAGAAGAGATGAACACCTTGCGCTCCGGGCGGGCGGGATCATCCCCAGGTTCCTCGACAAGCCTCACGAACGGCATCACGGAATCCTCCAGCGCGATGGGCTGAATATGAACGAATTCCTTGTATTTCGGCTTGAGTGCTTTGTAGAGGTCGATCCCCAGTTTAATGTTGGCCGCAAAGCCCGTCTTATACTTGGGAAAGTCCGACTCGTCCGAACCCTGGCCTTGGACGGCGAACAACCGCGCCCCTAGGATCATCAAGGCGCACATCAGACAAAATTCTTTGAGCCGCAAGGTCATAGGCATCGCATATTAGCCGCGAAACCTCCCCAATGCAATGGACGAGTTGCTTCAAGAACCGGGGCGGATAAAAGATTCCCTCATGATTTTATGGCCAGCTGCCGCCACCCAACCGGACCCCCGAACCCGTCGATCCGACCGGTTCAGCCGCGCCTTGACCCCATCCGCGGGGTGGTCCATGATGACCTCTGAAACGGGGAGCCTACCGGTCCCAACGATGCGGGACAAAAGGCTGAGAGGGTGCCGCGGGAGCGGCGCCGACCCATCGAACCTGATCCGGG
>SYMW01000022.1 GCA_005805305.1 Verrucomicrobiales bacterium
GCAGGAAAAAATCTGGCCATCGTCACGAAGCGCCTCGCTGGCGGAAAATCGGAGCACATCGCAGGCTCGGCCGACCTCGTATCTCGTTTCCCGAAGGCACAGCCCTGCTTCGGCCGTGATCAACCTCGCGACTTCATCCTGGCGCAGTTCCAGGATCGTTCGAGCTCGCTCGAGAATTTGATGCCGTTGGAAACGCGTCAGAGAGTCGTGCTGGGAGCGAGCGGCTTCGATCGCGGCTTCGACTTGGGGTGAGCGGACCGTCGATACCGTGCCAACGAGGGCGCCGTTGAAGGGGTTGGCCACAGTGAGCCGTTCCGAGGAGGTGAAAGGCTGGCCGGCGACGAGTGATTGAAGATGCATGAGTCCGTGGGAAGGAAATTTTCGGAATATGAAATGATTTGGTGACGTCGATCCAAGGCGACTCTTCAGGCGTGCATTTCCTGAAGTGTTGGTGCGAGTCAGGAGTCACGGGGAACCCTTCAATTCTTGAAACTGGAGCGTTCCTTCAGCCAATCATAGTCGCGTGGCGGCGAAGCGGGAAAAGTCCCTCCGGTGGCGCCCTTCACAGGAGGGCGAATGGTGCCCGCCGGCCCTCCTATTGTCCATCGGTGCGGCTCCGCGTGACCATCGCAATAAGAGAGGTTCGCTCCTCCATTGTGGGATGAAGCGGGAAGGTTTCCCCAGGTGTACTCCTCCAGCCGATTCATGAAGAAACCATCATTGAGCGTATCAGGATGCTCATCCAAAAATACAAAGATGGCGGATGGATTGGACACATCCGATTCTTTGAAGAACTGTCGGTAGAGGGGGTTGAAACGATTCGTGAGTTCCCCGGGATCGCCCACGAGTGAGTTGAGGGACATGCTTCGCAACCGCGCCCCGTTGTCGGCGCGATCCTTGTCCGAAGGGCATTTGTATATGCCCGTGGAATTTCCCAAGTAGCTCGAGAGTTTTCCCGACGTGAGAAACAGAGTGTTCGTGTTCTCCGGACTGGCCAGCCAATCCTGCACGTTATTGACCCAATTATCACGGCGGGCCTTGGTTTCGTTGATTCCGTGGTTATTGACGTAGGTTTCCACGTGGTCATCCGTGTACTGAAGCCACGCCAGAGTCAGTTGTTTGACGTTGTTCAAACACTGAATGCCATGGGCTTTTGCCTTTGCCTTGCCGAGAGCCGGCAGCAACATCCCGGCCAAAATCGCGATGATAGCGATGACCACAAGGAGTTCTATGAGAGTGAACGCGGCTGAGTCCTCTCGATGGGGAGGGTCATTCAGAGGCGTGGGCAGGGTGCGGCCAATGGGGCTCATGGGCAGGCCGGACCTCCAAAAAATGGACGTGGGTTGGGGCCATGAACCAGGTGCCGCCTCTCCCGCCCTTCGGGCACCCTCTCCTCCGCCCCACAGCGGAGGAGAGGGACGGGGAGAGGAGGTGCTCCTTCGGTTCTCGGAGAGATTCCCACGCTGGTTTTTGAAGCCAGTGCTCGGGGATAAAGCACGCGATAGCGGATTCATGCGAGGGAACGATAGGACCTCAGGGTTTGTTTGGCGGCCCCTTCAGCGTCACCGTGAGCCTGCGCCTCCGCCGACAAATAACCTCGATAACCCACGCTCTTCAGCGCCTGGACGATCGGTTTGAAATCAATCTGCCCCCATCCCGCAGCGCGGCGATTGCTATCGACGAAATGAATGTGCCCTATGTGGCCGGCCGCTTTCTCGATCGCCGTGGCGGTCGAGGTTTCCTCAATGTTGGCGTGGAAGAGATCGACTAACAGGCGAACGGAGTCGGTCTCCAATGATTTCAGCAAATTGACCCCGTCTTCGATGCGGTTTATCAGATTGGTTTCATAACGGTTCAACGGCTCGAAGAGCAACACCGTTCCCTGTGCCGCAGCCATTCCGCCCAGCTCATTCAACCCCTCGCGAAGCCAAGCGAGTGCTTGCTGCCTCGACACGTTACCCTCGAAACGTCCTTGCATGGAGCCGACAATCGCCGGCGCACCGAACTCGCTGGCGTGCTTGATCAGTTCCCCGACGAAATCGCGCGCTTTGCCTCTGATCGACGGGTCCGAGTGAGTGAGCGTCCATTTGTGCAATACCCATCCGGCGCCCGTACCAAGCGCTGCCAGCCGAAGCTCCGCTTCTTCGAGCACCTTCTTAAGGTCCAGACTTCTAAGAAACTCGGCGGATGGAGCGAAAATCTCGACGGCATCAAATCCCATCGATTTGATCAGCCGAGCATTGCCCGCCAGGTCATCCCAAAACACGAAGGGGCCGCCCGCGGCCTCGGGAACCAAGGACAATGTGACCGCTGAACTGAATGAAGCGTTGGACATGGGTTGCTTAAAGAATCATGGGAGGGGATCGGGAGAAACTATTTTATTAAATTAATTAATACTAGAGGTTCAATTCCAAAGAAAACGGTTGGGGATCTGGATTTGCTCCATTCTTTCAAGGGATCAGTCAATGAACGAACAGATATACTCACAAATTCCCGAAGGCACTTCGATCTCGAAACCTGATTTCGGGGCGACTTCGAAGGCGGTTCCAAGGGGATGGAAAGTGGTGTGTTCGTGGCCGTCGATCTTGACGGCACATCGCCCCGCGATGATTTCCATGCGTTCGGCCTTGTCCGTTCCAAAGCGGTATTTGCCTGGGAATATAAGCCCCATTGTTTTCTTAGCGCCATTCTGCAGGAATATCGCGTGGCTGACGACTTTGCCGTCGAAGTAGACATTGGCTTTGGCAATCGCGGTGACATTATCGAATTTCGTGGCGATGGATGACATATCGTAATACGGGCCACAGTTTTGGGATGACGCGTGGATTGTCAAGACGGCTGGCAGAGCAGGGGGGATGCGAGATCCGGGTGTCGATGATCTCCATGTCGAGCACCCAGAATGGAGTCCTGTGATGGTCTTGCCATCAAAGCAAGGGGCGTTTCGTCTGATGGGGTGTCCAGAGGGTTTGGAGAGTTCCGGCCGGGCCCATCGTTGTGAAATCCACGGGTTGATCTGGCGGGGCAGGGCATGTAGATTCGACAAAACTGAAGCGGCGGCGGCAGTCAGGAAGACTATGACGCGACAACAAGTTTTGGACCTTTATTTCATGGAAGCGAGGAGCAAAGTGCTCGACGTGGCCGCTTTCTTGGACCGTGTGGATCGAGCGGAGGGCGAACCCGATTTCCGTTTGGACGCGTTAAAGGAAGCCATGAGGGCATTGGACTCGACGGTGGCCGATCGCGCCGAGAAAGTTCTGCTGGCTTTGAGCGATCTGACTTTGGACCCAATACCGGCGGCCACGACCAAAGCCGCTTGCGGCGCCAATCCGGGTCGTCAGGCATAGCGGACGATTCACCCTGACGCCTCCACGCTGGCTTCCGCTTTAACACCCCTTCGCATCATGCGCTACATTGAACCTCACGGACACATGGTGAGCCGGGTCACCGACGACTACCAGGACATGGTTAGCTGCGGGTGCGCCGCGGTATGTGAGCCGGCTTTTTGGGCAGGTTTTGACCGCAGCTCGGCAGCCGGGTTTTACGATTACTTTTGTCAGTTGACGGAGCATGAGCCCAAGCGCGCGGCCCGTTTCGGACTCCCCCATTACTGCTGGTTGTGCATCAACCCAAAGGAGTCCGAAGACACCAAGCTGGCCTCGGAGGTCATCGAGCTGATTCCGAGGTTTATGGACAAACCGACGGTGCTCGGGATCGGCGAAATTGGCTTGAACAAAAACAGCCGCAACGAGCTGAAGGTGCTGGAGATGCACGTCGATCTCGCCGCGCGCTACGATCAATTGATCTTGGTTCACACGCCGCATCTCGAGGACAAGTTGAAGGGCACTCGGCTGATACTTGACGTCCTCAGAAACCATCCGCGGATCCGACCTGAACGGTGCGTCATCGACCACGTGGAGGAGCACACGGTGAAGCAGGTGCTCGACCGTGGATTCTGGGCGGGCATGACTCTCTATCCGGAATCCAAATGCACCGCGGCGCGGGCGATCGACATTCTTGACGTGTACGGGGCGGAGCGAATTTGGATGAACAGCGCGTGCGACTGGGGTGTCAGCGTGCCTTTGGCCGTGCCCAAAGCCGCCCTGGAAATGCGTCGCCGCGGACACTCAAACGAGTTCATCGACGGGGTGATTTATCAAAATCCTATCCGTTTCATGAGTCAGTCGCCCAGGTTCAAGATTCCCTGAGCTGGATCTGGTCCCCGGAGTTCCCAGCCTGGGCGACCGCCGCCTGGGGCACCCCCATCTTGCGATCCCACACGAAGTTGCTGGAACGCGTCGCTGGCTTTCGAAATACTGAAGCCCATGAAGCTCAAGCACGGCCGGCATCTGGCATACTGCACCAACATTCATCGTGGAGAAACGTGGGACGAGATTTTTGCCGCGCTGAAGAGCCATGCACTGGGGGTTCGCGATCAGCTAGGTGAAACGGGCTCCTTTGCGATCGGGCTTCGACTAAGCGAGATCGCTGCGCGGGTCCTTGCGGATCCGAAGCGCCTCCTGGAGTTTCAACGGTGGTTGGAGGCGGAGGATTGTTACGTCTTCACGATTAATGGATTCCCCTACGGTCGATTTCATGGAACCCGGGTGAAGGAGCAAGTTTACTCCCCGGACTGGACCACTCAAGCCAGGGTTGATTACACGAATCTGCTGTTTGATTTGCTCTCCGAATTAATGCCTTCCGGGATGGAGATGGAAGGCAGCGTCAGCACCGTGCCTTGTTCTTTCAAAGAATTTATACAAGGACAGCACCAAGTCGCCGCGATGCGACGCAATTTGTGGAGCACCATTGAGCATGTCGCCGCACTGAGCGAGAAGACCGGAAAGTGGTTGCACTTGGGACTCGAACCCGAGCCCCTGTGCTATCTGGAAACGACCGACGAAACGGTCGAGTTCTTCCACCTCCTGCGGGAGGATCGTCGTGGCGACGAGAGGTTATCCCGCCATCTTGGCGTGAATTACGACGCCTGCCATCTCGCGATCGAGTTTGAGAGCGCTGCAGTCGGGTTGGAGCGATTGCGGAGCGAGGGGGTTTTGCTGAGCAAGATCCACCTCAGCTCCGCCCTGAAAGCGGCGCCAACCCGCCGGGTGCGCGCCGCGTTGGGCGCGTTTGTGGATCCGGTCTATTTTCACCAAGTCGTGGAGCGCCGCAGCCTGTCGCCGTTGCGCCGGATCAAGGACTTGGACGCGGCGTTGTCGGAGGCGGAATCGGGGCCTCACGCCTTGTCCGAGGAGGAAGCTTTGGCCACCGAATGGAGGATTCATTTTCATGTGCCGCTCCACTGCGCCCCGACAGGGCTTTGGGGAACGACAACGGATCACCTCCAAGAAGTGATGACTGTTTTGGAAGAGAATCCGGGCTTTTGCAGGCATTTGGAGATGGAGACTTACACATGGGAGGTCATGCCTCCGGAGATGAAGAACCGGGATGTCGTGACGCAACTGGTCGGAGAATACCGGTGGACCCTTGGAGAACTGAGGCGACGGGGGATGGCAGATTGACGGCGGCTCCGACGGTCCGGCGTTGTGATGGATGGCGGAACTTTGCGATCGCACGTCTTGAAGATCTTGACGCAGACGACCAGATGGTCTCTGAACGTTGTGCTTGCGGGGTTGGTCTTTGGGGGAATAATGACGGCACATGAGTATAAGCATGAACGAATGGATCTCAAATTACGTGGAAGCCCAGAAGCAAGCCCTGAGCTCTATCAGCTCGACTTCGGTTGAGAGAGTCGTGGGACTTCTGAAGGAGGCGCTGGCCTCCGACCGTCAGATTTTTGTGTTCGGGAACGGGGGAAGCGCGGCCAACGCATCCCATTTTGCCACCGATTTGGGAAAGGGTTCCAGCGACAAGCTGGGCCGCCGCTTTAGGGTGTTCTCCCTGAATGACAACGTGAGCTGGATGACGGCACTGGGGAATGATTACGCCTATGACGAAATCTTTCGAAGGCAGTTGATGAACTATGGCCGGGCGGGAGATTTGGTGATCACCATGAGTGTGAGCGGCGGTTCTCCGAACCTCGTGAAGGCGGTTGACTGGGCTCGGGAGAACGGCTTGAAAACCGTGGCTATGGTCGGCGCCAAGCGCGGCCCCCTTGCGGGGTTAGCCGACGAAGTTCTGGTTGTGGAATCGACCCATTACGGGCGTGTCGAGGATGCGCATATGGGGATCTGCCACATGCTTTGTTACGCTTTCATGGAAGACGCGGCGAAGGTTTAGCCGGTCCGAAACCCCATGCCCAGCAGCGAGGCGATCCGATTCAAGCTCAGTCAACTCCCGCACAAGCCGGGGGTATACTTGATGAAGGACCGCTTTGGAACCGTGGTCTATGTGGGCAAAGCCAAGGATCTGAGGAAGCGAGTCAGCCAATATTTCCATCCCTCCAGAAGGCATGGCTGGGATCTCAAGCTGAATGCCCTTGTGGAGGCGGTTCACGACCTCGACGCACACCAGGTTAAAAATGAAGCAGAGGCTCTCCTGCTCGAGGGAAAGCTCATCAAGGAATTCAAGCCGCGCTACAATGTGAGTTTTCGGGACGACAAGCGATTCCTGCTCCTCAAGGTCAATCTAAACGATCCGATTCCAAGGTTCATGCTCACGCGGCTGAGGCAGGACGATGGAGCGAAGTATTTTGGGCCATTTGCCAGTTCAGGAGCCTTGCGGAGAAGCGTCCAGTTGGCTCGGCGGAAATTCCGGCTCAGAGGCTGTCGCGCACTCACTCCAAGTGAACAAGATTACAAGCATTGCCTCTACGGCAACCTGAAATTTTGCACGGCTCCTTGCATAGGCAACGTGAGTCGCAAGGACTACCTCGATCAGGTGAACGCGGCATGCGAATTCCTGGCGGGCCAGTCGGAAGAACTGAAGGTCGAGCTGGAATCGGAAATGAAAAGAGCGGCGGCAGCCTTAAATTTCGAGAAGGCGGCCCAGATCCGGGACATGCTGGAGGACTTGCGCCAGACCACCGAGCGAACTCAAAAGTTTGTTCGTGTACCCTACAAACTCCCCGTTTCCTTGAACCCAGGAAGCGATTTGATGGAACTTCAGCAGACGCTCCGCTTGACAGGCGCTCCTCGAGTGATCGAAGGGTTCGATATCTCCAACATCAGCGGCACTTTCGCCGTTGCCAGCATGGTCCGATTCACCGACGGCAAACCTGATAGAGCTGGATACCGCCGCTTTAAAATGCGAACCGTTGTGGGTCAGAACGACTTCGCATGCATGGCGGAGGCGATTCAGAGACGTTACTCCAGATTGAAGAGGGAGCTGGCCGCCTCTTCGTCCCCGGAAACTTCCACAGAGGCTCCCGCAGAAACCGCAAAAGACCCAGAACCAAAAACGCCAGCGCAGGCGAGCGCGTCGCGCTTTCCTGATTTGATACTCATAGACGGCGGCAAAGGCCAGCTTGGCATGGCTCTGGAGGAATTGGAGAAGCTTGGCCTCGGCCAAATCCCCGTCATTGGTCTCGCCAAGGAATTCGAGGAGATTTATCTGCCGGGCCAATCCGACCCGCTGATACTGAGTCATGAAACAGGCGCCCTCAAACTGCTCCAGCGAGTACGCGACGAATCGCATAGATTTGCGAACACGTATAACGCGCAACTCCGTCTTCGGCGCATATCCGAGAGCTTGCTGGATGAATTTCCTGGAATCGGAGAACGTCGGAAATCCGACCTGTTGAAACGATTTGGCTCTGTTCAGCGCCTGCGGTTCGTTTCCGAGCAGGAAATCGCCTCAGTGCCTGGGTTTGGGGGCAAAATGGCCTCCGAGTTTAAAGCCTGGCTTGATGCCCGTTCAGAGATGTGAGAAGCTGCTGGAAATCCATCGCTTTGCCGCATGCCTATGAAACTGACGACAATTAGAAACGGTGTGATCCTCATGGTCTGCTCCGGGGCTGCCTCCCTTTTCGCCGCGACGCTGGATCTTTCGAAGCTGCCTTTGCCAGTGCCTCGCAAGGTGGATTTTGAGAAGGAGGTATACCCGATTTTTGCCGAGAAATGCATCGAGTGCCACGGCCCCGCCAAGCAGAAGGGGAAGTATCGGATGGACACCAAAGAGGGAGCATTTAAGGCAGGAGACTCGGGCTCGTTTATCATTCCCGGAAACAGCGAAAAAAGCCCGCTGATCCACATCGTCGCCGGCCTGATCGAGGAAGGCTTGATGCCTCCGCCAAGCGACAAAAAAGGTGAAAGCGAACCTCTGTCCAAGGAACAGATTGGAATCCTGCGATCCTGGATTGATCAAGGGGCGGCGTGGCCGGATGGGCCAATCAAATTGTCAGTGAAGAAGGTGACTTTCAAAAACGACATCCTCCCGCTGTTGGCCTCGGCGTGCGCGAGTTGCCATGGGGCCGCGAAGCAGGAAGGTTCTTTTCGTGTGGACAGCCGCGACGCTCTTCTGGCCGGCGGAAAATCTTACGGAAAAATCGTAACCCCTGGAAATGCGGAGAAGAGCACGCTGTTGATGATCATTGCGGGAAAAGACGAAGATCTGCCGGAGCCCGAGAAGCACAAACTTTCGCCGAAACAAGTCGATCTCGTGAAGGCCTGGATTGAGCAGGGAGCCGAATAGCGGCTGTTTCCATTCCTTTGGACGTCTCTAGGGATCACCGTCCTCTCCGGACTGTTCTTGAAGTTTTTGCCAAATCAACACGAACGAGGGGGCAAATTCACCCGGATGGTCCTGCACCCATTTATCCAAAACTTCCCCCTCAAACCAGGCCCCCCGCTCAATCTCCGACGCCTGGAGCTGGAAAGGCCCTTCGTGCCGGCAATTGTACACCCAGACGAATTCATGCCCCGTTTCAGGGCAGGCATCGATCTTGAACAATCGCCGCAATGGCGGGGCAGGGTGGACGCCAAGCTCTTCTCGCAACTCCCGGATGGCGCATGCATCGTAATCTTCGCCCGAGTCCAAATGGCCTGAGGAAGAGGAATCCCAAGCCCCGGGAAAGCAGTCTTTCAACATCGAGCGCTTCTGAAGAAACACTTGTCCCGCGACGTTGTAAACCAACACATGCACCGCACGGTGGTTCAGCTTCATTCGATGGACCTGGCTCCGGGGCTTCTGGTCGATCACCACATCGTTCGAGTCCACGACATCAAAAATTTCTTCCTTCATGGGATGAGGAATGTCGATAATTTGACGAATTGCTCAAGCGACAATTCTTCGGCGCGAGCCTGAGGGGCAGCCTGGCATGCCTCCATCGCTGCCGCAATGGATCCTTCGCTCCAGCGGTTTTTCAACAGTTTCGACATCATTTTTCGGCGCTGTGAAAATGCTAGTTTCACTACGATCTGGAATTTTTTGAGTTCGTCTTGCGGAACGAGAATTGGATTCCTTAAAACCATCGACAGGCAACCGGAGTCGACAGCAGGCCGTGGGAAGAAGCAGCTCGCTGGAATCTTGAATGAAGGGCCGATCTGATAGCGCTGTGTGACGAGCAAAGTGAGGATTCCGTAGTCTTTAGCCCCCGGGCCGGAGCGCAGTCTATTCACCACATCCGATTGCAGAGTCGCCACGATTCGCGAGGGCGGCAGGGAACTCAGCGCCAGTTCGACAAGGATCGGTGAGGCGACCGAGTAGGGAAGATTGGAAACCACTTTCCAACCCGTCCAGTCGTGGGTTTGGTCCCTCAGAAAATTCAACGCGTCGGAGTGGACCAAATGGAGGGCTTTCGATCCTTGGAACCGTTCTTGAAGAAAATCGGTGAGTCGATTGTCGATTTCGATGGCCATCACCCTGTCCGCCCTGCTCAGCAAAACGCTCGTCAACGGACCCAGGCCAGGCCCGATCTCCAATACCTTGTCCGAAGGCTCGAGATCCGCCAAATCCGCGATTCGGTTCAATTGGTGAGCATCGTGAAGAAAGTTTTGACCCAAGGACTTGGTCAGTTGAATGCCTCGCTCCTCGAGAGTTTGCCTCATTTCGGAGAGTTTCATGGCAAGCCACTCAGGATTCGGTCCAGCACTCGGGCCAAGCTGGAG
Source organism: Verrucomicrobiales bacterium (assembly GCA_005805305.1). Classification (GTDB taxonomy): domain Bacteria; phylum Verrucomicrobiota; class Verrucomicrobiia; order Limisphaerales; family F1-80-MAGS106; genus F1-80-MAGS106. Next base: position 10,005 of record SYMW01000022.1, read on the forward strand.
GCAAACCCTTTCATCTGCTGTTTGGAAATGATCAAAGGGGGCGTAAAGGCGATGACCTCGGCATGTTCCCCTTCAGGAAGCACGATCCAACCTTCATTTAAGAGCCCTTTGACCACGCGCATGCCGATTGGACTCGACCCGTGGGTGTCCCGGCGCTGAAGTTCAACGCCGATCATCAAGCCACGCCCCCTGACAGCGGCGACTCCGGGCCGGTTTGACGCGACCGACCGCAATTCGGCGATGGCGGCATTCCCGAGGTCACGCGCTCTTTTCGGCAGATTTCTTGAGGCGATCTCGCCAATCTGCCGCAGCGCCATCGCGCAACCAACGGGATGACCCAAGAATGTGCTTGTGTGGATGGCTTCGCCAGACGCAAGCGGCCACGCGTGGTCCATCAATTCCGCGCGCCCAACACAGGCGGACATCGGAAATCCTCCTGTGAGGGCTTTCCCAAGACAATAGATGTCTGGCTTGATTCCTTCGCCCTGGCATGCGAACCAATCGCCAGTGCGGCCGAATCCGGTATAGACTTCATCCGCCACGAGCAGGAGGCCTAGCTCTGTCGAGAGGGTCCTGAGCGCGGAAAGAAAGCCTTTCGCTGGCGGCCGGATTCCACCACGACCTTGAATTGGCTCGAACAATAAGGCGCCCACTCGATGCCGCTTCGCGAGGCCGGTGATTTTTTCCAAGGAAAGCGCGGCTCCATCCTCCGTCGAGGGAAACGGAACGAAGTGGGCAAAGCCACGAAGTTGGGATTCGAAGGGAGCTCTGAAGAAAGTTCGATGAGTCGCATTGAGGCACCCGTAGCCAAGACCATGGTAAGCTCCTTCAAAGGCAATGACGTCGGGTTTGCCCGTGGCGAGGCACGCTGTCTTCAGCGCCGCCTCAACCGCCTCGAAGCCAGAATTGCAAAAAATGGTCTTCCCTCTCCCAGTTCCGGTGGGAACACCTTTTAGTCCGGGGTCGCCGAAAGTGAGTTCACTCAATCTCCGTGCCAACGCCGCTTTCCCGGCATGGGGATGCACGTCTCCCATTGCGTGGAGCAAGATTCCCATCTGCTTCCGACCCGCCCGCACCACGCTCTTGTTCGCGTGCCCCGCCGCAGCCACCCCGAATGCGGCGGTCGCATCCAGATACTCAGCGCCGTCCGCGTCCCACACCTTCATTCCTTGGGCCCGCTGCCACACGATAGGCCAACGGCCATCCGCATCGGTCTGGACAATGTTTTGTGATTCGAAATGCCTCAGTTCCTCCAAAATCGCCGCCGACTTGGGCTTCAACTGCGGGTGCGGGCGAGGGAGTTTGATCATGAACGGCAACGATGTATCGCAGAAATCTCAGACGCCTCTTTGGTCTGGAGGCCAAATAACTTTGTGGAGTTGCACCTGGAAACGCACCGGCAAGCAGTCGCGGAGGATCTGGTCGACGACCTCTTTCCTTGAAATCGGCTTTTGGCCGGCTGGGATTTTTTTGAGGGACGAGTGCTGCTGGTGAGCTTGCAATGGCGACGCCCAAGAAAAGAGCAGCGGACATCGGCCCGCCAACCGATGTTCGCCAATCTGTTCCTTGGCCCACTTGTAATCTTCTTCGGTGGCAATCACGAATTTGAGTTCATCCGTTGTCTTCAGTTCCTGCAGATTCTTCAACAGATTGCGGCCCGACTCGCCGGAACTGGGACACTTGAGGTCTACGATTCTGCGGATTCTGGGGTCCAAAGCAGAGATGTCCCAAGCCCCGCTGGTTTCGACGAGCACAGTGTATCCCAAGTCGCAAAGGCGCCGCATGAGCTCGGAGGAACCCGGTTGGAGCAGAGGTTCGCCGCCGGTAAGCTCCACAATCGGAAGTCTGGACTCCCCCTCCTTTGGGGAAAAGGCCTTGGAAAGATCCAAAACGCGATCGACTATGCGGCTGTGTGATAGAGGTTCTCCCTCGAAAAACGCATAAGCGGTGTCGCAGTAGGAGCAGCGCAGATTGCAGCCGGTGAGGCGGACAAAAACACACGGGAGCCCAGCAAAGCTGCTTTCACCTTGGATACTCAGGTAGATTTCGTTGACTCGTAGCGTGGCATCCATCGACGTCGAAGGGTAACGGGAAGAAGGTCTGGCGCAACGGGAATGTGAAAGGGACCCGCCTTCGCCAAGGCTTCGGCGGGCCGGTGCGCCCCTGTCCTCCGAAGCCTCGGCCGAGGAGGGCTCCTCGAGCCTAGCATCTAGCCAAACCTCGCTCCCGCCAAAACCGGAAGTTATTTCTGCACGGACCCTGAGCGACCGGCCGCCCATGGCCAGTTGTTCATGAAAAAACGCGCTCCGGTTTCCCGAAGCGCGCTTCGAATGAGGAGGATCTATGCGTCAAACCGGAAGAAGCGTGGCTTCCCAGCGGATCGCACGATGCGGATCAACCGTGGTAACCTTCCTCGCCGTGCTCAGATAAATCCAATCCGGCTCTTTCGACATCCTCCGTGGGTTTCAATCCGATCACGGCCTTGACGATGAACGCAATGACAGCCGTGGCGATGACCGACCAAAGAATAGTGATCATGATGGCTTTTAGCTGAGCGCCGAGCAGCCCTTGCGCGAGGCCTTCGACGATCGGGTTGGCATCCTTGGTCGCGAGTAATCCAGTGAGCAGGGCGCCCATGGTGCCACCGACGCCGTGCACGCCGAATGTATCGAGCGCGTCGTCGTAACCGAGGAGCGCCTTCAGTTTCCAGCAGGCCAGGAAAGGAACAATTCCGGCCAGCACGCCAATGATCATCGCCCCGCTCGTGGTCACGAAACCGCAGGCCGGCGTGACGACGACCAGACCCGCGACGATTCCGGAGCAAAAGCCTAGGATGCTGGGCTTGCCTTTGATCAGATACTCCGCCATGCCCCAAACAAAGCCGGCTGTCGCGGCGGCCAAGGTTGTGGTGGTGAACGCTTGGGCGGCGATCCCGTCGGCGGCCAAAGCGCTGCCGGCGTTGAACCCGTACCATCCCACCCAAAGCATCCCGGTGCCAACCATACAGAGCACCATGCTATGGGGCGGCATGGGGTGCTTTCCAAAGCCAATCCGGGGTCCCAGGATCAAGCAGAGGACCAGCGCCGACCATCCTGAAGTCATGTGGACCACCGTTCCACCAGCGAAATCCAGGGCTTTGATCGCGGCCGACGGATTCAACGGCCCGCACATCAAACCATCGGCGGCCCAAACCATGTGCGCGAACGGGAAGTACACGGCGAACATCCATATCAAGATGAACAGCATGATTGCTGAAAACTTCATGCGTTCCGCGATGGCGCCAACGATAAGCGCGGGTGTGATGATGGCGAACGTGAGTTGGAAAATGGCCCACACGTTGTTGGAAATCCAGTTGCTGCCTTGTCCCACTTCCGTGCCGGACACGCCTTTAAAGAAAGCGAAGTCCAAGTTGCCAAGGTACGGGGATCCGGCGGCAAAGGATAGGCTGTAGCCACAGACCCACCAAAGAATGGTGACCATCCCCGCGATCCCAAGGCATTGCGCCATGACGGAAAGAACATTTTTCTTGCGGACCAAGCCCCCATAGAAGAGGGCCAATCCGGGCAGCGTCATGAACAGAACCAAAGCCGTTGAAGTCATCTGCCAGGCATTGTGTCCCGGGCCCGGCCCCGCGATGCTGCTGGGCGCGTTCGTCTGGCGTGCCACATTGTTCATGTAGGCCTCGAGGTCGGCGATCCGATCTTCCACGGTGGGTGTTTTTGCTGGCGTGTCGGCAGCCGAAGCGACTGTGGGAGGGAGGAGTGTCGCGAACAGGAGTCCGGCGATTATAAGGAAATTTCTCATCGGGTCTTGGTAGGTTGAAGTTGTGGTTGCTCTAAACTGCGGCCTCTCCTCGCTCCTCGGTGCGAATGCGAACCGCCTGTTCGACGGTGGAAACGAACACCTTACCGTCCCCGATCTTCCCTGTTTTGGCCGACTTCATAATGGCAAGAACCGCCGGCTCCTGCTGTTTATCGGCCACCACGATTTCGATTTTGATCTTGGGCAAGAAATCGACCGTGTACTCGCTGCCTCGATAGATTTCGGTGTGGCCTTTCTGACGACCGAAGCCTTTGACTTCTGTGACCGTCATCCCTTCGATTCCGATTTCGCTCAGGGCGTCTTTCACTTCTTCCAACTTGAATGGTTTTATAATGGCTTCGATCTTCTTCATGATACGCTCGCTTTGTGCATGTTAGTTTCCGTTTTCAGAATTCGTTTAAATGGCGTTGCCGCCTGCTCTCGAATCGATTATTTCCGGCTGTTTACAACGCATTCGGAACGGATCTTCGAGAAGCGCGCCGACCCTATAGCAAGCCTGATGCCAAGCATTCTTAATCCGCCGACGCCGAGATTATAACCTGTTTATAACCAAACCATTATATGGATATCGTCTACTCAAAAGACGAGCCCTCGAAGCCTCGGCTGGCTATTTTTGACCAGAGTGTATTTGAGGCTGCATGGTCTTCGAGCCGACGCGCATTCAGATAAGGTTCGTTTCTTTGCAGCAGAGGCGGGAGAGGGGAAGGAATGTTTTCGAGAATGTTATGGCAGCCTTCCTGAGGCTGTGGAAATTTGCGGTGAATTTGGGGCGCTTTGATGCGGCCCACCCTCTGCGGACACCTCCTCTGGCTGAGTTCCTTGAGTTTGCTTGCCCTGTCAATGCGGCTGTGCTTCGGTACACCCGCGTGAAACAAAGCGGCACAGTCTATTTGGTGGGGGCAGGCCCAGGGGATGCGGGGTTGCTCACGATGCGGGGGGCCGAGTTGATCGGCCGGGCGGACGTGCTCGTCTATGACGCGCTGGTCAATACTGAGATGCTGCGCCTCGCCAGGGCCGACGCCGAGGTCATCTACGGCGGCAAGCGGGCAAAGGATCACGCGATGCCCCAGGAAGAACTGAACCGCCTGTTGGTGAGCAAAGCTAAGAGTGGCAAGCTCGTGGTTCGATTAAAGGGGGGAGATCCGTACATTTTTGGCCGCGGGGGTGAGGAGGCCGAGGAACTGGCCCGGGCCGGGGTTAGGTTTGAGGTGGTTCCCGGTGTTTCCTCCTTCGCGGCGGCGCCGAATTATGCGGGCATTCCTGTCACCCATCGTGATTGCTGCTCGAGTTTCACGGTGTTCACGGGTCACGAGGATCCGGAAAAGCCGGAGACTTCGCTCGACTGGAATGCGTTGGCGAGAATCCCCGGCACCAAAATCATGTTGATGGGCGTGGAGCGGATTCGAAGCATCTCGGCGGAGCTTATGAGCTCGGGGATGCCTCCGGGAACACCCGTTGCTCTTGTGCGCTGGGGCACGACCGGCCAGCAGCGGAGTGTCGAAGGGACGCTGGCCACCATCGCGGATGCCGTGGAAAAGGCCTCGTTCACAGCCCCCGCGGTGGCTGTGATAGGGGATGTCGTGCTCAAACGTTCCAAATTGAACTGGTTTGAGCATCGACCTCTGTTTGGGCGCCGCGTGGTGGTCACTCGAACCCGGGAGCAGTCCAGCCAAATGTCGAAGCAACTGTTGGATCTGGGAGCGGAGGTTTTGGAGATTCCCACGATCAAGGTCGTGCCTCCCTCAAACTCCGCGGCAATGGTGGAGGCCCTGGTCGGGTTGAACGCCTACGAGTGGATCGTTTTTACGAGTCCCAACGGGGTCCGTTGCTTCTTTGAGGCGTTTTTCAAAGGATTCGAAGATCTTCGGGATTTTGGTGGCGCGCGGATCGCGGCCGTGGGACCCGCCACTGCCGCCAAGTTGAGGGAACTTCATTTGAAAGTTGACCTCATGCCAGAAGCCTACGTCGCATCCAAAATAGCGGACGCGCTAAAGGGGTATCAAGACGTCGAGAACGTCAGGATGCTTTTGGTTCGTGCGGAAGTCGCCACACCCGAGCTCCCTTCCAAACTTGAGGATCTTGGCGCCATCGTGGATGACGTGGCATTCTACAAGACAATTCCCGAGACTGAGGATCTGACGGGCACCGCGGCCAAGTTTGAAGAAGGTGGGGCCGATTGGGTGACATTCACTAGCAGTTCCACCGTGGAGAATTTTCACGCGCGATTTGACATGACCCAACTCAGAAAAAAATGGCCGAATCTCCGTTACGCGTCAATTGGGCCGGAGACCTCGAAAGCCTTGGAAAAGTTGGGGGTGACGGCGGATATCGAGGCCAGCCCCCATACGATCGAAGGATTGGTCGGGGCTCTTCTCCGGAAGGCTTGAACATAGTCACGGCAGAGAGCGTTGCGTCGCTTTTTTACATCGCAGATTCGTCGGCAGTTGGAGAAACTCCTGGTGCATCCGCGAGTTGTCGGTGGAGCGCGACTGTGCTGAAAGCCAGTCGCAGCAGCATCTCAGGCTCGCTATCACGCCAAACCTGCTGCGGCTGGTGCTTCGCACACAACCGCGCTCCGGGCTGCCAGCCAAATTCA
>SYMW01000243.1 GCA_005805305.1 Verrucomicrobiales bacterium
AAAAGAATGACTGAGGGGGCGCTGCCCGCTGGGTGCCGAGCCAGAACATCTCCCATCCTTTTGGGCTTCACCAGGAGCCTTTGGCGCGACGGCCGAGGGCATCCTGACGCGCGTTTGGATGCAATTCTTCCACACCGTTCGCAATGAAATAAGGTGACTGATTCTCGCCCCCGCTGAACTTGCCGGAGTGCCTGTCCACGCTCGTCTTGCGCCCGTCCATTTCAACGACCTCCATATCGTACTCATAGTAATGCCGGTAATCCAGCAACCGCGCCGCTTCGGCTCCATCGGGGGCATCGGTGAGGGTCTTGAGAAAATGACGAATCGCGTCCCGATAACGCTGATCGGCGGAAGCAAAAAACAAGTCCTCCTCCCGGGCCATGGCGCTGACTTCCAACAGCTCATGGTAAAGCTGGTAATCGGGATTGCGGCGGTATCGAAGCTCATAGGTATTCGAGCCGATGGGCCGCTTCTTCAGAGCCGAATTCAACAGGGCCACCAGGTTGACAACCTCGTGGAGGGCTCCATGGAGTTTCTCAAGGATCTGAGTTCTGAAAAGCGCCTCCCAATTCTTGCGTTCTCGCTCGGCTTTGACTCGGTAATCGGGAATGTCGCTTTCCTCCAGTTTTGCCAACTGCTTCGAATGGGCGTCATTGTTTTCCGCTTCGACCGGCAAATCGTCGAATTTGGGATGAGTGAGTGCGAGTTCGCGGCGTTTCGCTTTCAAATCCTCCCAAGTCGCGGCCGCGTCGCGATCGCAGTCATGAAACTGCTCATTAAACCGGTTCGCCGCAACTTCCTTGACGGGGAAGAGCGCCAGCATATCCGACCGCAGCTCCTCCAACCTTCCCAGCCAAGCCGACACATCCACGATGCCGCAGAGCTCGTCCAGCTTGCCCGCCAGCCTCGCGAATTCGTCTCGCGCGATGGCGACCCGAGCCTCCAGGTGACGCGCCTGGGCGCGCTTTTCACTGCGATCAAGCGCCCGGCGCTCTTCTTCCATGGCCTTCAAACGCGATTCGAGCGTGGCTTGCGCGAGGGCCAGCTCATCAAATTTTGAGCGATCAATCCGGTTGAGTTGCTCCCTGTTTTCCCGAAGCTCGGCTTCCAGCCTCGGCAATTCCCGGGCCCGCGCCAAGTCCTGATACAAGCTCGCCGCGATTTCGAAATGCTCCCTCCAGCCGTCATGGAGCGACTTCAACGACCATTCGACAGGCGACAGGCTTTTCTCTTCGGAGGCCAATTCAGCCGCTTGCCTTTCCTTCCAGACACGCTGTTGCTCCAGTCCCTTTTCCCCGATGAACGGGTTGCCGTCGTAAAAGCGCAGACGCTGGACCAACGCTCCCCGGGACATGAAACCGTCTGGCAGGATAGCGAACTCGTGGCCGCGCAACGACTCGCGCCGCTCGACACACATCAAATCTCCAAACCATTCGCTGATCAACGCCTCGGCGATCGGATGGCGGGCCTTCAATTTCTCCGCGAGCGAGCCGGGAAGCACCGGCTTGCCTCGTTCCAACGCCTTCGTTGGATTGACGAGCAACTCGCGGTTGAACCCGGCCCCCAGCTCGGCGGACTTGAGCGCATGATAAATCGACTCCGCTTCTTCATAGTGCTCAGCGGCCACCACGACCGCGAATTTTCGCGTGAACGCGACCTCGACGGCGGGCCGCCATCGTTCATCCGTGACTTCGCACAACTCCCGCAAGTGGCGGGCAGGCAAATCAGTTCCCCGCGCGAGCAGGTCGTTGTTCAAGGCGTCCAGGAGTTTGGTCGGAAACGGCAGCTTGCCAACTTTCAGCGCGGCAATCTCCTCCCGCAACGAGACGAGTTGCTGGCGAATCTCGCCCAACCTCTTGAGTGACGGTCCGGCGCCTCGACTGGCGGCGGCCAGGGCGTGTTGCGCGGCCGCCTGCAGCACGGGCAGCGAGCCGCTGGCTCCAGCCAAACCTCCATCAGCCAACCCCTGGACAGCCCGCTCGAACGCACCAACCGGCCCGGCGTCCAAATCCAAAGGCAAATCCCGCAGTTCCTTCAACCAAGACCGGGCGTTGCGAATGCGATGCGCAAGCGCCTCCTCCACCGATTTGCCAATGCCGACCAGGCCGCTGATCTGGCGAACGAGATCCTCGTTGCGTCCACGGATGAACTTGTAGAGCTGCCCCTCGGATGATTCACCGATCAGGGAGTCGATTCTCCTCGACTCGGCTCGCCCTTGCTCAATCATCTCGCTCAATGCCTCCAGCCTTTTCTCTTCCTCGGCGTTTTCCGTTTTGATCTTCGCGAGCTGCTGTTCATCGGCCTGAAGCTGTTCAAGAGCATGCTCGTGGCGCAGCTTCCCTTCGAGATAGCGGGCCAGGGAGCGGTCCCGGCGCAATTCCCCAAGCCGCCGAAAATTGTCACGAATGGCCGCGAGCCGCTCGAACTGATCGTTGAGATCATTCAAATCTCGCTCGTAACCAAGGAAAGTTCGATAGCTCGCGGTGACGTCGCTCGCATCCAACTTATCGGCTGGCAAGATGAAATGCCTGGCGAAATCATTGAAGCTCTTCAAGAAAGTGAACGACATTGCCGCGGGCAGCAACGCGCGCAGCACGGCGCGATCGAAGTTCAGGTGGGTGGGCTGCGCCATGTCCCGGAGATAAGCGTCCAATCCCTCGGAATAAAGCCGACCCTGGAGGGACACAACGAATGCCTTGAACGCCGGATAATCGAGCGGGCGCCGGTCTGGATGAAGAAAATCGCCGCGTGTCAACGCCGCCGGAATGAAGAACGGAGTGACTTTTCCGTGCGCCTCCGCCGCGCTCGCGAATTCGATTCGCAGTCCCCAAGTCTCGGCCCGGCCGGCATTCGGCCAAGTGAACTCCAAAGCCACGTAGGTGATGGCGCTCTGCCTCATGTCTTTGTCCACGCCCCCTTCATCGTCCTTGAGATCGCCCAAGCAGTAGCCTTTGAGCGAGCGATCAGACCGGTCTCCCGTGGCGGAGAGGTTGAAGCGCACGAGCCTCTGGTCGCCGACCAGCACCAACTGCACCAGATCCATCAATATGGATTTGCCGGAGCCCGTGACGCCGGCCAGCAGGAGGTTGCCCTTCACGGGGATGCTATCCTGGTATCCATACCAGTTGAGGGCGTGGATGCGCGTGAGGCGGATAGTGCGGCTCATTCTGCTTTCTCTCCTTCGTCCCCATCCGCGGCCGGCCCCGCGCTTTCGGCTGCTTCCCTGGCCGCCACCAGGTATCGCTCCGCGTTGGCGTTCCATTCATCAATGCCCTGGAATGGAATGACCCGCTTGAGGGTGGGCAGAATCTCGATGATAGAACGTTCCACCGCGGGGTTGGGTGAAAAACGCAGCAAATTCTTCCGCTCAGCCAGTGCGAGGATCTCGCGGAGCCGGGTCGGGCTCGGTTGAAACTTTCTCAATGGCTCGAATTTCGCCGCCAGCGAGTCGTTGAGCTGCTGCGCTGTCAGCCGCACAGGCGGCGTTTCACCCCGGTCACGGATCGCGGTGTCGAACTCATACCACAACGTTAACAGCACGAGCGTGGCATCCAGTTTCAGCCTGAGCAGAAAGGCGGCGCTTTGGGGCATTGCCTGCACCGTGCGATCCTGATGCTCCCAATGCAGTTTCAGGTCGAGCAGCCCGGCCAGTTCATCGACCCACGGCCGGTTTTGAAAACACCAGTGGTAAAGGCTGGTTTGGCCGGGATCCAGCCCGAGGATCGAACCGCGCGACATCAACAGGCGCAGCGCCTCGCCAAGCCGTTCGCGGTCGCTCGCCGCAAGCCGCGAGAGCAGGCCTTGAGCGCCAACGGATATTTCGTGGTCGCTCATTTCTTCACCAGGAGAAATCGCTCGATGCGATATTGAAGCTTGGCGTCGAATTCTCCCTCCTCCGCGTCCGTTTCTTGGCGGGGCAAACGCACTTCGAAACGCGCGTCCGCCGAATGCGAGTGCAGCAGACACGCGATGAGATGCGCCACGTCCTCATCGTTGTGAACATGCTCCCGGAGCACGTCGTTCGAGCTCAAGACCGCCCCCGGTCCGCCGGGCAGCGCGGCCACGAATTGGTTCGCGCGGCTGACCGTAAGCGAGTCGCGAAGATTGCTTTCCAACTGCATCAAGGCGCGATCGACGCCGCTCGGATCCACGTCCTCCAGGGCTTCGATTTCACCCGCCGACCGCCGGAGCCGGGGCGTGTAAAGAGATTCCAACCCGCCAAAGAGGCGCGCGTCATAAAGATTCAGCGTCGGAAAGTCCACGTCCAGGGCGCCAATTTCACTCACCCGCCAGCCGCGAAAATGGCGATTCAAGATCTCGAAGAATTCCTGAACGCGTCCGCGGTTCTCGCTGGCGGTCTCTTGCAAATATCGGAACCGAGCTTGGGAACGGCGGGTGAACTCGGCGGTCCGCCGGTCGATGGTGTCCGCCAATGGCTCCACTTGCCGCAGCATCTCCTCCAAATCGTTCAGGCGGAGCCGCACCCGCGACATCGCGGCCTCCGCCGAAAGACCGGGATCACGGCGCATGACCTCCGATTGCATCGAAGTCATGAGACCGGCATGGCACAAAAGGCTCTCGAGAGCACGGTGCGTTTCAGACAGTTTGGTGGGCAGGCGGGAGTGGACAAGCTGCGCGTAGCACGCCCGGCCAATGCGCTCGGCGAATTGATCGTACAGGAGGGCCAGATTCTCCTTGAGCGTGCTGGCCTCGAGCTGCTGCTTCGTGTGGCGCTCGATGGACTTTTGCACGCCGCGCAACTCCGCGAGTCCTGCTTGGAGGTTCGCCGCGCAAGTCTCCACCTGCGCCCAGGGATTCTCTTGCAGCGCGTTGAGGTTGACCTCGCCACCTTGTGAAAGCGTGGCGCAGACATTGACCAGTTTATCCGAGAAAACCGCCGCCGCCGGAAAAGCGATTCGGCGCAGCGCTTGCATCAGCACGATCCCATTCGGATCGAAGAAAACCAACTTCTGCCAATCCGACCGCTCCTCTTCCAACAGCCAGCCGGCCGCGCGCAACGTGTCGAGCACCGCTCTGGCCCTTTCACGGTTGTTCGTCGCGGCCGCGACCGATTCATCTCCAGTTGCGGTCAATTCGGCATGCTGCTCGACCACTTGCTCGACCAGTTCCAGGGCGTCGGCGCGATCCAGGCCTTGATCCCGTTGGCTGGCTTCCTGTTCGAGCGCATCCAGGGCGCTCACGTAGAGCTTCGCCAAAGGCCCCGAGAGCACCCGGAAAAAATCCGGGCGCACTTCGCGATAGAGTTGAGCCGCCAGCAAAGACATATCTCCCGCGACGCCGTTCGCGAAAAACCAAGCCAGTTCGCCCTTCGAACGGTTCCATCAAAAACCGACCAAACCTCAGGATGCACAGTCCGAGCCTTTTCCACAATCGTGGATTTCCCCAAACTCCGCCTTTCCGCCTTTCGGCGCCTGCGCAAACTGTCTGTGGAAATGGGCTGTAACCCGGAGCGCGGTTGCATCGAAAACCAGCCGCAAAATGGTCAGCCTTCAAGCCCGGCGCTCTCGGGATAACCGCAAATGATGTTCATGCTCTGAACGGCTTGGCCGCTCGCGCCCTTGATGAGATTATCTTCCGCGCTGAAAAGCACGACGCGCCCGGTTCGGACATCGATTCGCCAAGCCAGTTCCAGGACGTTGGTCCCGGTGACGTTCTTGGTGTCGGGCAGGGCATTGCCTTCCAAGACGCGGACGAACAGCTCGTCGCGATAGGCATCGATGTAAGCCGATGTAATCTCGCCTTGGAGACGTTCCGCATCGGCTGCGTTGGCCACTGCCCGAACGGGCGACGCCGAAATGGAAGTGGCAATGCCTCGGTTCACAGGGACGAGATGGGGAATAAACTGAATGATCACTTTTTCCCCGGCCACATCTGAGAGTTCTTGTTCGATTTCCGAAAGGTGCCTGTGCTTTGGAACCCCGTAAGCCCGCAGGCTTTCGTTGCATTCCACGAACAAATAATCCAACTCCGCCTTTCGCCCCGCGCCGCTCACGCCACTCATCGAATTGGCGACGATGCCCTGGACCTTGATCAGCCGATGCCGGAGAAGCGGAATTAATGGGAGCAGAATGCTGGTCGGATAACAGCCTGGCGAAGCGATGAGCTTGGCGCTCCGGATCGCTTCGCGTTTGAACTCCGGCATCCCGTAGACCGCTTGAGGCAGCAACCCAGGCGCGGGATGATCGTGCGCGTAAAACTCGCGATAAACCGCCGGGTCGCGCAAACGAAAATCCGCGCTCAGATCTATGACCTTGCAACCGGCAGCCAACAAGGGGACCGCAAACTCAGCCGCGACACCGTGAGGAAGAGCCAAAAATACAAGGTCGGCCTCGCTTGCCAGCTTGTCGGGGAGAGGCTCGCTGAATCGCAGGGTTCTAGCCAGTGGAAAGCTCGCGAATTTGGGAAACACTTGCGCGATCGTTTGGCCAGCAGATTGGCGGGAAGTGACCGCCGAAAGGATCGCGTGAGGATGCCGGAGCAGGAGGCGAACCAATTCCTCCCCTGAATAGCCTGAGGCGCCGATGATGGCGGCTCGAACCTTGGGAAGCGGAGCCGAAAGGGGGGAGTCAACACTCTGTGGCATGGGACGGAAGCGGGAAATGGCTGAGGTTGAGAAAATCGTTTCGATAAATAAAAAGGGGGCGCTTGCGGGTTTGGCCGGCCAAGCACCCCCTTTTCGGAGAAAGGGATTGTGGAAAAAACGATTATCGCTTGCTGAATTGGAACCGTTTTCTCGCGCCGGGCTGGCCGTATTTCTTGCGCTCGCGCATTCGTGGGTCGCGTGTCAGCAAACCATCCGCCTTGAGCGCCGGCCGCATCGCGACGTCGCATTTGAGCAGCGCGCGGGCGATTCCGTGGCGCACGGCACCCGCCTGGCCAAACGGTCCCCCACCCTCCACGATGACGCGGATGTCGAACTTCGAAACCGAATCCGTGACGATCAGTGGTTGAGTCACCATGAGTCGTTGCGCCTCGATGGTGAAGTAATTCTCAAAGGTCCTGCCGTTGACGACGATTTTTCCCGTCCCCGACGCCATCCGGACACGGGCGACCGCCGTCTTGCGCCGGCCTGTTCCTAGAAACTCAACTGTTTCAGCCATAAAGGGAGTGTTTCCTAACCTGCTTTGGGTGTGTGTTCAGTAACCCGCGCGAACCGGACTTAGAGGGGCAGTGGAGTTGGATTCTGAGCTTGGTGCTCGTGTGTGGGGCCGGTAAACACCTTCAATTTTGTCAGCAATTGATCGCCCAACCGGTTCTTAGGCAACATTCCCTTCACGGCGTGCAGAATGAGCTTCTCGGGGTTTTTCGAGCGAACTTGGGCAACGGAAGTAAATTTCTCTCCGCCTTTCCAGCCCGAGTAACTCATAAACAGTTTGTCCGTTTCTTTCTTGCCAGTGACCACGACTTTGTCCGCATTCACCACCACCACGAAATCGCCAGCATCCAAATGAGGGGTGTAAACGGGCTTGTTTTTTCCGCGAAGCACATCCGCGACGCGCACCGCGAGACGGCCTAGGACCGCGCCGTTGGCGTCCATCACGTGCCACTTGCGTTGCTGCAAATTAATTTTGGGCAAAAAAGTTTTCATCGACAGGCTACAATCACGAAACCGGCATCAAAGGCCGTGGAACGTATCAAACACCCTCCAAGTGTCAATAAGCTTTTTGCCTTGAATTCGGAATCGTGCGCATCTCAGATTTTTGCGACGATAGAGCCAGGGCCGATGTAGAGAGCTTAGTTGTTGGTTAGTTGTTGGAGTGAACTGGAGGTTTTGCGTGAGGGTAGAGGTCGCACCACCGGCCGTTGCGCCAGAAGGTTTCCAG
>SYMW01000244.1 GCA_005805305.1 Verrucomicrobiales bacterium
AGCACGTTGGCGTCCACGGCCATGCCGATGGTGAGCACGATGCCGGCGATCCCAGGGAGGGTCAGTGTGGTCTGGATCGAGCACATCACTCCGATCAAAATGATGATGTTCAGGATAAGCGCCACATTCGCCACCAGTCCGGCGAACATGTAATAACACAGCATGAAAATCGAGATGGCGATCGTGCCCACAACAGCCGAGCGCACCCCGCTCGCGATGGAATCCTTGCCGAGCGAAGGGTCCACCCCGCGCTCCTCCACGATCCTCACGGGAGCTTCGAGCGGATTCTCGAGGACATTAGCCAGCTCAAACGCCTCTTTCAGATCAAAGCTCCCGCTGATCTGCGCCCGGCCACTGGGTATTTCTTCGTTGATGTTTGGGGCTGAATACAACTCGCCATCGAGCACGATCGCGAGCCTTCGCCCGACATTCTCGCGCGTCAGTTCCCCGAAGATGCGGGCGCCCTCCGAATCGAAAGTCATGTGAATTTCTGGAGCGCCGGTGATGTAATTAGGTATGACTCCCGCGTTTTTGATATACTTCCCCGTCAGGCCTTTCTCGGCTTTCTTCTTCACGAGCACACCCGAAGTTCGGATTCGCCCGTCCTTGCCTTTTTGCTTCTCGTAGAGCAGCTCGTAAGTCGGCTCGGTCAAATCCTGGCTGACCAATTCATCGCTGTTCGGGTGAACCATGCGGAACTCCAAGAACGCGGCCTTCTCAATTTGATTGCGCGCGCTCTGCTTCTCGCTCTCGAGCAAGCCGGGCATCTGAATCAGGATTTGATTGTCCCCAGCCGGCTGGATGAGCGGTTCGGACACGCCGAACTTATCGACCCGCTTCCGAAGCACTTCAACGGCCTGGGAAAGCGCCCTCTCTTTTGTCTCTGCCTGGGCGAGATCATTGGTGGAGACGAGAGTCTTGGTATCCATTTCAACCAGAAATGAGGTGCCCCCGCGAAGATCCAACCCCAGCTTGATCTTGCCCGAGGCCTCCTTTTGAACCCGGTTCAACGCGGCACGCGTGAAATCCGTCTCCCCATCTTTCAACACCACCCACGGGAAAAACTTGGAAATATTGTTCGTCCCGATGGCGACCCTCAAATTTCCATAGGTCCGGTCTGGGAATGTTTTTCCGAGCTCGCGGGCGTTCTGGAGGATGGCCTTGAACGTGGCGTCGTCCCGATTAGAGGCGCGAGCCTCAAATTCGGCGATTAAATCCTTCGAGGTTGGCGGGTATGTTTCATACAACGACCACGCCACCACGAAAGCAACTAGGACCCACTTCCACCGATTATTTTGCTTCATAAACCTTCAATGCTGTCACTCCGGAAAATTACAGGAACATCGCTGGAGCCACGCACTCGCGAGCTTCCAGCATCCGCTTTCCTCAAGCCTCGCTGGCTGCGCCTGCGGCGCGTTCAGTCACTTCGGCCACCGAAGCCTTGGTCACTTCAAGCTTCGAATCCGCCGAGCGAATCGACACGGACCGATCTTTAACCGAGATCACGATCCCAACGATGCCGGAACTCGTCACGATGCGATCACCGGACTTGAGCCCCTTCATCAAGAGATCGTGCTCTTTTGCTTTCTTCTGCTGTGGCCGGATCAGGACAAAATAGAAGATCACGATCATCAGCGCCATGGGCACAATGTTGACCCAGCCGGGGGGCTGATTGCTTCCTGGTTGGGGAGCCGGGCCCATCGCAAACATCAGCGGAGACAAAATTGTGTCGGTAATGACCATTTTAGTAAGGGGTCAAATCTATGGATGAAGCCAGCTTTGGCAAGCGTTTTGGTGGGCCACCCCTGTTTCGGACAATCCCCGGGGCTCAGGCGGGAGGGTGGGGCGCGGGGTGGATTTCCTCACCATCGCCCTCATCAACAGCAGGTTCCAACTCACCCGACAGCCCCTCGGCCGAGGACGTTCCAATGCTCTGAACGCGACCCTCCAGCACCTTGCGAGTGGGCACATAACGAGCGATAAACTCCTCTTTGAACTCCAGAAAAGTCCCTTCCGCAATCGACTTTCTGATGTCCATCATGACCTTCAGATAGAAATGCGAATTGTGGACGCTCAGCATCCGCAACCCCAGAATCTCGTTCACGTTGAGCAGATGACGCAAATAAGCCCTGGAGAAATTGCGGCAGGCGTAACAAGCGCAACCTTGCTCAATCGGCCGAAAGTCCATCTTGTTAAAGCCGCCTTTGATGCTGATCGTTCCCAAGGATGTAAAGGCGGTGCCGTTCCGCGCCACGCGGGTCGGCAACACACAGTCGAACATGTCGACCCCACGAGCGACCAGCTCCACGAGTTGCGCTGGCGTTCCCAGACCCATCGCATAGCGTGGCTTGCCGGGCGGCAAATAGGGGGCCGTGATCTCGATCGCTCTCATCATTTCCGGCTCGGGTTCCCCAACACTCACGCCTCCGATCGCGTAACCGTCAAAATCGAGCTCGACCAACTTTTCCGCGCAACTGCGCCGCAACCCCTCGTGGGCGCCACCCTGCACGATGCCAAAAACCGTTTGCCCCTCCGCCCGCGGTTGTTCCCGGCATTCTTTCGCCCAGCGCAGGGTTCTTTCGACGGCGCCCTGGACCGCACCCAAGGAACAGCCGTGAGGCGGACATTCGTCAAACACCATGGCGATGTCCGATCCCAAATCTTTTTGGATCGACATGGCTTCGACCGGCCCTAGAAACAAAGGCGATCCATCAAGGTGCGAACGGAATTCGACCCCGTGAGGCTTGACCTTGCGGATCTTCGCAAGGCTGAACACCTGAAACCCACCACTATCAGTGAGGATGGGTAGATTCCAATTCATGAAACGGTGCAAACCGCCAGCCGCCCGAATGATGTCCATCCCCGGGCGAATACTCAGGTGGTACGTGTTTCCGAGGAGAATCTCCGTTCCCATCTCCATCAACTCACGTGGGTCCAGGGCTTTCACGCTCGCTTGGGTTCCCACAGGCATGAACACGGGCGTGTCCACGACCCCGTTCTTCAAGGTCAACCGGCCCAACCGCGCCCGGGTAGGCCCATCGGTCTTGATTAGTTTGAACATAGAAAAAATGCCGTCTCGTGTGACGGATACGGTTGTCCAACCACCGTGCTCCACCGAGGAAAAATTGATGCCGCTGAGCCGTGCCAAATCAGCTCAAGGCATCTGAACCTGGCGTGGAGTTTAGCCCCGGCCCCAGAACAATGTGGGTTCTAGGGCAGATTGAGATTCGCCAAACAACCCTTCAAAAGTTCCCTCACCGCGCACGTCGCCTCGCCCACCTTGACCGCCGTCAGAGCGCCTCCACGCCTCTTCACTTCCACATTCCCATTGGCCAGAGATTTTTCCCCGATGCCAACACGAATTGGAAACCCGATCAAATCGGCGTCCTTAAATTTGACGCCGGGCCGCTCGTTGCGGTCGTCCATCAGGACTTCCACACCCGACGCGCCCAGTTCCGCATAAATTTGTTCTGCCACTTGCATCACCTGGGAGTTGGGATCCGCGCTGAGGGGCGTGATGCAGACGGTATAAGGAGCTATGGTGGCCGGCCAAAGAATGCCATCTTGATCATGGCATTGCTCTATCACGGCTTGCAAAGTCCGCGTGATGCCGATGCCGTAACATCCCATGAACGCGGGCTGCTGCTTGCCAGACTCATCCAAAAACAAGGCGTTCAGAGCGATGCTGTACTTGGTCCCCAGCTTGAACACATGCCCCACCTCGATCGCGCGACGCAATTTCAGCGGCTCTCCTGTGACCGGGCACAGGTCCCCGGCCCTGACCGTCCTCAGATCCGCCCACCGGCCCACGCTCAAATCCCGGTCGGTCACCACGTGACGCAGATGCCATCCGTCCTCGTTTGCCCCCGTGACCATGCCACGGCAATTCCTCAGAGCCTCATCCGCATACACGGGAACGTGGGCCACGCCGACCGCTCCCAAACTTCCAGGATGCGCTTTGAGAAGTTCAAGAATCTCGTCGGCCGTGGCGGGCCTGAACTTCGCGGTCCCAAGCACGCCGGTCAGCTTCGCCTCATTCAAACTATGATCTCCGCGAAGAAGGACAAGGATGGGCTTGCTCTCCACCACATACACCAGCGTCTTGATCTGCCTCCATGCTGGCACACCAAATGGCTCACAGGTCAGGTCATCGATCGTGCCCACCCCGGGTGTGGCAAATCGCTCGATGGGCAGCGCCGCGTCCGCCTCCGTTCCAATCGGCTCAAAAGGCTTGCAGGCGGCCTTCTCCACGTTGGCCGCGTAGCGGCCCCCCTCGCTATAAACCACTTCGTCCTCTCCGGATTCCGCCGGGACCACGAATTCATGCGAGAATTTGCCGCCCATCACCCCTGTGTCCGCTTCGACCGGAATGGCCTGTAAACCGCATCGTTTGAAGATCCGCGAGTAAGCATCGTACATCTTCTGGTAGCTCGTCTGCGCGGCCTCGTCCGTGCAATCGAAGCTATAGGCATCTTTCATGATGAATTCCTTCGCGCGCATCAAACCGAACCGGGGGCGAATTTCATCCCGGAACTTGGTCTGGATCTGATAAAAATTTCTTGGAAATTGGCGATAAGAATTCAATTCGTCCGCGACCATCGTTGTGATGACCTCTTCATGCGTCGGGCCTAGAATCCACTCCTTTCGGGCTCGGTCCTTCACCCGAAAAAAAACCTCGGACGCCGTATCATACCGGCCGCTGCGCTGCCAGATTTCGGGAGGTTGCAGCGCGGGCATCAGCACTTCAAGGGCTCCGGCGCGATTCATCTCCTCCCGCACGATCGTCTCGATTTTTCGCAGCACGCGCACACCGGCCGGCAGGAACGTATACAACCCTCCGGTCAGTTTGCGCGCAATGCCCGCTCGCAGCAGCAGCTTGTGGGAGATGATCTCCGCGTCCGCGGGAGTCTCCCGCAAGGTCGGCATGAATGTTTGAGTCCAGCGCATATATGAGTTTGTGGTGGGAGGGAGAGGAAAAAACGAAGCCACTCAAGCAGAGCTTCGAGGAAAAGCGGGGCTCGCGCCCTCAGCGTCCGTCGTCAGACGTACGGATTACTTGACCGTATTCACCAGAGGGGCCAGCCCCTGGATCCGCACCTCCAAACGATCCCCAGATTCGATGGGACCGACGCCGCTGGGCGTGCCCGTCAGAATGACATCGCCAGGCAGCAAGGTCATGTTTGTGGAGATGAAACTAACCAGTTGGTAACAATTGAAGATGAGCTGGCTCGTGTTGGAGTTTTGACGGAGCTGGCCGTTCTGGAAAAGCTGAATGGTGAGGTCATGCGGGTCGATCTTGGTCTCAACGTACGGCCCCAGTGGTGTGAAGGTGTCGAAAGACTTGCAACGAGCCCACTGGCTTTCAGAATTTTGAATAGTACGGTCGCTGATGTCTTGCGAGGCGGTATAACCAAAAATATAACGCGCCGCGGCGGCCGATGTCACATTCCGCATGCGCCTTCCAATCACGATCGCCAACTCCGCCTCAAAGTCAGTCCTGTGGGTCGCGAAAGGGATCTCTACCTTGGCACCGTCTGGAATCAGCGAAGTCGGCGCTTTCAGCCAAAACAACGGCTCTTTCGGAAGGGGTTTGCCTGATTCTCTTGCATGATCCGCATAGTTGAGCCCCACAGCGATCACTTTCGAAGGAACGACAGGAACGAGTGTCTTGACCCCCTTCAAAGGCATTGCCTTCTTGTCGTAAGACGGAGATCCAAAGACATCGCCTTGGAGGCGAAATAATTCGCCGTCCACAACTTTGGCGTAGAAAATTTCGTCGCCCTTCTGAAATCGACCTATTGCAGCCATAGCGCAAATATGATGCGGAACTGTAACAAACTCCAGATCTTCATCGCAAGCCGAAACTATAGGACACTCCTTTTGGAACGTGAACCAGCCCCCCACGGCATGGTCTCAGTTGTGAACCGCGGAGAATCGGTTAACCTCTCGGAATGATGCCGAATCGACCCAACATTTGCCTGCAGTTCCTGCTCGCCCTGGTCTGGATCCTCGCGCCCATGCAAGCGGACACCTTCTCATGGCGAACCAAGGAAAACCAGGTCGATGCCGACATCAACGATTGGAAACTCACGAAAGTTCTCCAAGCGATCGCTCTCGCAACAGGATGGAAGATCTACCTGGAGCCCGGGACGGAGACTTTAGTATCGATCAAATTCAAGTCCATGGCCACGGCCGAGGCGATGCCGAAGCTGCTCGGCAACCTGAACTACGCGCTGCAAAAAAAGGCAGGACAGCCTCCCAGATTATTTATATACCAAACCACCATCGGCAGCGCCACTGAGCTCATAGAAACTCCCGCCGGCTCAACTATCGTAGACGACAAAGGGCGCCTCACGCGCGAACTCGTCGTCAGGCTGAAATCGGGTCGCCGCCAATCCATCGAGGAGCTGGCCAAGAGATTGAACGCCAAGATCATCGGCCGAATGGACGACCAAGGGATTTACCGGCTTGAATTCGAAACCGCGGCGGACGCGGAGAGGGCCAACAACGATCTAGAAAGCGACCCAAACGTGGAGGATGTGGAGGCCAACCACCAGATCCAGCGCCCCCCCAATCCCGAACCGTTGGCCCTGGCTTCTCCAATGCCGTTGAATTTGATTCCAAAACCCCTCGGCTCAGGCACGCCCGTGGTTGTCGGACTGATTGACAGCGCCGTGCAACCCGCCGGTAGTGGAATCAAAGATTTTCTGCTCCCCCAAGTGAGCGTCGCAGGCGAGTCCCTCACGGACGACTCCACTCTTAGCCACGGCACGGCGATGGCCAGCACGATCCTGAGAGGCATCTCCATCACCACGGACTCGGGGTCTACCTCCGCCAAAATCCTGCCGGTCGATGTTTACGGGACTCGCGAATCCACTTCCACCTACGACGTGGCGCGAGGGATCGCCAAGGCCGTTCAGGAAGGAGCCAACATCATTAATCTCAGCCTCGGCAGCAACTCCAATAGCTCCTTTTTACAAAAAATGATCTCCGACCTGCATTCCAAAGGTGTCCTCTTCGTGGGCGCGGCGGGCAACGAGCCCACCACCGCGGCCAGCTACCCGGCCGCCTATCCAGAAGTCATCGCTGTCACAGCGGGCGACCGCCACGGGAACCTGGCCGAATACGCGAACCGAGGCTCCTTCGTGGATATCGTCGCGCCGGGCTCCAACATCGTGAGGTTTGGAGACAAATCCTACATGGGCAGCGGCACTTCATTCGCCGCGGCTTACATCACAGGAGTCGCCACCGCCATGGCCAGCGACTCCAAAACGCCCTTGAGCCAACTGGAAGCTCAACTCAGGTCCAAACTCGGCAAAAAGTAGCGCCTGCCTCCTGCCCTGAATTTATAACGGCAGTCGAACCTCGCGGAGATTTACAAAAGCCTGGATGAGAGAGGCTTGAAGAAGAGAGAGGCAGATCCCTGGTGGATCTGGCAAGTGATTCGGAAAAACTTTATCGCCAAGATCTTGCGAAGATTCAACTGGGGCAACCGCCGTGCTAGTGATGCTTCAGAAAGGCTTTGAGCGTGCCACCCGGACCCCGACAGAGCGCGCTTGCGGGATGATGAATTTTCGCACCTCCACCGTCACCCTCGCCGCGCCAAATCCCTCGAGGCAAAGGCGCGCCACATCCAGGCTCAAAGTTTCCAACAACTTCCAGCTTCTTCCTTGGCCGAACTCCAAAAGTTTCTGGCATACCGCGCCGTAGTCGATCGTCCCCTCCAGGTCGTCCAAGTGCGCGGCTTCCTCGAAGCCATGCTCCATCTCAATATTCAAATGCAACGCTTGAGGCTTCGAACGTTCCTCATCCGTCACTCCCACCGAATACCAAACTTCCAATTCCTTGATAATGATAGTGTCCATCACATCTAAATTTCCGCCGCGTCGCGCCTCTGCCCCCGGAACGTTCTGGAACCTGTTGCGGCGTTCAGTCGATCAGCTCGATCGTGAGTGAGTCCGCTGCTCTGCCACAGTCCGCAGCAAAGCTTGTGTGGGCTGGTTGAGGGGGAGATCCCAAACTCGCTCCCAGTCCATCCACCGATACTCCTGCGCCTCGGCATTGAGCTGCACTTCCATGGATTGCGCCGCATCGACACGGCAGATGTAATTCAACAGGACAAAATGAGCTTCCCGATAGAACTCACGTGAAAAGAGGCTGTCCTGAACCATCACAAATCTTATATCCTGAATCCGCAGCCCGGTTTCTTCCAATATTTCGCGGCGCAGCGCCGTTTCGGACGATTCGCCCCACTCGATTTTGCCGCCTGGAATACCCCATAAATCGGACCACTTCCGCGTGCGAATCATCAGAACACGACCGATCGGGTCTTGGATCAGCGCTCCAACGGTGACGATGGGACGGCGGGGGGAAGCCCCAGAGATCTCGGCTTGTTCGCCCGCGATAGCCCTCGAAAGGAGGGCCTGGAATTCTCCCAAGTGCTCCACGATCCAATCCGGCTCCACCGCGCGCAACTGCTCCAGCCTGTTGTAACCGGTCAGGACCGCGCACGACGAAACGCCTCCGAACTTGGCGGTGTCAACGTCGTGCTCCATATCCCCGACGAACACGGTCTCGGCCACCGAAAGCGAATGATCCTGGATCAACTCCCGGATCTTTTCGCGCTTGTCCCAGACACCCAGGTAGGGGACCTGCAGGTAGCGGTCAAACCCGACGGCCCGGGCTTGCTGCTGAAAATAGTCCGTCCGCACCGTGCTCAGGACAAACGTGCGAAATCCCTGGCGTTCGCAGAACTCGAGGAACTCCCGCGCGTGCGCGATGGGGCGGACCAGTTCCTGCACCTGGCTGAACCGCTCGTGAAACCAGCGCTCCAGCTCCGGCATGGGCACATGCGGCAGGAACCGCTTGTAAAACCCCGTGAACGGCAGCGAGAACTCGCTCCGAAAAGTCTCCCGGGTGAACGGCGCGGCGCCCGATTGGACGAACACATGATTGGTCGCCTCGAGCACCGCCTCAAGATCATCCACCAACGTGCCCGACCAATCAAAAATGACGTTCCGAATCATGCCAACCTCATCCCGCCGAATTCCTCAAACAGTCAACAGGAATCAAGGCCGGGTGACGAGCCTTTCCTTGTGTCACCCACTCACTTTTCTCGTGGACAGCCTCCAAAATCTCGATCAATGCTCGATGATGTTCCACGGCAGCGCCCCAGCCTCTCCGCCCCTTCCAACGACCGTTCCATTCGGAAAAATTTGGCTCCTGGCCGCGGCTTTCTGGCTTTTTCCGGGGCCGAGTCCTGGATTCGGTCAGAGTGCGCCGATGTCTTTCGAGAATTACCTTCGAAAAAGCGTCGTCGAGAAGCAGACTCTGGATGTCTTCCTGGATCCGAAGAAACCTTCTTGGGCCAAGTTCGATCCCGTCACGGGCTATCGGCTGGGCAATTTCATGCCCCGCGACGGCATTGATCGAAGTTGGACGATCTCCACGGCGGGAGGTGATGGCGCAAGGACGGCGCGCGCCTACGTCGGCAAACCCAGCCGGATCAACACCTACGGCGATAGTTTCACCCAGTGCCATCAGGTGGGTGACGCCGAGACATGGCAGGAATACCTGGCGGGGCATCTCGGGGAGCCGATCCGGAATTTCGGGATGGGCGGGTTCGGCGTGTACCAGGCTTACCGCCGTATGATACGCGAAGAGACCACGGATCTGGGCGCGGAATACGTGATATTCTACATCTGGGGAGATGATCATCTGCGAAGCCTGCTCCGATGCCGCCACGCTGCGATCTACCAGTGGTGGAACGACGACGGAGGCCGGGCATTTCACAACAATTTTTGGGCCAACATGGAAATGAACCTGCAAACGGGCCGGCTCGAGGAGCACGAGAATCGGCTGCCAACCCCCGATTCAGTTTACAGAATGACCGACCCTGAATGGACCGTGAACGCGTTGAAGGACGACCTCGCCCTCAACATGATGGCGTACGCCCGAGGGAGCGTTCACGATTTGGATATGGTGGCGGTGCGCAAGCTGGCCGCCTACTTGGGATTTCCAGCGGAGGGATTAAACAACCCACAACCGTCGCGAGGCACGGTTGATGCATTGCTCAATCGTTACGGATTTGCCGCGACGGAGAGAATTCTTTCGCAAGTGAAGGATTTCACCGATCGCCTCGGCAAGAAACTCCTCGTTGTGCTCTTCGATCCATCCCGAGTGATGCGGCCGTTGGTGGAAGGAAAACCGCGTTATGACCAGCGGATCGTCGATTTCCTTAAAGAGCGGAAGTATCGCTTTTTCGACATGAACCTGGTCCATGTGGAAGATCGCAAGAATTTCAGCATCCCCTTCGACCAGTATCTCAAACGCTATTTCATCGGCCATTACAGTCCGGCTGGAAACCACTTCTTCGCCTACGCGA
The DNA here is from genome assembly GCA_005805305.1 of Verrucomicrobiales bacterium. Lineage (GTDB taxonomy): Bacteria > Verrucomicrobiota > Verrucomicrobiia > Limisphaerales > F1-80-MAGS106 > F1-80-MAGS106. The sequence continues at coordinate 10,385 of SYMW01000244.1, forward strand.
TCAAGGACACGGTGGTCGAATGGCTCGATCCCAAGCCCGTCACGTACCGACCCCGGGAGGATCGATGGATTCCGTTCGACGGCGGGCCGCAAAAATAACCCTTAAAACGGCAGTTGAACACCGTAGAGATTTGGAAAAGCCTGGATGAGAAAGGTTTGACGAAAAGGGAGGCATATCCCTTGTGGATCTGGTGAGTGATTCGGAAAAACTTTATCGCCAGGATCTTGCGAAGATTTGCCGCGGGCCACTGCCGTTTTAAGGTCTAAGGATAACCGCAGCCGGCCCGCGTCATTCAACGGGCGCCAAAACCACTCGAAAGCCGAGGGATTCGTTCTTGCTTCCCGGAAAGTCGTACATGCGATCCGCGGACCGGCAGTAGCGGCCCATCAGAAACCAATTGCCCCCGCGAATCACGCGTTTTACTCCATTAGTCGAGCCTTTGGGATCGGTGACTTCCCCTCCCGGATACGGTCCGTAAAGATCCCCGCACCATTCCCACACATTCCCGTGCATGTCGTACAAACCCCAAGGATTCGCGGGATAGGACCCCACGGGAGCCGTCATATCCAAGTTCGGACCGACCGGCGAGCCACCGTATGGGTATTTGCCGTTGAAGTTTGCTTTGGTGGAGCTGAGGGAACTGCCGAAAGCGAAAGCCCCGATCTTGCCCGCCCGGCAAGCATATTCCCACTCCGCCTCAGTCGGCAGCCTGAACCAGTATCCTGAAGGCAATTGTTTCGCCGCTTGCATTCGCAGGGACAGTCTCCTGCAATAATTCGTCGCGTTGAACCAACTCACCGATTCCATAGGGAGGTTCGTTCCCTTGAACTGACTTCGGTCGCCACCCATGACCAATTGGTATTCGGCCTGCGTGACTTCGTGCCTGCCGATCCAAAAACCGCGAGTGATGGTGACTTGGGTTTGGGGACCCTCGTTCTTTCCACGCTCCTTCTCGATTGGCGGGCTGCCCATAAGGAACTTCCCGGGCTTGATCCAGACAAAGCCCAATGGCCGCCCTAGAGGCTCGCCGGTTGAAGAGGGAGTGTTTGTGCCGTCGGCAGAGGTTTGAGCGGAAACAGGAACGGAAGACCCTGATTCCTCGGCGGCCATGGCGGCGAGCGCCACCAAAGCCAAGGTCAGGGAGACGATGACGGGAGGTCGCATGGCTGGGCATCGTTGCAGTTGCAGTTTCCAGTGGCAATCCTGAACGAGCCAAAGGGGCGGCACCCGAGCCGCGACGTTCAACTCCTTGGCGGCAGCACTTTGTCGACCGGAATTTTGTCCAGAACGGTGTGCCTCGGCAACCCTTCGTGAATGGGCACGTTGATTTCCCCTTCAATCAGGGGGCGGGCATAGGCCACGAATTTCTCGTTCGGCAAAAAGCCATCCTCAGTGATCCACTCGCGAGGGATCAAGTGCTCCACATTCGCGATGTCCTTCAAGTCTTGCAATCCGGTCGTCCACCGATAGGGGTGGTCTTGCAGCCGGACGATTTTGACCATGAAGCCGCTCTTGCCATCCATCGCCGCGCGCACTGCCGCCTCGCCGCAGGCAACGGCCTCCAGCCTGTCGGTCTCGCTGGCGAAATGCCCCGCAGCGCGCTGGGCATAACCCAGTTTCACGGTGCGCGTTTTCAGGTTCAACCGGCCTTGCACGATCTCCGCCAATCGATCCGCGGCGCCGGAAAGAACGGCGTGGCCGAACGCGTCCAACCGGGTCTTGTCAGCGCCGATTTCCTCGCCTTTATCGTTCTTCAACCCTTCGCCCACGACGACGATGCAACAGCGCGCCTTGGCAACGGTTTCCTTGACCTTCTCGATGAACGCGGCCTCGTTGAACGGGATCTCGGGGAGCAAAATGATGTGCGGCGCGCTCTCGGGAGTTCTCTTCGCGAGCACGGTGCCTGCCGCGATCCAGCCCGCGGCCCTCCCCATCACTTCGACGATGCAACACGAGCCATCGTCTGTCGCCATGCTCCCCACATCCGCCGCGACTTCCATGACCGTCGCCGCGTTGTACTTGATGACCGAGCCGTAGCCAGGGCAGTGGTCAGTGTGCGGAAGATCGTTGTCGATGGTTTTGGGAACCCCAATCACGCGCACTTCGAAGCCGCGCTTGATGGTTTCCTCGTGGATCTTGTTGGCCGTGTCCTGGGAATCGTTGCCCCCGGCATAGAAGAAATAACGGATGTTATGCGCCTTGAAGACTTCAAAAAGGCGGTCCATATCCCGGGCCGCTTGATCGGGTTTCTTCTTGAAGTCCAGCTTGTAGCGGCAGGTCCCCAAGGCGGCGGCGGGCGTATGCTTCAATCCCTCGATGCTCCGTGCTTTCTCCTCGTTCAGATCGATCAAATCTTCGTTCAGAATGCCCAGTATGCCGTTGGCACCCCCGTAAATTTCCTCGATCGCCTCGTGGCGGCCAGCTTCTTGGACGACGCCGGCGACGCTCGCGTTGATGACTGCGGTCGGTCCGCCGGACTGGGCGACCAACAAATTCCCCACTAATTCTGCCATAGCTGATTCTTGCCTTTCTTGCTGAGGACGCCCGCCGTTCCGCCGGTCGGTTCATCCCCCTTACCCGCCGAAAATCGAGGGGGCACATTGCCAATCACCCCTGCCTCTGTCAACCAACTCCGCGCGACACCAACTCCCCGCGCCCCCGGCCTCGCGGGCGCATCCCAAGGTCACCAATAACTGACGCCCCGCTTGCCCAATGCATCCGCCGGTTGACGGTAAATTTGGCTGGCAGCCCGGAGCG
>SYMW01000245.1 GCA_005805305.1 Verrucomicrobiales bacterium
AAAGCCAGTCGCAGCAGCATCTCAGGCTCGCTATCACGCCAAACCTGCTGCGGCTGGTGCTTCGCACACAACCGCGCTCCGGGCTGCCAGCCAAATTCACCGTCAACCTGCGGATGCACTGCGGCCGTTTTGAGGATGAACATTTATCGTGACAAGGGACCGGGAATAGACTAGTTGTCTTCGCCCTTTGGGTTGACCCTATCGTCTAGCGGTTAGGACACCGCCCTTTCACGGCGGGTGCACGGGTTCGAGTCCCGTTAGGGTCGCCATCTTGTCGAGGGAATTCATGAGCACGAGCGAAACAGCCAGCGGCGTCCCGATCAAAGCTCTTCAGGTCGACGAACTTGAAGTGTGGATTTATCCGACGCAGACCGAGCTTTCGGTTTCCGTCGCTGGGGAAGTGAGCTCGTATTTGAATGAAGTGCTGGAGCGACAAGGCTCGGCTCGGGTGATTCTTGCGACAGGAAACTCGCAGATCCAGTTCCTGGAGCGGTTGGCACATCGAGGGAGCGTGGACTGGTCCAGGGTCACGCTCTTCCACATGGACGAATACTTAGGCATTGATTGCGGCCACAAAGCCAGTTTTCGCCGTTACTTGCGCGAACGGGTCGAGAGCACGCTGAAGCCGGGTGCTTTTCATTACATCGAGGGTGACGCCCCCCAACCGTTGGACGAATGCGCTCGCTACGCGGATTTGCTGAACGAAAAACCGATCGACCTCTGCTGCCTCGGGATTGGAGAGAACGGCCACCTCGCCTTCAACGATCCACCCGTGGCGAATTTTGAAGATCCGCTGTCCGTCAAGCTCGTGAAGCTCGACGATGCTTGCAAGATGCAACAGGTGCGCGAAGGGCATTTCCCGAGTTTGGAGGCTGTCCCTGCGTATGCCTACACGCTGACCATCCCAGCCCTGTGCGCCGCCCGGCGGCTGATCTGCCTCTGCCCTGAAACCCGCAAGGCGCGAGCCGTTCGCACCGCGCTTCGGGAGCCTATCTCCACCGCATGCCCGGCTTCCATTCTCCGGCGGCAGAGGCACGCCATGCTCCTTTTGGACAAAGATTCCGCCTCTCTTTTGGATTGAGGAAGTTCCCCCGTAGCCGCCGAGTCATCGTCCGGTTCCCGGATGTTTTCGTCCTCCTCGTGTGAGTTCGGCGCTCTGTGTTTCGACAGCCAAGAAGATTCAACTCTGCGGGAATCCATGAACTGATCGACATGGCGTCCTCGGCAATCCCAGCGCCCGGCGGTCTGCAGAAGGAATCATCCAACTCGCCCCCGCAATTTGCCGTGTCGCCCCTTTGAGAGTGATCTTAATGGCCAAGGACTCAGGAATTTGATTGAATTTGAAACGTTTCGCCCTGGCTGCTGACGGATGCGGGGGTGAGCTCCATGGTTCTGGTTTAGTTATGTCAGACTCGACCCCGGCAACGACAAGCAAACGGAAGTATGTGCGGGCGATTGGCCCCAAGCTGAGAGTTTTGCTTTACTTTGTTTTCGCCCTTGTGGCCGCTTTGGGGGCCAATTCCGCTTACCTCGTCAGCATCACGATACTGGAAAAGATCAAGGGGCTCTCCTATCAGAACTATTTTTATCAGTATATGTTCCTGGCCCATCTGGTGTTGGGCCTTTTGCTGGTGGTTCCGTTTGTTGTCTTTGGGATCGGCCATATCCTGAATGCGCGGGACCGGCCGAATCGCATCGCCGTTCGCGTGGGCTACAGCCTTTTCGCGGTCAGCCTGATCCTCCTGTTCTCGGGCGTGGCTTTGACGAGGCTGGACTTTTTTGAACTCAAGAATCCGCGCATCCGATCCTGGGCCTACTGGGCCCATGTGATCACGCCAGTGCTCGCGGTGTGGCTCTATATCTTGCACCGGCTGGCGGGGCCCAAGATCAAATGGAAGGTGGGCTTCGCCTGGGCGGGAGCGGTCGCGGGGCTGGTGGGCGCCATGGTGCTGATGCATTCGCAGGATCCTCGAGTTTGGGATGTGAGGGCCCCCAAGGAAGGGGAGAAGTATTTTCATCCATCGGCCGCCCGCACGGCCACGGGTAATTTCATTCCAGCCGACACGCTGATGATGGATGACTACTGCAAGAAGTGCCATGAGGACGCCCACGCCGGCTGGCTGCACAGCGCGCACCACCTCAGTTCATTCAACAACCCGCCCTATCTCTTCAGCGTGCGGGAAACCCGAAAAGTTGCCTTGGAACGGGATGGCAACGTGAAGGCCGCCCGATGGTGCGCCGGTTGCCACGACATCGTGCCTTTCTTGAGCGGCGCGTTCGATGATCCAAAATTCGACGACGTGAACCACCCGACCGCGAACGCCGGCATCACATGCACCTCCTGTCATTCGATCACCTCCGTCAACAGCACGATCGGCAACGCCGCTTACACGATCGAAGAGCCCATCCATTACCCGTTCGCCTTCAGCACCAACCGGCTGCTTCAGTTTGTGAACAATCAGCTCGTCAAGGCGAAACCTGAATTCCACAAGCGCACTTTTCTCAAGGATCATCACAAGACCACGGAGTTTTGCTCCGTGTGCCACAAAGTGAGCCTGCCCTACGAAGTCACCAAGTACAAAGAATTCTTGCGCGGCCAAAACCACTACGATTCTTTTCTTCTCAGCGGGGTCTCGGGCCATAACGCGCGTTCTTTCTATTATCCAAAGACGGCGGAAAAGAACTGCAACGACTGCCACATGCCCTTGGAGGCCTCCGAGGACTTTGGCGCCCGATTCTTCCGAGGCACGAACGTGCTGTCGATTCACAACCACCTCTTTCCCTCCGCGAACACGGCATTGCCGCATCTCAAGAATCAGCCGGAGATCGTCAAGAAACACGCTGAGTTTTCAAAGGGGTCGCTTCGTGTCGATATTTTCGGCCTGAAGGAAGGGGGAGCCGTCGACAGCCCCCTCACCGCTCCCCTCCGGCCCCAAGTGCCGGCGCTCAAGAAAGGCCGGCGATACCTCTTGGAAGTGGTCTTGCGCACCGTGCGCGTCGGGCATCATTTCACCCAGGGCACGGTCGACTCCAACGAAGTCTGGGTCGATGTCACGGCTTTGAGTGGTGGCCGTGTGGTGGGCCGCAGCGGCGGTTTGGGCGAGGCCAATCAAGTGGATCCTTGGTCCCATTTCGTCAATGTCTACATGCTCGACAAGAATGGGAACCGGATCGATCGCCGCAATGCCCAAGATATTTTTGTGCCCCTTTACAACAACCAGATTCCGCCCGGGGCCGGCCAGGTGGTGCACTACGCGTTCACGGTTCCAGACGATTTGGAAGCGCCCTTGAAGTTCGACGTCAAACTCCAATACCGCAAGTTCGACACGATCTACATGCGCCATGTCTACGGAGCGAACTTCACGAACGATCTTCCCATCCGTCTGGTGGCCTCGGACCAAATTGTCTTTCCGATCGAGGGCGTGCCCCTCGCCGTCGAAAACGCCGGGTCCAAGATTGATCCCTGGCTGCGATGGAACGACTACGGCATCGGGCTTTTCCTCAAAGGCGACAAAGGCAGCGAGAAGGGGGAATTGGCGCAGGCGGCGCACGCGTTCGCGGAGGTTGAAAAGCTGGGCCGCCCGGACGGCCCGCTCAACCTGGCGCGTGTCTATTTCAAGGAGGGCCGGCTCGAGGAGGCGGTGTTGGCGTTGCAGCGAGCTTCGAACTCCGATCCTCCCGCGCCGCGCTGGACCATCGCCTGGCTGAGCGGCCTCGTGAACAAGCAGAATGGATTCTTGGACAAAGCCATCACCGAATTCCGCTCGATTCTGGAGGATCGCTACCCCGAGTTGGACGCTCGGGATTTCGACTTCAGCCTCGACTACGAAGTTATCAATGAGCTGGGTCAAACGCTGTTTGAACGTGCCAAAGCCGAGCGTGGCGAGGCTGCGAAACCCCGTCAGCTGGAGTTCCTGCGGCAGGCCGCCGCCCGGTTCAACAAAACCCTCTCCATCGATTCGGAAAACGTCACCGCTCATTACAACCTCGCGCTGGTCCACACCTTGTTGGGAGACGCGAGGAAGGCTTCGGAGCACCGCGCGCTGCATGAGCGTTACCGGCCCGACGACAACGCGCGCGACCAAGCCATCGCGATTCACAGGCGAAAAAACCCCGCTGCGGATCACGCCGCCCAAGCCATTGTGATCTATGATTTGCAGCGGGCCGGCGCCCCTGGATTGGGGACATCCACCCCGGCGCAAGCCACTGCCGCCGCCCGTTGACAGGCCCAAGTCTCTCGCCTGTGATTTCCGCGGCTGATTGAACCAACCAAGACACTCATGAGCTCCCCGGATCCGAATCAGAAAATTCCCGGAAAACAGGCGCCTCGAAGCAAGCCTGAGGAATCTCAGCCTGGCGAGGAATTGGCCCACCTGGACGACGCGATCATTGGGCGTGCCATCAAAATCTCCATCGTCGCGGGGATTTGCCTGGCCGCCGCGGCAACCTTCGCATTTTTCTTCTGGCGCAAGCCCCCTGAAAAAGTCGTGACGCAAAAAACCACGCTCTCCGCTCCCGTGGCGGCGGTTCATTCCTCGGTGGAGATTCCTCAAGTCCAGTTCTCCGACATCACCGCCTCCTCAGGAATCCGATTCGTCCATCTGAACGGTGCTTATGGGGACAAACTGCTTCCCGAATCGATGGGCGGAGGCTGCGCTTTCATCGATTTCGACAACGACGGCGACCAGGATTTGATCTTCGTCAATAGCGGCATTTGGCCCTGGAAACAACCCCCCGGCGCGCCTCAGCCGACTTCTGTCCTCTACCAAAACGATGGTGCGGGCCGTTTCACCGATGTGACGCGCGATTCCGGCCTCGGCGTGCCGTTTTATGGGATGGGCGCCGCCGTTGGGGATTTCGACAACGACGGCTTGTCTGATGTGTTCTTCACCGCCATCGGCGGCAACCACCTCTTCAAGAATTTAGGGTCTGGCAAATTCAAAGAGATGACGGCCGGGGCCGGGTTGGGCGGGGCGGAATCCGAGTGGAGCACGGGGGCCGCTTGGGTGGATATCGACAACGACGGAGATCTCGATCTTTTTGTTTGCAACTACGTTCGGTGGTCCAAGGAAATCGACCTCGAAGTCGGGTATAAGCTGGTGGGAGTGGGGCGGGCCTACGGACCTCCCATGAATTTTGCCGGAACCTACCCGAGCCTTTATGTGAACAACGGCAGAGGTTTGTTCACCAATGTCTCGGAAAAGGCGGGAATCCAGATTCGCAACCAGGCCACCGGGGTTCCCGCCGCAAAATCACTGGCGGTGGGTCCCGTGGATCTCGATGGGGATGGATGGATGGACCTGGTGGTGGCCAACGACACCGTCCAGAATTTCGTGTTTTTGAACCAGAAAGACGGAACGTTCAAGGAAATCGGCGCCACTTCAGGAATCGCTTTCGACAGCTATGGGAACACGCGCGGAGCCATGGGGATCGACACCGCATGGTACCGCAACGACACCGCGCTAGGCATCGTCATCGCCAATTTCGCCAACGAAATGGCGGCCCTGTATGTCTCCCAGAACCAACCGCTCGCATTCGCTGACGAAGCGCTGAATGAAGGGGTTGGGCCCGCGGGCCGGTTGATGCTGAAATTCGGCGTTTTCTTCTTCGATTACGATCTGGACGGACGGCTGGACATACTGACCTGCAACGGTCATCTCGAGGAAGAGATCAACAAAGTGCAGCAGAGCCAGCACTACAAGCAGTCCGCCCAACTTTTCTGGAACTCGGGCCCTGAGCGCGGCGCGTCTTTCACGCCGTTGACAGCCGCCCAGGCGGGCAAGGATCTCTATGAGCCTATCGTCGGACGCGGCTCCGCATTCGCGGATATCGACGGCGATGGCGACTTGGATGTGGTGCTGACGCAGATCGGCGGGCCTCCGAAGCTGCTGCGCAACGAACAGAGCCTCGGTCATCACTGGGTGCGTCTGAAGTTAGTGGGAAAAGCGTCCAACCGTGATGCCATCGGCGCCGTAGTGGTCGCGAAAGCTGGGGGACAAACGTTCACCCGCCAGGTGATGCCCACTCGAAGCTATCTGTCACAGTCTGAATCCGTGATCACTCTCGGACTCGGAAAGCACGATCGGCTCGATGCGCTGTCCATTCGATGGCCCGGCGGCCCGGTCCGGGATGTGGCGCCGCTTCCTCTTGCGGATCGCCTCACCCGTATCGAGCAGCCCTGAGTTGAACCAGTTACCCGCCTGACGCCACCAGGCACCAAACCGGGAGGTCGGCGCCTGGCAATCGGCCGTCGCGAATGACTCGGAAACCGTGCTTTTCGTAGAGGGGAAGATTGCGTGGCTGGGATGTCTCCAAGTAGCAGGGGAGGTTTCCCGCCCGCGCCCGGTCCAATCCCATTCGGAGAAGCCCTGTTCCGAGTCCCCGGCCTTGAAGTTCTGGGCTCACTCCTATGGAAAACAAATAGAAGTGGGGGGAAGGCATCGCGAGCGAGCGGGCACGCTCGACGAATCGTTCGTAGCGCATCATCCGTCGAGTGGCCTTCCATCCCACGACAAATGGGGTGGCCAGCATGCCCGCCTCTAGCTGGCGCCACAAGGTCGCCCGTTCATTGGGGGGGTGGAACCAGATGGCCACCGCACCACCGCATTCGGAAACATCCACACGCCCGTGCCGGCGACCGTGGCGCAACCCCATTCGAAAAATGTGCTCCATTCCCGGCCTCCGCTCCAAGGGCTCGGGAAAGAGGTGCCTCGCCACTGGATCGTCCCTGAAGGCGCCAACCAGGGTCGCCACCATTGCCTGCATATCGACTGCCTTGGATCGGGGCATCTTTGGCTGCATTGGCTCAATTGGCTGACACTGAAGCGGTGTGGGAGGCCGGTCGATGCCAGGGGAACCTCTCCGGTCTTGCCCGCAGAATCACGATGATCCCCCTGGGAAACGGCGTGTCTTTCGGGATTGAACCGCCGTTCCGTGTGGTCGAGCGATCGGGCCGCGCCAGATGACGCGGAGGGCATCTAGGCGCACCCGGGCATGGTGCAGGCAATCCTCGAGGGAACGCATTTGCGACCGGAGCAAATCGATTTCTTCAGCGCGCACACTCCGGTTCACTTTTCGCAGCTCCTCCAAGCGATGGATCTCGTGTGTCAACTGGGTGGACATACTGGATCGAGCCCGAGCCACGACCCCGGGAGCACGGAGAGAGGCGATTTTTGCGGAGCGTTCCAGGAGGGATGGCAGCAGTTCTTCACGCACCGCAGGCTGCTCCAAAATCCAGGAGCTCTCGCTGGGTTTCACATGACGCGCCAGCAGCGCCGGGGGCGCTTCCGTTTCCACATCGTTTCCGAGTTGGTCCACGACCACTCGCAAGGGAGTCGGCGGCAAAAAGCGATCCACGTGCAATGAAATCGGGGCGGGGCATTCCAGGACGTGGATCGTTTCCAAATACATTCCCGGGGTGTCCGCGTCTGGCCACGACGCGAAGCTGCTGTTTCCCGTCTCCGAGCCGAGCAACAAGTCCAACGCCCCAGTCACCAGCGGATGATCCCAGGTGAGAAACTGCATGTCTTCCCGCTCCAGCGCTGTTCGACGATCGCAGGTGACCGTGAGTCCGGTCGATGGCAAGCCCGGAAATGAATCGGAAAACACGCCGGCGGATCCGAGGACGTAGGTGCGGCGGGACACTTCCTCGACTTGGATCGAGTAATGATCGAACACCTCGAGCATGAATTTGTCCAGGGTCTCCTCCGCATCCGCCTCGCGAATGGTGGTGACGAGCTTCACCCCGGTTTCAGCCCGGTAGGAATTTAGTTCGAGCAATCGGTCCCGGCCATGCTCCAGCCGCGACGCCAATTCTTCACGAGCCGCGCGGCCTTCTTTGAGCAGAGCATCCAGGTCCGTCCGGGAGCCGGGCTCCGTCTCGTGAAAGTCCTGCCCCAGATCGTGGAGGCGGGCGCCGAACCGCTCCCAAAGCTCGCGGCCCCCGTGCAGATTCTTTTCAAACGCGTTCATCGCTTCGTGGTGCCAGCGGGCGAGCACTTCCTGGCCTGTGCCTTGAATGAAGGGCACATGGATCTGAATCTCGGAAGCCTGGCCGATGCGGTCGAGCCGGCCGATCCGCTGCTCCAGCATCTCCGGATCGTGCGGCAAATCGAAGAGCACGAGGTGATGGGCAAACTGAAAGTTCCTCCCCTCGCTGCCTATCTCCGACGCGATCAAGAGGCGCGCCCCGTCTTCCTCGGCGAACCATGCGGCGTTCCGGTCCCGCTGCACGAGGGACAACCCTTCGTGAAAAACAGTTTGTTTGACGTTCAACCGCATTCTTAACGCCGCGTCGATCGCCAGCGCCTTGCGTTTTGTGCGGCAGATCAAGAGAACCTTTTCTTGGCCCAGATCGAGAAGCAATTCCGCCAGCCAATTCAGGCGTATGTCCTTCGAGTAGTCGGGCTCGAATGAATCGACATCCGAGGGGGACGCCGAAGCATCTGCCGAGAACTCCTTGGCCCAGGACGCGAACGCCGGCGCTTCTGCCTGGGGCGCTTGGAGAGGGTGCAAATGAGCCAAGCGCCTGGGGAAACCGCTGATGGTGACCCGGGTGTTGCGCAGCAGGACTCGCCCCGTGCCATGTCGATCCAACAACGCCTCCAGCCAATCGTCGCGCGTGGTATCGCTGATGTGCTGCGTCGTTGGGTCTCGCATGGCTTGCAACGACGCCACGGATTCCACCACGATCCGCGACAAATCGATGAAATCCGATTCCGTGAGTTTTTGATGGGATAACAGTTTTTCCGCGAGCTGTGCGACATCCCGGTACTCCTCAGCTTCCCGCAAGAATTCCTTTAGATCATAGAACCGGTCTGGATCGAGCAGCCGCAGCCGGGCGAAGTGGCTTCCCATGCCCAGTTGCTCGGGAGTCCCCGTGAGCAGCAACAAGCCTGCTGTCCGTTGGCTCAACCCTTCAACCACTCGATACTCCGCGGAGACCGAGTCTGGCGAGTAACCGAGGTGATGCGCCTCGTCCACCACCAGGATATCCCAGCCCGCTTCCATCGCCTGCGCGAGCCTAGGCGGATTGGCCGTGAGCCACTTGATGCTCGCTAGCACAAGCTGATCGTCCAGAAAGGGGTTGGCTTCAGGATCCGCAGTCTCAATGGCATCGCAGCGCTCCTCGTCGAAAATATGAAACCAAAGATTGAATCGCCGCTGCAACTCGACAAACCATTGGTGCACCAGGGATTCCGGCACCAGGATCAAGGCCCTCTGGACGCTGCCTGTCAGAATCAGCCGATGAAGAATCAGGCAGGCTTCGATCGTTTTTCCAAGGCCGACTTCGTCCGCGAGCAGGACCCGGGGCACAAGCCTGCCCGAAACTTCGGAAGCGATGTAGAGTTGGTGGGGGATGAGCTGGATCCGGCCCCCGACAAATCCGCGATGCCTGGACTTGCGCCGGTGAAACTGATGCTGCAGAGCCGCTGTTCGCAATTCAAAATCTTCGCTTGAATCCAGAAAACCGGCGAAAAGGCGCTGCTCGGGTTTGGGAGGAAACGCGAGGTCGCCAAGCTCAGTCTCGACCACTTCCCGTCCTTCGCCCTGGTAGCTCAGGACCCCCTGGCGTTCAAGGACGCCTTCCACCTTGAGCGGCACGCCGTCCCGTCGGCTGATAGAATCTCCCACGCGGAATCGAACCCGCCTCAGGGGCGCGTTGTCGAGAGCATACTCCCTGGTCGCGTCGGCCGCGCCGAAATGGACGCTGACCGTGCGGGCCGTGGTGGAGAGAATAGAGCCCAACCCAAGCTCGGGTTCGGTCTCGCTGACCCAGCGCTGACCGACGGAAAAAGTTTCTAAGTTCGCGGACACGGCTGGATTTTAGACTCAATTGACTTTCTTTCCAAAGCGGTTTTTTTTTGGGAGCAGGCCATGGCGGAAAGCTGGGTCCCCGATTCATGGGGACGCCGCGGAAGGGTGGCCCGGAAGGTGGATTCGCTTCGCTTTATACACTGGGTGCATGACAGAATTCTTCGACCGGGAGCGCTGACGTTCCGGCGGCGTGGCGGGTGATTCAGCGCCGAGAGAGGGCCGGCGAGACGCCGGCGCTCCCAGTGCCTGCCGCCGGTTGTCTAATGAGATCGCTTACACCCAAGCACGGTATTGGGTCGCAATCCTCCCCGATGAAGAATTCTGTCGTGTCTTCGTTTCTCGTCCCTTTGGCTTTTGGATATTGAGTTGCCCGTGTCCCTTGAGCATCCTGGAGGAATGAAGAGCTTCCTCCTCCACGCGCTGTTGCTGCTCGGAACCATCGGACGCGCCGATCCCATCGACGTGAAAAAAACGGACACTTTCCGGCGGATCAAGGCATCTATCGACTCCGTGCGCGCGGTGGATACTCACGATCATTTGAAGCCCTTCCCGATCATTCAAGGCACCGTGCAGACAGATCAAGGAGTTGGCATGACCCTCTATTCCATGTGGAGCAGCAGCTACTTCGGCTGGATCCACCGCGTTACGCCCTGGCCCGCCAGCGGGAAGTTCTCGGATTGGTGGTCGTTGGCGAAGGATGATTTCTCGAACGCGCGCGGCACGAGCTTTTATCGATACCAGCTTTCCGCGTTCACGGACCTTTACGGGGTGGATTTTGAAACCCTGACGGAGGCCCAGGCATCCGATCTGAATCGCCGCATTTTCGCGAATTACCAAAGCGAGGCGTGGGTCCACAAAGTCGTCACCGAGCGCGCCAATATTGAGCTTATGTTTATTGACCCTTTTTGGGATCGGTTGACTCGGACGAATTACTATTCATTTGGCGTGCCGGTGCTGAATGTGACGCGGTTGCAGCGTGGATTCCATCCATCCGAATTTCCAAGGGAGGTGGATTCCCTTTATCGTTACGCAAGGGAAGAAAAACTGCCGATGGACACGCTGCAGAATTACGTAAGCGTGATCGAGCACTGGATGAAGGCGGGAAAAGCTTTTGGCGCGGTGTGTCTCAAAACCACCACCGCCTATGAGCGCACGCTTCATTTCGAGAAAGTAGCGGTGGATCGCGCGTCGAAGATCTATGGACGTTCCAGATCGCAGCTATCCGAAGCCGAGGTCAAGGAATTCGAGGACTTTATCATGTGGGAGATTACTCGGCTGAGCGCGGAAGTCGGGCTGCCCTTTCAGATTCACACCGGCCACGCGAGGATCCAGGGATCCAACCCAATGAACCTGCTGAACTTGATCGAGGCGAATCCACGAACGAAATTCATCCTGTTTCACGGAGGGTATCCGTGGATTGGGGAAGCAGGGGCGATTGTGCAGCGCTACGGGAAAAACGTGTGGATTGATTCCGTTTGGCTGCCGACCATCAGCTACACGATGGCCAAGCGGGCGTATCAGGAGTGGCTGGAAGTCATGCCCAGCAATCGAATTCTATGGGGAGCGGATGCGACGCATGTGGAGGGCATCTACGGCGCCACCGAGTTCACGCGCCGCTGTCTCTCCGAGGCTCTCGCCGAGAAAGTGGAGCGCGGAGAGCTCCGCGAAACTGACGCGCTCCGAATTGGGCGCCAGATCATGCGGGAGAATGCGCTGGAGCTCTTTCCCCAATTGAAGGATCGCGTTGCCAAGCCTCCCCCCGCTCCATGATGCCAGACAAGAAGCGCCTAAGGGTCGCCCCCGGACGCGAATGGGTGCGTCACCGCCAGCTCGACAGGGTTGAAACAAAATGAGACTTCTGTTCTGATTCATGCATCGCCCTGTGCCCCTGAAAATTGATCCATGAAATCGATTCCCGCCATTTTTGCCGTCATGGGTTTTCTGGCGGAGCCCGTCGCCGCGGAGGCTGAGATTTACGGCCGCGACATCAAACCGCTGTTGCAAGCCAGGTGCTACGCCTGCCACGGAGCTCTAAAGCAGAAGGCTGGACTTCGGCTTGATACCGGGGAAGCCATTCGTCGTGGAAGCAAGAACGGATTGATTTTGGCCACCAACGATCCCGCTTCGAGTTCGCTGCTTCTGCGCGTAGGTTCCACCGATCGCGACCAGCGCATGCCGCCCGACGGCGAACCACTCACGCCCGGGCAGATCCAGATGCTCCAATCGTGGATTGCCCGAGGCGCTCCTTCGCCTGTTGACGAGAAGCCCGAACCGGACCCCTCGGAACACTGGGCATTCAGGCCCGTGAAGCGGCCCAAAGTTCCATTGATCGAGGTCTCTGAGAAAAACCTGCCAACGTCGAACCCCATTGATGCGTTCATCGCCAAGGAGTTCGAGGGTCGCGGGCTGGTTCCCCAACCCGAGTCGCGCCGGGACTTGCTGTTGCGCCGTGTGTACCTGGATCTGATTGGATTGCCACCCTCCCGGGATGAGCTTCACGCTTTCCTCGCTGACACCGCTCCAGACGCTTATGAAAGGGTGGTGGAACGTCTCTTGGAATCTCCGCGGCACGGCGAGCGTTGGGCGCGACACTGGATGGATATCTGGCGCTACGCGGATTGGTACGGCCGCCGCCATGTACCGGACGTTTGGAACAGCGCGCCCCAGGTTTGGCGCTGGCGCGAGTGGATAGTCCGTGCGATCAACTCTGACAAAGGCTACGATCGAATGTTGGTCGAGATGCTCGCAGCCGACGAAGCCGCGCCGGAGGACGAGCAGGCGCGGCCGGCTACGGGCTACTTGGTTCGGAATTGGTACGCCCTCAACCCGAACCAATGGATGCGAGACGTCGTGGAGCACACCGGCAAGGCATTCATGGGCCTTACTTTCAATTGCGCCCACTGTCACGATCACAAGTACGATCCAATTTCGCACCGCGATTATTTCCAATTTCGGGCGTTCTTTGAACCCATCCAGGTGCGCCAGGACAGATTCCCCGGCGAATCGGATCCGGGTCCGTTTCAAAAATATGAGTACTCCGCCAACCGCAAAGTCGTCACGCAAGGCGTTGTCAGTGTGTTTGACGAGAACCCAGCCGCCAAAACCTTCATCTATCTTCGAGGCGATGAGCGCACTTTTCCGGAGGGAAAACCGGCCGTGAACCCGGCGATGCCATCGTTCCTCGGGGGGCATTTGTTGCGGATGGAGCCTCTCGCTCTGCCGCCACCCGCGTTTTATCCAGGCGTGAGGCCGCCCATCCGGCAAACGATGCTCGAGGAACACGTTCGGGCCAAGGAAGCCGCGCGCCGCGACTTCGATGCCGTGTCCGTCAAATATGTGGAGGCGCGGTCCGTCTTCATGAGCCAGAAGGAAACAAACAATCTGTCATCACTTGGCAAGGTGCTCGCTGAAATCCTTGCAACAGAAGTGGACTGGCGCAACGCGTCAAACAAACTTGCGGTGGCGAATGCCGCTCATTCCTCGCTTCAAGCCCGGATGGCCGCGGATGACGCGCGTTACGGCCACTCTAGCCGCCCCAATTCCGGAGGGACACACAACGGAAAACCATATGCTTTAAAAGGAACGCCGGATCAAGGATCGTCGTCGTCACCGGCGGACCCGGCCTTGTCGGCGGAGGAGTCGGCAAGCCGAGCCGAGCGCGAACTGCTTCTCCGCCAGGCTCAAGCTCAATTCACCCTGGCGGACGGCAAGTTGTCGCTCCTTGAGGCAGAGCACTCACTGTCTCGCGCCCGATGGAACGTCGACGGAGCCTCCAAGCACAAGGAAGAGAGTGACAAGGCCGATGCGGCGGTGAAGAAAGCGAGGGATTCGCTCGCAACCGCCCGAAAGTCGATCGAATCCGCCGAGGCGGCTCTCCTCACTAACAGTCGATCCTACGCTTCACTCACGCCGGTTTATCCAAGCACCACCACCGGACGACGCCTCGCGCTCGCCACCTGGCTGACGCGGCCCGACCACCCGCTGACGGCGCGGGTCGCCGTGAACCATATTTGGAACCGCCATTTCCACGCGCCTCTGGTTGCCTCCGTTTTTGACTTTGGCCGCAACGGCGCGAAGCCCACGCACTCCGAACTTCTGGATTGGCTCGCGGCCGAATTCATGGATCACGGCTGGAGCATGAAGCACTTGCATCGGATCATCGTCACCAGCCGCGCCTATAGGAGATCGTCGGCGTCGCCTGCGGAAGTTTCGGAGTCGGCCTCGTGTCTTGATGTTGCGTCTGAGAGTTCATCCGCGGCTCCAGGACGAACCTCGGAGATCGGTTCCAACCAGGAGCGCGACCCTGAAAACCGTTATCTTTGGCGCATGAATTCTGGACAAATGGAGGCCGAGGTGCTGAGAGACAGCCTGCTGCATCTGGCTGGAGAACTCGATGTCACTCCTGTGGATTATCCTCTGCCGACGAAGGACGCTGAGTCCTCCCGCCGCCGCAGCCTCTACTTTGAGTGTTTTCCTGAACCGGGCGGCCACAGTCAGTTCGCTTCCGCCTTCGATCCTCCGGAGCCCATGGAATGTTATCGGCGGACGTCGAGCATCATGCCGCAGCAGGCGCTCGCGATGAGCAACAGCCGCCTCGCCCGGGAGCAAAGCCGCACGCTGTCGAAGAAGCTTGCATCGAGCCTTGGAGATGCCGATTCGTCCGCGGCAGCGAGTTTTGTCACGCTTGCCTTCGAGCATCTCTTGTCCCGCCCGCCTTCAAGCGAAGAATCTGTGGCCTGCCAAAACTTCCTGCAGAAGGCTTTCGCGAATCCCCCTGAGACTGCATCGATCCCCGTTAAAAATGATCCTCCCAGCGACTCCGGTTCTTTCGCCCGCGCGCACGCCAGCCTCGTCCACGCGCTGATCAACCATAACGACTTTGTGACCATTCGATGAAGCCCAATCCCCACTCCTGCGGCCGTTTCCCGCGTCGAACTTTCCTCGCCGATGTCGGCATGGGTTTTGCCGGTTTGACCCTGGGTTCCATGTTCTGGCGAGACGGACTCACGCGCGCCTCCGGCGGAGAAGGACAATCGATCCATCTGCCGCCTGATGGGAAGCCTCTGTTTGCTCCCAAAGCCAAGTCGGTCATTTGGATCTTCCTGAGCGGGGGCTACAGCCACCTAGAAACCTTCGATCCCAAACCCGCGCTCAACGATCATGCTGGGAAGTCATTCGACAAGACACCCTTTGAAAATCCGGTTGCGGGCCAGAAGCACAAGGCTCGGTTCAGATCGGTTCCGGCCGACTCCATCAACGTGCGTGATGTTTATCCCCTCATTTACCCGATGCAGGTCGGATGGAAGCAGCACGGCCGATGCGGCATCGGCATCACCGATTGGTGGCCCCGATTGGCCCGCCACGTTGATGACATCGCCTGGGTGCGCAACATGTGGACCACCGACAACGATCATTGGGCTGAAAACCAGATTCACACGGGCCGTCACCGGTTGGATGAAACGCAGCCGAGTCTTGGCGCTTGGGTTCATTATGGGCTAGGCAGCCTCAACGACAATTTGCCCAGTTTCGTGACTTTGGGTGTTCCCAAATCCCATACCACGAGCGAGATTGACCACGCCTATTACTTGGGTCCGCAACACGGGGGAGTGCCGCTCGCCATCGATCCTAAAAATCCGCTGCCTTTCGGATCCCGATTCGAAGGCGTGAGCGCCGGCGAACAGGCCGGTGAGTTCGAACTCATAGGAAAGCTGAACCAGTTGGCCGCAGTCGAATATCCCGATGATCACCGGTTGCGCGCCCGCATCCGCGCTTACGAACTGGCGTTTAGGATGCAAGCCGCGGTGCCCGAGGCCATGCAGTTTCCCGGAGAACCCGAGCACATTCGACGGCAGTATGGACTCGACCAAGAGCAAACGAAAGTGGCGGGGGAGAGGTTGCTGTGCGCGCGGCGGCTAGTGGAGCGCGGCGTGCGATTTGTCCTCGCGTATCCCAGCGGCCTCAGCGCCTGGGACTCGCATCAAAAGCTCAAGGACAACCATGAGAAACTCTGCGCCAACGTGGATCTGCCGGTCGCCGGACTCCTCCAGGACTTGAAACAACGGGGCCTCATGGAAGAGGTGCTGGTGGTGTTTTGCACTGAGTTCGGCCGCACCCCGGGATTGGAGGAACGGGGCGGTGGCAAGACCGGTCGCGACCATCATCCCCACGGATTCACGATTTGGTTCGCCGGGGCAGGCATCAAAGGGGGAACGATCCATGGCGAAACCGACGAATTGGGTTACCACGCCCTCGGAGAGGGGCACTATATCACCGACATCCACGCCACGGTTCTCCACTTGCTCGGACTAGATTCCCGCCGCCTCGAAATCCCTGGCCGAAAGCGGCTCGACATCGATCACGGCCAGCCCATTCGTGAGATTCTCTCTTAGCCGCGACTGGGCATTAGTCGGTAGGGCTGCGCTGCCGCGCAGCCATGATAGTGTTGAGTCCAATTGACAGACCTCAAAATAATCGAGGTTTGCCTCCGGGAACACTGACGAGTTTGAATCCCTCAATTTGAGCGATTTTTCAGCGGCGGGCGCCGACGGGCTCCCCAGCCCGCCGCAGGCCCGGGAGCCGCCTGGGCTGGCGGCTTCAGACCTCCACGTTCATCTTCAATTCCATCTCCGATCGTTGCCCCAGTCGGAACTTCAACTTTCTTCCCGGCAGACACGGATGGTTCGGTCACTTGTTTGAGCTTCTGATCCAGAGCCTTGCGGTCCGCGCTCTTGACCTCGCGATCCTCCACCTGGCCTCTGAGCTGCTCATACTCGATGCTCCGATAACTGGTGATCTGGTTAATGCCAAAATACTTGTCCAGATACTTGAATTCATTCTCCTGGAGCCACCGTTGAAACATAGACTTGATAATCTCGATCGCCGCTCGCTTGAGGTCATCGATGAGGATGGCCACTTGGATGGCCCGACCTTTGTCGTCGGTGGCTTGCACCACGATTTGCCGCAATTTCGAGTTTTGTTCCCAAGGTCCGTCGATATATTCGAAGTGATAGAGCCGAACATCGGTGGAGGAGTTCCGATACCGCGTGATCGTGGTTTGGCCCATGACTTGGGTGGGATCCCATGGTTGGGCCGCTCATGTGTTCGGGAAACGCTCATGCAACTGGAAAAACTGATAACCGCAAACTGCCAGAATGGAAATAACCTCGACAGAGAAAACCACGCGAGCAACCCGCTCCGAAGCGAATGCGCCGACTGCGGCATTGAGCGCGGCAAGCGGAAGAAAGAAACGGAGATGACTGAATCCGTCACCAAGCAACGTGATGCACGAAAGAGTAAAGCACCCACCAAGTGCGAGCATCGCTGCTCGTGCTGGCGTCCGCTCGAAGTGCTCTCGGAGTGTCATGGCGTGTGGAACGGCGTAACGGTAAGGGTGAGCGACTGCTGCCGACAGCGCACGCTCCCGATCGCGGAAACAGCTGCAAATCACTTGCCAACTCCGAAACGGGGACGCCTGGCAGCGGTTCGTCTCGACTCGATTGTTCGGCTCTGTGGTCAGGATTGGCTGTGCGGCGCGGGCTGCCGATCCACGGTGATCCGGCTGATTAGCAAACCGGATAGGATGTCATGGGTATCGTCGTCGGCAAATACGATCACGCGGCCACCTGTCGGAGATACAGCGACGTGGTCCACAGTGGGAACGCGCACCTGCCCGCCATCCGCCAAGTGAATCGTGAACGGCACAAACGGAACTGCATGAACTAGTTTTCGAATGTCTGCCACCATGCCGCCACCTTAACGCGCCCAGAAATGCAAAGCAAGCTTAGGAAGCTTAGGACAATTGCCGAACGACCTCGCTTTGCCACGCCTGGCGACAACCGGCAAGCGCGAAGCCGGACGCCCGAAGGCGTTGGCAGCAGCGGATGTTCGCCGATCCTATCTTGCTTCCGACTCATCTGTCAGCAAATCGAACCTCGGTCACCTTCAGCTCCTTCGCTGCATGGTCGGCCCAGTATAAAATAGCGTATCGTCGAAAAACCAACACTTCGATAGCGCGTCCAGTCCCATCCATTTCCGCAAAATCACCTCTCCGATATGGGTCTTTACCAAGCGAGCGGAACAGTGTCAGCAGCAGATCCCGCTCTTCATTGCGCCGCTGACGCAGAAACTCGAATACCTCTCGCCGCAAGTAAACTTCATACTCCATCGCACTTCAGCTGCTGCTCCGCATCCGTCAACTTGACCCATGCTTGCGGATCCTGATCGTCGAGCCGCCTGCTCAATTCCTTCCGATATCCGACATCTCTGCGAATGTCCGTCGCCACCAGAAAGCCGATCAGCTTTCGCTGTTCCTCGGGGCTCAAACGCTCGGCCTCGCGCTGTAACTCGTCCAATTTCATCATCGAAGGTTAGCGCCGTCCGAGCGTCGCTGCAACTAAATCAGCGAACGCCAGAACTGAGCGACGCGGGTGGCCCAGCGCGTCAGCATTGGCAACTGATGCGACCCGCCCGCGTTCGGTCCGGTGATCTTGTTCGGCGCTGGCACGGCAGCATTCAACTCCCGCCAACACATCCAGTCGATACCTGACTGGCCGATCAACAGCCGGGTGTCTGGCCCGCGATGCTTCACTCATCCAGCATTCTCACCCGATAGAAGCGATGCATCGCGCTGATCGCGGATGGGTCCTGAGCCTCCGTAGTCGGACCGGCCACTGTGACATCGGGCAGCAGGTTCTCCCAGGTGGGATGGGCGATTGCGGGACTGAACTGAACACGGTACGACGCCCCACTGACGGATTCCCACGCAATGCGGGGCGCCCCGCCCGTGATGATGATTTGCCTGAGGTGCGGCGGCGTGAACTCGAACGCGCCCACGTCAATCGCCGCGGTTCCGTCGGCGTTGCTGTCCTCCGGCCTTGAGCGTCCGTCGAAATCGACCGTGGGCGCGGCCCGGGCCGTTCCCGCGTCAATCGCCGGCGAGCCCGGGCTGAGCCGATAGTTCCTGAGGGCAGCGGAGATGAAGCGTGGCGATCCCGTGATTGCGCTCGTGCCGGTAATCTCGACGAATTCGCCGTCCACCCAGCCTTGATAGGCATCGAGAAGATTGTGGGACACGGTCAGGTTCGTGCCCATGGGAACCGTGCCGATCTGCCAGCCATAGTTGCCGCTGCAGATGTTGTTGTGGACGCTGAACCGGCGGTTTAGAGGGTTGCGAGAGCTGATGGCGATGCCGCCTCCCCAGAAACCAGCATGGCCATTGCCGAGGACCGTATTGTTGCAGATGGCTATGTCGATTCGCGGGCCGTCGGCCGCGATGTCCGCAACGTCGATGCCGACGAAGCGGTTCGAGTAGAGCACGTTGTTGAACACACGCACGTCCCGCACAGCACCGCCGACTTCGGACGCCAGCACCACGCCATAGGCGCAGCCATACACGAGGTTGGCGCTTACCTCGATGTTGGTCAGCATTGAGGCTTCGGCGTCAACGTAAATGCCCAGTCGGTAGAGATCATAGACCGTGTTGCCCTCCACGCGGCCGTTGCGACAAGCGTCCTTCACACAGATGCCCTCTCCGCCATTGCCCGTCTCGACCGGCCTTTCGTGGACACGATTCGTGCGCACGGTGAAACCCTCCACGCCCGACACAGTCAAGCACTCCTGCAGGTCGCCGTCGCCCTGGCACGCCCGCTGGACGTCGTTGCTCTCGATCACGATATTCGTGCAGTTCCAGGCCGCAATGCCCGATGACCACGTGTAGGAGGTGATGTTGCGGCGGATCACGATGTCCGCGGACTGTTCCGCCAGAATGCCGGCGTAGGCGGAGCGGATGACGCGGAAACCTTCGATGTGAATGAACCGCCGGCTGTAAATTCCGAAGATGCCACCCCAGATTCCTTCTGGAAGGACGCCCAGCCCGTCGAGAGTTGGGGTCTCGTTCGCGTAAGCCGCGTAGGTGATCCAGAGGCTTGAGGAGCCGCTGTTCGCAGGGACTACTTCGCCAGGATACACACCTTCCCGCACATAAACCGTGTCACCTGCCACCAGTGTCATCGCGGCCTTCTGAGGGGTTCTCCACGGCGTGGCGAGCGTCCCTGTGGCGCTGTCGTTGCCGTTGGTGGCCACGTAGTAAACCGCAGCGAGCCCGGCGGGAGAGCCGCACATCGTGAGAAGAAGAGCAATGACGATACCCTGCACTCGGGGGCGCTTCTCAGGCTCTGCGACGGTTGACCTCATGGATTCGTCCGTGCTTTTCTGCGCCGAACGATGAGGTGACCTATGACGACGGAGCGATAGCGGAGTCGTCATTAGGTCCAATGCCGTTAAGAAATAGGAAGCGCGGCATGGTGTAAATCGTAAGTAATTAATAATAAACAACTTATGACTTGTACTTTTCGGTACCGCCCTTTACTACGCTTGGGATGTTACCGACATTAT
>SYMW01000023.1 GCA_005805305.1 Verrucomicrobiales bacterium
CACCAGTCGGCAAAAAAATCGAGCACCACAACGCTTCCCGAAAAATCGGCTAGCCTGACCTTTTCCGCCGTCGACCACTTCGGCAATTCAAACAACGGGGCGACCTCCGCGGCGGCAAGCAATGGGGGCGCCATGGCGGCGAGCCACACCGCGCCGATCAGGTGCGCTTGGAGTCGGCCGATGAGAATATGAGTTTTCATGATTTATCGACAGGAGGTGCATCCCGAATTTTGGCCGCCACCGCTCGCCGAAAATCCAGGGGAGATTTGAGGGAAGAGCTTGGAAGAATTATACGCGAAAACCGACGAGTCCGAGAATGTCATGTTTGGCCTGGCAACCAGCCTTTGTTGCCTGACCCCCGGAGTCGAACATCCCGAGACCACTCCCGCCGCAAGCAACAGCCCAAGCAGAAGCCCCGGATGCCGGCGCTTTTCAGAGGATGGCCGGATGGGAATCTCTTCCCCGAGCGTCATCCTTAAAACGGCAACTGAACCTCGTCGAGATTCTCTAAAGCCTGGATGAGAAAGGTTTGACGACGAGTGAGGCATATCGTTTGTGGATCTGGTGAGTGATTCGCAGAAACTTAATCCCCAGTATCTCGGGAACATTCCCCAGGGGCAACCGCCGTTTTATGGTTAAAGTCGACCGCCGAAGCGCGTGTCGCGATGCGTTAAGATGGTCCATTAGCGTTGCCTTTTCAGGTTCACCTATAATTGAGCGAATACCAGTTCGTATGTGTGTGAGTCGGCGGTCAACGATTTATTCCAAACTATTCGAGAATTGCTGTCAACCGGAGTGGCCTGCTCAGCGCAGCTCTCTCCATGAACCTGCCCTGGAGCGCTGGCGTCTCGCCGGCGAATTCATGGCTTCAGCACAGCAACGTGCCGCCGAGACGGCGGCGCCCCGAGGTTCATGGCCCCATCTCACCTCGAATCTTGGCGGCTCTCCATGAAGCTGCCAGGTTCATGGAGAGAATTGAGGTGGCCTGCTTGACATGAAAGGATCGGGCACTATGGTCCCTGCAATAAGAGCCCCATGCGCCGACTCGGACACGTTGATGAAGACCGGTCATGCCAAGGCGGTTTTTCGTTGATCGAACTCCTCGTGGTTCTGGCCACGATCGGGGTGCTTGCGGGATTGCTGTTGCCTGCCTTGGCTCGTGCGAAAGGAAAGGCTCTCTCGACCTCTTGTTCGGGGAATTTGCGGCAATTGGGCGTCGCGTTCATGATGTACCTCGGGGAGAACGAGGACACATTTCCCACCGGCGGCCGAATGAGCCCGGCGGGTTCCCAGCCGGAAGATTGGATCTGGTGGCAGTTTCTATCAGGAGAGTCGAGCCAGCCGACAATGAGGGATCCCAAGGGAAGCGCGATCGCGATCTACTTGGGAGGTTACAACAAACGTTATTTTCTTTGTCCGGCCGACAAGGACGCGACGGCACGTGAGGCGTTATGGAGGCAGAACATGAGCCAGGAGTTGTACACTTACAGTTACTCCTTGAACGGCCACACGGAAAGAGGCATGGCCAGCCACATCTCGGCGGACCGCTCTCTCGTTTATCGCAACAAGCTGGAAAGCGTGGTCAAGCCTTTCATGAAAATCATGCTGGCGGAGGAGAAAGGCGGCCCAAAAGACGGGCGCGGCTCCTTGTCGATCGACGACGGCCTATGGCAGCCGCTTGGGAATCCCCTTTCCGAGCGGCATGCGGGCAAAGCCAACGTGACGTTCGCCGACGGCCGCGTGGAATCCGTGCCAAGAGAATTTGCCGAGCCGCATCATCCCGAGCATTTTGATCCCGCTCATTGACCAAAACTGATCGGCTCAAAGATTGAAATGGTTCACCGTAAAAGTCGCTGTGCGAGATTTTATGGAATAAACCCCCGCCCCTGGCCCTCCCAGACAATAAGTGACGCCATCTCTTTTTGAGCAAGCGGTTCAAGATCACTACGACGTGGTGTATCGTTTTGCCTTTGGACTGGCAAAACGGGAGGCGGAAGCTTGCGATTTGACCCAGCAGACGTTCTATCTCCTGGCGGCGAAGGGCGGCCAACTCCGGGATTTATCCAAACTAAAGTCTTGGCTGATGACCACCTGCTACAGAGAATTCCTCAAGCACGTTCGCCATGCGCAGTCCTTCCCGCATTGCGAACTCGCCGACGTGGAGGATCAATTGCCTCAACTCACGCTGGACGCGGCGCGCCAGATGGACGGGGATGCGGTGATGAGAGAGGCGCAAACTATCGACGAACTCTATCGCGTCCCGCTCCTGCTCTTTTACTTGCAGCAGCATTCGTACAAAGAGATCGCCGAGGTGCTGGAGGTGCCAGTGGGCACCGTGATGTCGCGCCTGGCTCGCGGGAAAGAGATGCTCAAGGAACGGCTGCGGTCGAAAGTGCCGAAGGAAACAGGCGCTTGGCCGGCCACGGAGGCGGACGCGGAGTTGAAGTCGAGGAAATCCTTATGACGCGCGAGGAGGCTAAACTCATCCTGCAAGGATCGCATTTTCGCGAGGAAGACCTGACCGACCCCTTGGTCAAAGCCGCGATGGAATACACACGGACAGACCCGGAATTGACGGAGTGGTGGGAGACGGAGCGCGCTTTCGACGCGGTTATAAGTTCGAAGCTCAACCAAGTCCAGGCTCCGGCGGCGCTGCGGGCGGCCATCTTGAGAAGGCAATCACCTGCAGATCCAGTTCGATCTGTTCGATTTCCTTCGCGCCGAATTCTTCTTGTCTTGGCGGCATCCATCGCCCTAATAGCCGCGGTGAGCGTGTTTTGGCTGGGCCCATGGCATCCGGCGAATCAAGACCCGCTTGCCCTTCTGCAGCGAGACCTCGCGCTGCTCCTCAAAGAATTCCCCAGGCTCGATCTTCAAACCCAGGATTGGCCTGAAATCCGGCAGTGGCTCTCCAAGCGCAGCTCGGAATCGGCGGTGGACATCCCCGAAACCTTGCAAAAATATCCCGGCATAGGCTGTCGGGAATTGGAATGGAAAAAACAGCGCGTCTTGTTGGTCTGCTTCGCGGCCAACGGAGAAATCGTCCACTTGCTGGTTGTCCCCTCCTCCCTGGCTCCAACGCCGGGAACAGTGGTGTCGCCGCGCCTGGCCCGGGTGAGATCCTGGACCTCGGCATCCTGGAGCCGAGGCGCAACATCGTACATTGTGCTGACAAAAGGAAACGAATCGTTCCTGAACGGCATTCTTTCGCCAAATCAGCGCCAGGGCTGACGGCCTATTCTACTCACAAGGGCGGTCCCCGGTAGGATTGGCTTCCCGTTCCAGCTGCATCGAATCGGCGTCGTCGAAAAACCGCGCCAGCCGATAAATCATGAACCCGACCGCACCAAGGACTACGACGGCGATGATCAATCCCTGAGCGATGTCGTTCCATCTACTCTGGTCAGCGAATCGAATCGGATAGAGAAACGCACCCAGGCCGGCGGCGATCAGCAAACCGCAACAAACTTGGAACTTTGTTTTATCCGCAGGACTCCCGCCGTCCGCGGAATCCAAGACAGTGGCCCATACCCGCCAGTTGCCAATGGCTCCAGCCAGCATCCACGGGATCACCTTCCAATGCCATGTGAACCGCATGCCGTTTTGGCCATCGGCATCAAGGGCCGCGAGGGCTCCAAATCCACTGACAAACGCAAGCCCGGTCGAAACAACGACAATTCGCCGTAGAGTTTTGTCCTGAAAGAGTGACTTTTGATTTCCCCGCACGGCAGGCAAAACTACTCTGGAATCGGTGCAAAAACCAAGAACAATGTCTCGCGATGAACCTGCTACCGGGCATCTCGAAGCTAACCTTTAAACAGCTCGTTGAGCCATGCCTGCTCATAAACTTGCTGAACGCGGGCGCCGAAGGCGTTGCTCCGCGGCGCGCCATGCGGCTTCGAGCGCGCGAAACCTATCTGATAAAGCGTGGCCAGGATGTCCGGACGCTGACGGATGCTCCAGTCGGGATTCACGGCCTCCCACTGCTTTTCATAAAGGGCCAGTATCAGCGCGCAAGTGTCGAGATTGGATTCGGGCTTCAAGAGCATGAGGGCCACCGAACGGCGCGTGGCCGGAACGGGAATCGGCGATGGCATCGCCACCTGCGCGGCGACACGGGACGGCCACCCCTCGCCCACCGGCTCGACATTTCGATATTCGTGGTAAACCGTGTCCGGCAATGTGTCCGCCGTGAGACCCGTGGCCAGCAGACTGGCTGTTTGCGCCGTTCGCGGCTTGATCTGAGCGATGCCGACGGATATATCCAGCGCCACGTTTAAGATTGGATTCTCGTCGGTTCCGATGTCTTCCCAGCGCTCGTTTCCCGGCCCCCGTCGCTGGAGGTTCATGCCCCACGCATGGATGATGAGCCGCTCAATCGTTTCTCTGAAAGGAGAGAGGTGATCACGGTGCGTCACATACACAATCGAGGCAACGAGGCGCGGATCCAACTTGTAACGAGCCGACGCCGAGACGATCGACTTTTGATGCGTGATCACCAACTGACGCACACTGCCTTCGGACCGTCGATGCGCCGCCAAAGCCAACGTGACCACCGATCCCACCACCGCGAGAACAATGAAGAACCGCGACGCGGGGTCAGGCAGCAAGAAAAAGCCGCGAGCCCGGCGGGCCGGCTCTTCCTGGTCTTTCCCGATCGGCGGCGCCATCGAGCTGAAACATAAATAGTCCCATAAGAGCATCGCCGGGATGAGATAGAGGGGACACAGCCGGAGGAGATTCAAGAATCGAGCTTGAAGCGACCCCTCCTCGCGGGTCGTTTCCATGAAAAGCCAGGCATCCTTGAGCGTGAAAGCCAGCAAGCAGGCGAGGGAAGCCAGGAGCAGGGCGCGCACGCCGACTCTTGCGAGCCGCGACTGTGGATTGAAGGCGGCCCCACAGGCACGAGCGATCCAGAACGCGAACAGGAGGGTCCAAGCGGTCATAATCAAAGGCTTGAACCACAACTCTGAGCCGGGTGGCCTCAGAGCGAATGCCGTGACAAGCACGGCGAGGTACAGGAGTGGGTTGAGCAAACCAAACACAACCTCCACCGCCAATCGCCCCCAGGAGCGAAGCCAGGGCGTTCTTGGCCACGGCTTCCACCCGCGCGCATGGCCGGTCACCACGAAGACGACCCCGGCAAGGACCAAGAGGTTGCCGAACAAAGCCGTCGGAATCACGAGAACGGCGATCCCGTAGATCGTGTAAGCCCACGCCAGCCCCGCGCCGCTGATCTCGGGCACCGCCAAGGCGAAGCCGATGAACGCAACGGCTGCGAGTGCCGCCACGATCCCTCTCACGCTGATGAGAGAAATCGATTCAAATCTGCCGGGTGGAAAAAGCGCGGCACTCAAGCAACTAACCGCGAAACCCCAGCGGCAACCCGAATCCTGCAAGCACGCCAATTCCGCCTTCATCGCTTCACCCCATTCCCTGCGGTGCTCGGGCATTCTGGCGACGGCGGCGGCCAGCAAACGCGAGGGAAAATCCTT
Organism: Verrucomicrobiales bacterium; assembly: GCA_005805305.1. Taxonomy (GTDB): domain Bacteria; phylum Verrucomicrobiota; class Verrucomicrobiia; order Limisphaerales; family F1-80-MAGS106; genus F1-80-MAGS106. The sequence goes on from SYMW01000023.1 coordinate 5,496, forward strand.
CCCGATTTTCATTCAGGCGCCTCCGAACTGAGGGCGTAGGCCGAGGCGCTTGGATTGCCGGCCGGCCTCCGATTGATTCAGCTCCTCCGACACCCTGCATCCCTCCGTGGTCAATCGATACAGATGGCGTGGCGGACGTCCGTGTGGCGCTCCCTGTTCCCAAGACGTTTCGAGCAATCCGCGGTCGGCGAGCCGCATCAGAATGGGATAAAGCGTTCCCGCCTTCAGGTCGAGTTCCTGGCAAAGGGCATAACCGTAGCGCCAGTGTGAGGCATCCTGGGACAGGGCGATCAACACCGCCACAGTTTGCGGGGAATGAGGGCGGCTGCGACGCATAGTTTTAAATCTATATAGATAGATAACTCTGTCAAACATTCTCTTCCTCGGCCGCTCTTCCCCAATGGACGTCAGTGAACTAAGTTGACTAATTATGAATTCAGCCATAACGTTCCCCATGCTGACGATCACGACGCACCAGGCCAAAACACATTTGTCACGCTATCTGGCCGAGGTGCGGAAAGGGACCGAGTTCACCATCGCGCGCGGGAAGACTCCGGTCGCGATGCTGGTCCCCTTGAAGACAGCGAAGAAGAAGCCCCGCCCGAAAGTGGGCGAAACACTCGATCCTGACTTCCCCCTCCCGGATTCTGCGTTTGCGCCGCTGACAAAACGCGAGATGAAGAAATGGGGATTGTGAATCTGCTTTTGGACACTTGCGCCTTTCTTTGGCTGGCGCTGCCGCAGGGAAAGCTGTCTGGAAGGGCCATCGCCTTGCTTGATGATTCCGCCAACGCCCTCTTCATCAGCGACGCGAGCGTGTGGGAGATTTCCTTGAAATATTCGGCGGGCAAATTGCCCTTGCCCGGCCAGCCTCGAAGTTGGCTGCCGCCGAGACTGGCGTTCTTCCAAGTGGAGCCCCTGCCGTTGACCCATGAAATTCTTTTTCGCAGCGGCGAACTGCCCCAGATTCACGGCGATCCGTTCGATCGACTGCTCGCGGCGCACGCGATTGAAGCCGGGATGACGGTGCTTTCACCCGATCGCCCCCTCTCGATGCTGGGTGCTTCGCGAGTGTGGTAAAGACGCCGGAAAATGCGCGGATCCACTGAAGCATGGAACCAAAGAACCGACAAACTGGTTTTGCCATTCCACGGCGGGACTGATAGTCATCCTGTCATGCGGAAGCCACCCAAAGCATTCTTCAACACGGACGATTTCACGCCTCAATTGCGCGATATTTTCAGTCAGCCAATGCTGGATCCGACTAAAGTCGTTCTCGTTGGCATCGCGGTCGAGAATCCCGAGGACTCGGGCGGCAAATTGATCCCGGCTGAATCGAATCGGCAGCGGATTGCGGCAACCGATGGAAAGGACATCTGGAAGTGGGAAGTCGAATCGCTGCGTTCCTTGTTTCGCGGCAACCGCCAGCCGCCGGTGCTGGGGGATTATCCCGAGGCCTACAATGATTCTTTTCTCTTGTTCGATCTGCATGCGGTGGAAATCAGCAAGTTCTTCGGCGACCGGCGGGACCAGGAAATGGAAGAGATTTACTCGACGCTGCGCCGCCGGCCGGATGGCCGCAGCCTCGGGTTGGTCCACGATTATCTTTGGCAAGCCGCCGCGCTCATTCTTGGCACAAGGCCGTTGAGTCAGGCCGAATTCGAGGCCATCATGGCCCGGCTAGAGCGGTCCTGTCGGACGTTCGAGCGAGGCCCCGGTTCCCGGAACTATGTTGCCACCCTGAGAAGCACCTTTGGCCGATGCGGCAACTCTTGAACCGGTCTGCGAACCACACGATCCCCTCCAGAAAAGCGCGCACGGCTGCGAATCATTTGCTGCGTGAGTCTCCTGGGGCAAAGGAAAAAAGCAGTCGTTGCGTTTTGCCAGGTTCGGCGAACCGCATTAGGGGAGGCGTTTTCCATATGACCACCCCGATTTCTGGCGACGAGCGCGGCTGTGTCGAAGACCAGCCGCAGCAGCTCCGCAACGCGCGGCTCATGCGGCATTCACCACGGGCTGGAACGTCCGACGCGCTGCGGCTGATCCCGCTCGGCGCGGGACACAGCCGCGCTCCGGGAATACGGCCCATTTCCATCGACAGCTCGTGGATACGCGCGTCGGCGGTTGCGCGAACGTATCCTGATTCGGCGGTCATGGCCGCGAAAGCTTGCCGGATGCCGGCCGCGCATATTGCCTCCCCCACGCCCGCAACCGCAGCAGTATCGCCGCGTGCGATCGGGCAAGTGGGACTCCCTGATTTAACGATTCTTCGATGTCCGTCTGCCTCACCTCCCGCCCACGATCCGCAAAAGCACGGTACATCGCCGACACCACCGACTCCGCTATCTCAGATCCGACGAACCCTTCCGACGCATCCACCAAGCGGCCCACATCGATTCCGTTCTGAATCTTTCGCGGACGGCGCAAATGCACCTTCCAAATGGCTTCCCGCTCGACCGCGGTAGGCAAATCCACAAAGAACGTTTCGTCAAACCGGCCTTTGCGCGCAAATTCGGGCGGCAATTTCGAAACTTCATTCGCCGTCGCGACAACGAAAACAGGAGCGTCGCGATCTTCGAGCCAGGTCAAAAAGGCTCCCAGAATTCTTTGGGAAACACCGCTGTCCGAAGACTGACCGGCCCCGGCGAATGCCTTTTCCAGCTCATCCAGCCACAGGATACAGGGGCTGGCGACTTCGGCGGTCTGCAACGCGGCGCGCAGACGCGCCTCGGATTCGCCCACATACGAACCGCGAATCCGCCCCATGTCCAATCGAAGCAAGGGCGTGCCCCACTCCCGGGCCAGGGCCTTTGCGGACAGACTTTTGCCGCATCCTGGAACCCCCGCCAGTACTACTCCCTTTGGAGGGCTCAATCCGAACCGCGCCCCCCGAGGGCTGAATGCCTCGCGTCTTTCGGCAAACCAATCCTTCAAGTTTTCAAGGCCGCCCACGTCCCCAAAGCCGACCTCGGGAGTGCAGAATTCCAGCACGCCTGCTTTCCTGACGATCTGCTGCTTCTCACGTGCCACCGCCGACGCGCACCCCGCGCTCAAACCCGCCTCTGCCATCGCCGTTTTTCTCAAAACGCGCTCCGCCTCCCGCCGCGTGAGCCCGGCCAGCGCGCGGGCCAGTTGATCCCTGGTTTCGCCGGGCAACACCGGGCCGTCGGGCTCCACTTTCCCATGGATTTCCGACACGAGTTCACACAGCCCATCGACGTCAGGCGGCGGAAATACCAGCAATGTCGCGTCCTTCTCCAACTCGGGAGGGAGCGTTGCCACGGGAGACACAAAGAGCAGACTCTTTCTTTGCCGTTTGACCGTCCAGATGGCGTCGCGGGTGAAACGCACCGTGATTGGTGTGAAATGCCGATGGATGTCCAGAAGCACGTAAATCCCTTCGTCCGGGGACTCTATCACCGTCTTGAGGGCTTGGAGCGGATCGCCCGTCGTGACGGTCGAAACGCCGCGGCCTTGATAATCGCGCAATCCGGCCGTCTCGCTCCAAACAAACAATCCCATCGGCGCCTTCGCCGCCATGACCTGGCGCACGCGTTCGAGGGATTTCAGGACGCGCTCCTCTTCGTGGGACACGATAAAGATCAGCGGATAATGCGCACGCAACAGCACTTCCAACTCGCCCTCCAGCGGGCTGACAGCCGCCGCGTGTCGCAGCACCGCTTCGAGGTCCGACACAAACTCTCCAGCTCGCGCGTATCGCTTTCCGGGATCGCGTTCGAGGGCCCGCCGCACCACGCCCGCGAGCCGGGCATCGCCCCCCGAGGCTTCCAGCGGCTCAAGATCCGGCGCCTCGTAAAGTATCTTGTGAATGAGTGAACTCTCGTCTTTGGCCATGAAAGGCAATGTGTTGCTGACCATTTGGAAGAAGGTCACGCCCAGGGCCCAGACGTCCGCGTTGATTCCCGCCGCGCCCTCGAACTGCTCCGGCGCCATGTAAGCCACGGAACCGACCCGCGTCGTCGCGACGTACTGCGAGTGTGCGAGCAATCGCGCCAATCCAAAGTCCAGCAGCTTGACGCGGACATCCGTCTTCGACGATTCACCCGGGGCCAGCTTGATGTTTGCCGGTTTGACATCCCGATGGAAGACCAGCGCCCGGTGCGCGTAATCGAGCGCTTCGGCGATTTGCCGGGCCAATCCCACCGCCTCATCAAGCGGCCATGGCCCGTGGGTCTTCAGCCGCTCGGCGACGGTCCAGCCTTCGACCAATTCCATCACGGCATACAACCTGTCGCCGTCCCGTTCGATTCCGTAGATGCGAACGATCCCGGGATGATCCAGAGCGGCCAGCATCTGCTGCTCCTGGCGAAGGAGATTTTGCGCTTCCTCATCCTGAGTATGCGGCACGCAGATGGCCACACACTCCGGATACGGATTCCCCCCGAAGGCCGTGTTCCGCGCTCGATAAACGGTCTTGAACGCGCCGCGACCTAATTGCTCCTGGATCTCAAAATCGCCTAATCGTTCCATTCCTCAATCCTCACAAAAATCGATCCGCCAGCGCCGGGCAGCCGCCAAGCCATCGCGCTCCGGAAAAAAAATTCACCCGCGCCCACC
>SYMW01000246.1 GCA_005805305.1 Verrucomicrobiales bacterium
GCGCCTAGCCAGCGATCCATTGGGCCGCCAGCAAAACAGGAAGTTATTTCTGCGCGGACCCTAAGCTCGCCCTATCGAGGTTGCGACAACGCCGCGGAATCGTGTTCCGGACCATTATTTCTCAAACGGTGGATGACCTTTCGGAGGTCGATGCCGAGTTCAGCTAATGGTGCGCTGCGCTCGGGGGGTAAGCGCGTGGAAACATAGATTTCGTGATCGTGAATCAGCTTGCTGCCATGTGAAATGATGTTTATATGTGTACGATAGTATGAGAATCACAATAGATATCGATGCAAATTCCATGAACAGCATTCACACTCTGACCGGCCAAAAGAAGAAATCACCAGCTATTGCCCAGGCGTTGGCCGATTATATCCGCACTCAGAAGAAACGACGACTAATCGAAAGAGCACTGGCAGGGCGCACCGACTATTCCTCGACGAACGAGCAACTGGAAGCTGGCGACGTGTATGAAGCTCGTTGACACCTCAGTTTGGGTGGAGTTTCTGCGGCGCAAAGGCGACCCACAGGTTAAGCACAAGGTCGCCAGTATGATCGAGGCCGATTTGGCCGGCTACACCTGCCCTGTCCGTTTTGAGTTGCTGAGCGGCGTCAAGACTCACGAGCAAGGCGACCTTGAGCAGACGCTGGCGCTGGCCCGGCTTTTCCCATTTGAACCTGTGGATTGGTGCGAGGCGGCCTTCCTTGAGCGGCGGTTGCGCGGCAAAGGCCTGACCATCCCTCGGAACGATCTATTTGTTGCCGTGGTCGCCATCCGCACCGAACTGGCGGTGGTATGCCGGGATGAACATTTCGCGGCCATGCAAAAGATACTGGGTGGCAAGCTGCTCGTGGAATCGGTTTAATCCGCTGTAAACAGTCCCCGCAGCGAGAGGGGGCCGCGCGCGCGCATGTCTTGCAGGATCGCCAGCAAAGTCGGCGAGCCTTTGTTAGCATTTCCCGAAATCTTTCGATGTCGGCGCGGACAATGGCAAGGACCTGTTCCTGAGAAAGGATATCTTCAACATGAATGAATTGCTGTTCATCCGTGTGATGATCGCCACGATCAACTCATCAAGACTTACCGGACTTCGGTGGGACCGGGTGTGCCGTTATTCGCCCGCGCAACGGATGGGCGCTTGCAAGTCTGTCATCACAGGAAGTCCGGAGCACAAGCACATTTCCAAAAGCTTTGTGGAACGTTAGAAGCTAACCGCAGTCAGGCTAGGATCTCGCGCACCACCTGCCCGTGCACATCGGTCAGGCGATATTGACGGCCCTGAAAGCGGAACGTGAGACGTTCATGGTCGAGGCCCAGACAATGAAGAACCGTGGCTTGAAGGTCGTGGATATGAACCGGGTTCTCCACGATATTGAAAGAAAAATCGTCCGTTTTTCCGTAAACGACGCCTCTTTTCACGCCGCCGCCAGACAGCCACATCGAAAACGCCCGGCCATGGTGATCGCGACCGTAATTCTCCTTGGTGAGGGCGCCCTGACTATACACGGTTCGTCCAAACTCTCCGCTCCAGACGACGAGTGTGTCATCGAGCATCCCTCGTTGTTTAAGATCCGCCACCAGTCCCGCTGAAGCTTGGTCCACGTCTTTTGCGAGCACCCCGATGCGCTCGGGGAGTGAACCGTGGTGATCCCAACCCCGGTGGTACAATTGGATGAAGCGGACTCCCCGTTCGGCCAGGCGGCGGGCGAGCAGGCAATTTGCGGCATAACTTCCCGGTTGCCGCGCGGATTCTCCATAAAGCTGGTACGTGGACTCCGGCTCCCCAGAGAGGTTCATCAGTTCCGGAACAGACGTCTGCATGCGGTAGGCCATTTCGTACTGCGCAATGCGAGTCGCTATCTCTGGGTCGCGGGCTTCTTGATACCGGCGTTGGTTCAGGCTTCCCAGGGTGTCCATCCATCGACGGCGTCCCGCCGAATCCATACCCGGGGGATTGTTCAAGTACAAGACCGGTTCGGGGCCTCCCCGCAGTTTGATCCCTTGGTGCAAGCCTGGCAGGAATCCGCTGCCCCAGAGCCTGGAGAGCAATCCTTGATCGCCGGTTCCCGTGGACGGAGTCGAGATCAGGACCACGAAAGAGGGAAGTTCGTTGCTCTCCGCGCCAAGGCCATAATCCACCCAAGAACCCATGCATGGCCGCCCCGGCTGCTGGCTTCCAGTCTGAAAAAAAGTGATCGCGGGATCGTGATTAATCGCCTCCGTGTGCATTGAATTAACGACACAAAGTTCGTCGGCGATTTTCTGGGTGTACGGCAGCAAGTCACCGATCCGGGTCCCGCTCTGGCCGCAGGGATGAAACCCGAATTTGCTCGGGGCAACGGGCAGTCGCGCCTGACCGCTGACCATGCCGGTGATGCGTTGACCCATCCTCACGGAGTCGGGCAGGTCCTTGTCGAAGTGTTCGGCAAGGTTGGTTTTTTGGTCGAGCAACTCCAATTGAGAAGGGCCGCCGGATTGGAACAAGAAGATCACACGCTTGGCCGTGGGTGTGAAATGGGAGACGGAACTCGCCGTTCCCGAGGCTGCCACCGTGCCGCCGTCGCCCAGCAGTTGATTCAGAGCCAGGGCTCCCAATCCGAGCATTGACTGGCCAAGAAAGCGTCGCCTGGATGGAATGGAGATCGAGTTCATGCGTTGAGCCGCCAAGATTCGAGCAAGGCGCATCGGAGCCTGAACCCTGTGGGGTTGGCCGAAAAGAACAAAAAAGGACGAAAGAGACTCTTTTTCGGTTCTTCTCGTTTCTTTCGGCGATTCGGTTCATTGAAAGGCCGGACCTCTAAAAAATGGACGTGAGTTGAGGCCATGAACCTGGGATCGCTGGCATCTCGCCGGCAAGATTGAACAGGGGGCCGGATTCGCCGGCGAGGACGCCGGCGCACCCAGTTCGGTTCATCGAAAGGCGATGATATCGATTTTACCTGTAAGAATCCACGACTAATCCCGCGTGATGGTTTCATCCAGGTTGAGAATCAGACTCGCGATGTTGGCGTAAGCGGCGAGGTCCGGGGCGGGGATTTCTTCGGGAGCGGACTGGACGCCGGCGCCGGCCGCAACGTAGGCTTTTGCCGAGTCGTTATTTTGAGTGTAATAGGTCATCCGTTCCCGCAACAACGTCGTGAGACGATCCAATTCGTAGCTCTCTGGCTCCCTGGTCGTGGCGCGTCTGAAGCCGAAGCGGATGCGGTCTTTTTCCTGGAGGCCTCCTTCCAGCAGCATCCTCAGAGCCAATCCGTGGGCTGCTTGGAGGTGTACGCGATCGTTCATCAAGGCCAGTGCTTGCAGGGGTGTGTTGGTCCTAAGCCGTCTTCCGACGCAGGTTTCCCTGTCTGGCGCGTCGAACGTGGCCATTGTTGGATGAGGCACGGTCCGTTTCCAGAAAGTATAGAGGCTGCGCCTGAATCCGTCCCGGCCTTTCGACGCGGTGTAGGAAGTGCCGGGATAATCCGCGGCGACAACGATTCCTTTGTAGAGGTTCTCTGGTTGGTAAGGAAACGCCGGCGGCCCGCCGATGCTAGTTTCCAGAAGCCCGCCGATGGCCAAAGCCTGGTCACGGAGCATTTCCGCTGTCAGCCGTTGTCTAGGGCCGCGAGTGAGCGATCGATTCTCGGGATCCAATTCATTCAGCGCGTCCGTTGAACGAGTGTCCTGGCCGTAAGTCGCCGATGTGACGAGAAGACGGAGCAGTTTCTTTACGTCCCATCCTCCTTCCACGAACTTGATCGCCAGCCAATCCAGGAGTTCGGGATGGCTTGGGGGATCCGATTGCAGGCCGAAATCTTCAACGGATTTAACCAGCCCGGTTCCAAACAGGGAATGCCACATTCGATTCACGACCACGCGCGATGTCAGCGGATGGTTCGGATGGGTGAGCCATTGGGCCAAGCCAACACGGCTCCGTGGGGCTTCTTTCGGGAATGGGAGGAGGAACTCGGGCACTCCCGGAGTGATGGCTTCCCCAGGTTTGTCGTACTGCCCGCGAATCAGCACGTGGGTGGTGCGTGGGGACGCCAGTTCCCGCATGACCATCGTGCTCGGAGCGCTTCGCTCGAGAGCGATCAGCGCCGCTTTCGAAACCCGCCATTGGGCTTTCACACGAGCGAATTCGGAACTTTGGGCTTCGAGCCAGGCATCCCGCATGGCGGCGGTGGGAATGGCCTTTCTCTGAAGAATGAATCCCGCCGCCTGATGCCCCAACTCAGCCCGAACTTCCCTCGCCACGAGCTCGCTATCGAACGGCTGTGAATACAGGCGCAGGTCGGCCAGCTCTCCTTTGAACGCCGATGATCGAGCATCCTTGGAGGCGCCGAGGAGGGTGGCGCCCGAAAGGCCGGTGATTCCTTCAATGCCATCGTGAACGACATCGCTGAGGCATTCTTCCCCGTCGATGTAAACACGGAGATCGGCCGCCTTGCCTGACTTCTCACAGATTACCAGGACGTGGCTCCACTGTCGGTACGGGAGGAAATCCTTTGTGACGATGTTGGCGGAGTAAGCGGGCCATCGGCGGATGGCGCGAAGATCAATGGCGCCTTGAGCGGTCAGCCGCACCTCAACGCCTTGCCCATAACTGCCCGAGGAGGGGGGAAGGGAAAAATCGGCGGTCGAGAACACAACCACTTCATTCGTATTTTCGCGGTTCAGCCAGCTTGAGAACGCCCATCCTTTGCTTGAGCTATTCTTGGGCAGGGCATCGGTTCGCAAACTGGCGCCGCCATCGAAACGAATGACGCCCCGATCGCCGGGACCTTCATTTGTGGTGGCTGTGATGGGGGCGCGGAAGTGGAACGGTGTTCCTCCGGCCACGTTCGAGAGCGTCATCGAGCTCTTGCCCAGGGAGGTGAGGTCGAAGGCGATGATGAGGTTGGTCGTTTGAAAGGTCGAGGCCGTTGGGTGAGGATTGGAGGAAGGCGAGGTTTTGTAGGTCTTCCAAGGGAATCGGCGGGACGGACGTTCCATCGCGTTTGCCTTGAGTTCGAGTTCAGCGGTCAACTCGCGCTGACGCCTTTGCTGCTCGTCAGTGGGCGCGCGGAGCAGTGGCGCCGCGTTGGCGATTCGGCCGTCTTCCCCGTGTTCATCAACGTTGTTGAAAAACGCGAACAACCGGTAGAAATCCCGCTGCGAAATCGGATCGAATTTATGGTCGTGGCACCGCGCGCAAATCATGGTGAGTCCGAGCCAGGCGAGGGAGGTTGTGTTGACTCGATCCGCCACGTACTCGACCCGGTATTCCTCGTCAATGATGCCTCCCTCGGAGCTGATCACATGGTTTCGATTGAAACCCGTCGCGATCATCTGCTCGAGAGTTGGCGAGGGGAGGAGGTCACCCGCGAGTTGTGTGGTGATGAACTCGTTGTACGGAAGGTTCCGATTGAACGCCGCGATGACCCAGTCGCGCCACCTCCACATCACGCGCGCGGAATCATTGTTGAAGCCATGCGTGTCCGCGAATCGTGCCACATCCATCCAGTCGGAGGCCATGCGCTCGCCAAAATGCGGACTGGAGAGGAGTTCATCGGCTGCCGCCTCGACGGGATCGGCGAATCGAGACCATCTTTGAATCTGAGCTTGCTCTGCTGGAAGACCCGTGAGGTCGAGGCTCATCCGCCTCAGCAATTTCCCGATCGGCGCCGGTGGGGACGGTTTCAGTTGACGAGTTTCGAGGGATGCGAGGACGAAGTAATCAATCGCGTTTCGTGGCCACTGAGGATGGGCGACCCGAGGGAGGGCGTGGCGTTGTGGCGGGATGAAAGCCCAATGCGCGGCGTATGGCGCTCCGCCTGCAATCCAATTGCGAAGTTGCAGTTTCTGAGTCTCCGAGAGCGGCCGCTTGACGCTGGGGGGAGGCATCTGCTCCTCCGAGTCATGGGAAAAAATTCGCTTGATCAGCTCGCTTTCATCAGGTTTTCCGGGGACGAAGGCGCGATTCTCGAGAGCACTCTGACGGTCATCCAGCCGGAGCTTTGCTTTTCTGGCGCTGGAGTCTGCGCCATGGCAGGCAAAGCAATGATCCGACAGAATAGGCCTGATCACCCGGTTGAAATCCTCGGCAGCGGCGGCGCGGGGCGGCATCCCGAGGCAAATGGCGCCGTAAAGCAACACGGCCGAACGGCGCGCAATACGGCTCATCATGCATGGATCACATCATGATCCTCGGAATTCGTCCACATCCTGATGAGGCGCCTCAGCAGTTTTTTCTCCATGAACCGAATCGCCGAAAGAAACGAAGCGAAGCGGAAAAGGGTCTCTTTCGTCCTCTTTCGTTCTTTTCGGCCAACCCCACGGGGTTCAGGGCGCCGATGCGCGATGCTCGAATCTGGGCGCCGTCGAGGCGATGCGTTGGGGGTTAGGGTTTGAAGGTTTTGTCAGGATACTTCGGGGCGGGTGGCACGGGTCTGGGGTCTTGGGCGATCAGCTCTTGGAGGTGCTTGATCGCGGCGTCAAGTTGGGCGTCTTTCCCCAGAAACGTGGCATGTGGAAGGTTGTCCACGACCAGGTCGGGATCGACTCCGTGACCCTCGATCAGCCAGGCGCCCTCGGGCCCGTACACACCGAATTCAGCGGCGGTGGCCATGCCGCTATCGATCAGCCAGCGCTGGGCGGAGAGCCAGATCTCCCCGCCCCAAGTGCGCGTGCCGATCACTTTGCCGAGTCCAAGCCGTTTAAAACCTTCCGCGAATGCTTCCCCATCGCTTGCCGTGCGTTCGTTGCAGAGAACGACCAGGTGGCCGCGGAACGCATATTGCATGTTCCAATACGGTTCGCCGACGCGCGGCTGCCAGTAGAACCAAGCCTTTCGCAGAAGTTTTTCCAGGATCCACGAATCAATGTTGCCGCCACGATTATTCCGGACGTCGATCACCAACCCCTGGCGTTGGAATACGGGAAAGTAATCTCGAGCCCACTGGGCGATATCCGCGCTTCCCATGGCGCGTAGATGCACATAGCCGATCTGGCCCTTGCCCAAGGTCTCGACGCGTTCGCGCCTTGTGAGTTCCCATTCGTCGTAGCGCAAGCTGGCCTCGCGCTCGACCGTGTTCGGTTTCACAATCACTCGACGCGCGGGTCCTCCATCCCGCGATTGCACCTCCAGGAGAACTTGCTTGCCCGCTTGGTTTCTCAGGAGCATCGCCGGATGCGGCACGGACAATGTGGAGTGACCGTTGATCCCAAGAAGGACGTCGCCAACCGCGACGTCCGCCTCCGGACGAGCCAGAGGCGCGAGTTGTTCCGGGTAATCGGGATCAGCCCGGTAGATATGGCTGACGCGCCAGCCGCCCGCGCTTTCATCGCGCTCGAGACGTGCGCCCAAGGTGGCGGGGAGAATCTGATCCGGACCCTCGCGCCGGTCGCCCGGAGTCACGTTGATGTGGAGGGTCGACAGTTCTCCCACCATTTCATAGATGACATCGCTCAACTCGGTCCGATCGCTCACCCGGGCAACCAAAGGCAGGTATTTCCGATGCATAGCCGACCAGTCCAGTCCGTGCATGCCCCGGTCATAGAAGTAGTCGCGCATCATGCGCCACGATTCAGTGAAGATTTGGCGCCATTCCTCGCCCGGCGAAATGGAGAATGTCCAGCCTTCGAGATCGATCTTTTCATCCAGTTTGGCGGGAGCCGACGCGTCTGAGGCAATGATGTGAAAACTGTCGCCCTTCCTAACCAGTAGTTTCTTTAGGTCCAGGGAGAGTTCCCAATTTCTGACGTCCTCGACGAGTGTCTTCGGTTTTGGATCCTTGCGGGAAAATTCGATCTGCCTGAGGTTTGCCTTGGCTCCAAACCCAACTTCACGGGACGTCCAGAGCAGGTGTTTCGCCGTGACTTTGAGGTTTGAGTAATTGCCCGCGGGGACCGGCACCTCGTACAGCCGCGACGGCAATCCGTCCTGTTCGATGACCATGGTTCCTTTTTTGGGTTCTTTCTGTTGCGATGCGTCTTTGGCTGTTTGGTTCGGATCGCCGGCGGCTGGCTTGACAGGTTTCGAATCATCACCGGGAGGCTTGTCCGCTTCGTCCTTCTTTTCCTCGGCTGCGGATGGCTGCAGTTCGTCGATGGGGGCGAAAGGCCAACGTTGATTCTTTGCGAGGGCCAGGCCGTAGATTTTCGTGGTTTCAGTGAAGTGGGGTTCGGGCTGTCGGGGTCCCCACGGGCTTGCTACCAGAGATCTCAGCTCACGGTCGCTGAGGAAATAAAGCCACTTCCCATCGGGAGACCATGCGGGGTCGCGGCTTTCGACTCGGTCGCTCGTGACCGCTATTCTGGAGCCGAGTTTCACATTGTAGACATGGATTTGCTGGACCAAATTCGGCGCTGCCTTCGTGTAGGCGATCCACTGGCTGTCCGGCGACCAGAGATAATCGTCGAACGCGTTTCGAGGGGACTCGTCAACGAGGCTCGTTCGTTGGGTGTCCAGTTCGTGGAGCCACAGCTTTTGGTTTTTGTCCGCCCAGATCAAGCTCTTGCCGTCGGGGGATGGAACACCGGAAAATCTGAAAACCGCCCCGTTGGTGGTCAACGGTTGAGGCGAACCCACTCCGTTCGCGGGCAGTCTCCAAAATTCGAGCTCGCCGGATTCGTCAGACAAAGCCAGGAGGAATTTGCCATCGGGCAAGAATCGAGCGTTCCGGTAACGCACGTTGGGCTTTCGCGGGATTTCGACGGAACGCCCCTTTTCCACAGGGGCCACGAATACCTGGCCGCGAGCGGTGAGCACGACGCGGTCGCCGCTGGGAGAAATGTGGGCGGCGGTGAGGAATTCGAGCGGCTTTTTGACCCATTTCTCGCGCAGTTGGTCAAAGTCGGAAGCCAATCGAATCTCCAGCGCGCTATCCTGCTTCGTGACGATGTCAAAAAGCCGCAAGTTCGCGCCGTGTTGATAGACGATCCGGCCGCCGTGTAGCGATGGAGATTTGACGTCAAAATCTTTGTGGTGAGTAGATTGTTCCAAGCTTGAGCCATCAGGCTTCATGGACCAGAGATTCATCAGTCCGTCCCGGTCGCTCGCGAAATGAACTCTGTCTTGCCACCACATTGGGTTTCGGCTGGTGCCAGTGAACGACGCGGTGAGCGGCACGGCTTCGGGTTCCCCGTCTCGGAAGCGCCACAGATTCTCGACCCAGCCCCCATGGTAGCGTTTGGTGCTGCTGCCCTGTTTTGAGAGGCGCGTGAATATGAGGGTCCGCCCGGAAGGATCCGCCGGGTCGAAAGCCCCTTGGCTCGCCTGCGCCAATGGTATCACGCGCCGGGAACCCGTCTTGGTGTCTATAGTGGCCAGTTGCCAGTTGGGAAGCGTTGAGAACACTTCCGTCGACTGCAGCACAAGTCCATCCGGCGTCCACCCCGCCACCCGGGCGGTCCCGCCATCAAACGTGTGCCGCGTGGGCAATCCTCCGTTGAGGGGCATGCTGTAGACTTCCGCGGGTCCCTCATATTCGGCGCTGAAGGCGATCGTTTGGCCATCCGGCGAAATCTTGGCATGGGATTCGATCCCCGGATGCGTCGTGAGACGCTGCGCGACGCCGCCCGTGACGGCTACCCGCCAAAGATCTCCCTCCGCGGTGAACACGATGGAATTCCCATGGATGGCGGGAAACCGATAATAACCTTGCTGCAATTCCGCGCCGAAGACCGAGGAACCGAGAACGAGGAGGATCATCAGGGGAATCAGTTTCATGAGGAAACAATTAAAAGGAACTGGAAACATGTCAACGCTGCTGACTGAGTTCGTCATCGCCGGATCAGCGGCGAGTTGTGGTCCTGGATGCCTCCTGATCGCACAAGAGAAGGAGAACTCCATCTCCATCTCGATGTTCATGCCCACCAAAAAAGCAAGTATGCCGCGAAGGGAACATGAACCAGATGCCGCCTCTCCCGCCTTTCCGCCGTCGCCACAAGGGCTATGGCGGACAAGTCGGGCACCCTCTCCTCCGCCCCAAAGCGGAGGAGAGGGATGGGGAGAGGAGGTGCACCTCCGGTTCATGGGAAGGGGACATCTCCAAAATTGGGACGTGATTTGAGTGTCCCACTCCGCGCGCGGCCAGAGGCTTTCGCGACTGACAGACCTGGAGGTCCACCCCACTTTGCTGCGAAAATGCAGAACTGCTCACCCGGCGTGAGGGCGTGAACTCTTGGCATGGTTTGTGAAAAGCATCAAGTGTGCCATTTCCAGCTTGAGATTGGATTCCTGCGCGATAGAATCGCGCCATGTCAACTGGTTTGCATCTCTCTCAGCGCATGACGATGTCGCAGATTCTGGCGCCACAGCTCCAGCAATCCTTGGCATTATTGCAGGCGCCGACACTGGAATTGAGGGCCATGGTGGAGCAGGAGCTGCAGGTGAACCCTGTCCTCGAAGATGTGTCCGCCGCGGAGTTGAGCCAATCGGAGAAGGAGGAGGGCGTTACAGCGGAAGAAGGGGATTTTACGGAATCGCTTGATCTCCCTCAATCCGCCGAACCCAGCGCGTCAGATCCAGCGGTAGAGAGCGGGGCTGCTGACGCGGCCTCGCAGGGGGTGGATGATTGGCAGGCGGAGTTCGAGCGATTGGCACAGGTTGATCAGGATTGGCGGGATCACTTTTCCGAGAGCGGCGGGGCTACCCGCGCCAGCTCCGAGGATCAAGAAAAGCGCCAATTTATGTTCGATAGCCTGACGGCGCAGACCTCCTTGCAAGCGGACATGATGGAGCAGTTGCGCCTGTCCGATCTGAGCCCCGAAATGCATTCCATCGCCGAGATGATCATCGGGAACATGGATGATTACGGATATCTCAAAGCCAGCATGAGCGAGCTGTCGTTCTCGACCAACATTCCGGTGGAGCAAATCCTGGAAGTGCTGGCGGTGATCCAGAAGTTCGATCCTCCTGGCGTTGGGGCTCGTGATTTGCGCGAGTGTTTGATGCTCCAGCTAGAGCGCGCCAATCGGCAGGAAACACTTGAGTATATCATCATACGCGATCACTTCGAGGCGCTGGGTAGACGCCGGTTGCCTGAAATGTCGAAGGCTCTCGGGAAACCGCTTGGGGAGATTCAGCAAGCTCTCGATCGGATTGCCCACCTCGAGCCGCGTCCAGGCCGTGAGTTTTTGCCCGACAACCACTCCTACATCGTGCCTGAAGTGTTCGTCAAGAAAGAGGGGGACGAATTCGTGGTCACAAACAACTCGGACCATGTCCCGCATTTAAGGATTAGCAACAACTACAAAGATCTGATGGCGAAGGCTGAAAGCTCCCATGAAGTGAAGGAGTATATTCGCGACAAAATCCGGGCGGGAAAATTCTTTATCAAAAGCATCCACCAGCGGCAGCAAACCATCTTGAATATCGCGAAGGAAATCGTGAATCGCCAGCGGGACTTTTTGGAAAATGGAGTGTCGCATCTTAAGCCGATGACGATGGTGGAGGTGGCCGAGGTCGTGGGAGTCCATGAAACCACGGTGAGCCGCGCGGTCTCCGGAAAATACATGGAGACGCCTCTGGGTGTGTTTGAAATGAAATATTTTTTTACCTCCGGCATTCAAACCACCGGGGGAAGCACCGTTTCAAACACGAGCGTAAAAGAGCTGATTGACGGGCTCGTCAAGGCGGAGTCGACACGGCACCCCTTGTCCGACGAGGAGATTGTGAAGACACTGAAGAATCAAGGGATCATGATCGCCCGCCGGACCGTGGCGAAGTATCGATCCGAGCTAAATATCTTGCCGTCCCATTTGAGGCGCTCTTACTGAAAGGGCGTCTTCAGCCGTTTGAACGCCGGACGTTTCTTTGATCCGGAATTCCCTAGTGTGCCGTTCACGAATTCGGCGGACATTTGTTGTGCCACAGTGAATCTCCGGCAAGGCACGACGACGGAGCCAATCCGGAGATGGATCTGTGACCGAGGAGCAACGCAGCCAGAGGTTCACTGTGGCACAACCCGATGAACGGCGCGCTAGTTGCCGGGGATCGGAAGTTGGCCTCCAAGTTTTTTCATTACGGCATTCTGCATGAGTGTGGCCATGGTGCCATATTTGGAGTAACTCGCGGGGGGTGAAAACGCGCTCTCGGCAGGCTTCGAGAGATCCACATTTTTGAAGTCCAGCCTGATGGGCTGGTTTGATTCGTTGTGGTCAATACGAATGGGAAATTGCTTCAAATCGGTCGCATTCCAGACCATGGCCTCCTGGGTCTTGCCGGCCGAGTCTTTGAAGGTGTATTTATTTTTGATGCAAGGATGGCCGTTGATCGTTTCTTTGCCGACGGGCGAAATGGATAATTGATCGGACGTGGACTCTCGGGCGGCTGGGCCGTCCGGCTTGGGCTGGGAGAGAAGGACGTACGACTCAAGGCCCGGATAGATCACGTAGGTGGCGTTCTTGTCCGGCCGGGCGATCATGACCATTTGGCCTAAACCCATGGACGCGACTTGAGCTTTCATGGAGTCATCGATCCCGCCCCCCTTGACTCTCGCGAGGTCGAGCTCGAATCGGCTTTTGAGATCCATGAAAGCCAACTTCCCGGACATGGCGAAGGGTTTCTTAGAGGATGGATCTTTGCCTGTGACATCGAGATCGCAGCTAAATCCTGAAAAGGAGGCGAAAAGTTTCGCGATCGGTTCTGTGATCGGAGTGCCGCCCCCTGGAACCGGCGCCGCAGAATCGGCCGAGCCAAATTGAGCCCAGGCCTGGGGTGTCGCCAGCAATACGCTAAACGCGAGTAAAAACCGAAACGCGGGTTTCATTCGGGATATTAATAATTTCGTGGTTGTCCGTTCCAACACCAGCCCACCGTAGCGGAGGACGACCCTCAAATCCAGCGAAAAACCCTCCTGAGCCCCTCGTTGGAATCGCTCTTTCCTAATCCCTAGCGGTGGCCGCATCGGAGGGGATTCAAGACACAGGGGTGAACCGTTTTAAAGTTTAAGGATGGATTGTTCGAGTCTTCCGCAGCGCGGCTGCGCGACGGCGGTGCATCCACGTGTTGTCGGTGATCGGGTCGGGTGCCGGGGATTGCGCCCCGGCACCCTCCCACACCACCGTACGTGCGGTTTTCCGCATACGGCGGTTGAACGATGCAGCCCTGTTTACATGGTGGCTGCTAGGTCTGACGGAACGTAGAA
>SYMW01000247.1 GCA_005805305.1 Verrucomicrobiales bacterium
CTACAGTCGAGTGTTTGCCTACGCCCTTTCAGTCGTCTGCCTCGCGGCGTCCGCCTGGCTTCAGCTTCGGTTGGCTCCGTCAGCCCCCGGCAAGGACTCTCACCTTGCATGGACCGTGTACCTGCCAAGCACACGAGCGCCGGCGTCTCGCCGGCAAGATTGAACAAGTTGCCCGATTCGCCGGCGAGGACGCCAGCGCTCCCAGGTTCATGGGCACGATTCGGGTCCGTTCGCCGGAGGTTTTTCCTCTCCACGAACCGGAGAAGCACCTCCTCTCCCCGTCCCTCTCCTCCGCTTTGGCGGAGGAGAGGGTGCCCGACTTCTCCGCCATAGCCCTTGTGGCGACGGCGGAAGGGCGGGAGAGGCGGCACCTGGTTCATGGCCTCATTTCGCGTCGAAAATATGGAGGTTTTCCCTACTCATCAGAGAGCGCGCCGGGAGTCCTATTCCTGACCGTGCGATGCCAAAGAGTCGTGACGCCGCCACGCTGAACCCTTAAAACGGCAGTGGAACATGGTGGAGATTTGCAAAAATCTGGATGAGAAAGGTTTGACGAAGAGGGAGGTGTGGGTGAGCTTCCAAATCGTGGGGATAGGCGAACTGTTGTGGGATTTGCTCCCGGGCGGGCGCCAACTAGGGGGCGCGCCGGCGAACTTCTCCTGCCACGCCGCCGCCCTCGGTGCTCGCGCTTTCCTCATCTCCCGCGTTGGCGACGACGAGCCAGGACGCGATCTCATCGAGGGTTTGGAGAGGCTTGGTGTCCGCACGGAGTGCATCGAGATCGACCCAGTCGCGCCTACCGGCAGCGTCAGCGTCACCCTGGATGACGAAGGGCATCCACACTACACAATCCATGAAGGTGTCGCCTGGGATTTTATTGGATCCGAAGAGGACGGACGCCGGGCCATGGCGGGCGCGGACGCCGTCTGCTTTGGCACGCTGGCCCAGCGCTGCAAATCATCCGGCGACACCCTGCGCTCCCTGCTCGAGGTGGCTCCACGAGATTCGTTGAGGGTTTTCGACATCAATTTGCGTCAGCAGTTCCATACGACGGAGATCATCGAACACTCCCTGTCTCTCGCGAATGTTCTCAAAATGAACGAGACCGAACTTCCCCGTCTCGCGAAGACATTTCTCTTATCCGGGACTGATCGAGAACAAATCGCGGAACTCGTAAGGCTGTTCCGCCTTCGCTCCGTCGCCTTCACCCGCGGCAGTCGCGGCAGCTTGTTGTACGCCGACGGCCGATGGTCGGATCATCGTGGTTTCCCCACCAGCATCGTGGACACGGTGGGCGCGGGTGACGCCTTCACCGCGGCCCTCACCCTGGGATTGCTTGCGGGATGGGATTTGGATGTCGTCCACCACAGGGCGAGTGAAGTGGCTTCCTATGTTTGCTCCCAAGCTGGCGCCACTCCGATCCTCCCCGAAAGTCTGCGCGCGCCCTATCTGGCCTTGGCCTCAAAAAGGCCTGACGGAAAGGGTTCGACCTCGACCATCGAAATTCGCTAACACCCAATAATAGCCTTTTGTTTATGAGCCCATCGTTGATCCAATCGATCGTTTATGGACTGATCCTTGGCGGCGCATTTTCCACCTTTCCATGCCAGGCATCCGAAGCTTATCGCGAACCATGGAGGCCGCAGCTCCACTTCACGCCCGCGAAAAACTGGATGAACGATCCGAACGGAATGGTGTTTTACGACGGTGAATACCATTTGTTTTATCAATACAATCCTTTCGGGGATAAATGGGGCCACATGAGCTGGGGGCATGCTGTCAGCCAGGATCTGATGCGCTGGGAACACCTGCCCGTCGCCCTTTATGAAGAGAACGACATCATGATCTTCTCCGGAAGCGCGGTGGTGGATTGGAACAACACCACCGGCTTTGGGCGGAACGGCACACCACCTATGGTCGCGATCTACACAGGGCATTACACAAAAAAGCCCCTGCAGAATCAGCAGATCGCTTACAGTAACGACCGGGGCCGCACCTGGACGAAATACGCCGGCAATCCGGTGCTCGACATAGGCGCTAAAGACTTTCGCGATCCCAAAGTGATGTGGCACGCGCCCACCCAAAGTTGGGTGATGACGGTCGCCTGGCCTGTGGAACGAAAAATCCGCTTCTATGCATCCCCAGACCTGAAAACATGGACCCACTTGTCCGACTTCGGACCGGCGGGCTCAACCGTTGGCATCTGGGAGTGCCCGGACTTGTTCCCTCTCCGAGTGGAAGGCCCAGCTTGGCGCGAAAAATGGGTGCTCATCGTGAATGTCGGATCGGGAGCGCCCGCCGGCGGATCAGGCTGCCAGTATTTCGTCGGAGAGTTCGATGGGACCCGGTTCACCCTCGATTCGTCCCCGCACATGCCGCAGACACGCCCCACGCAAGCACTATGGGCCGACTGGGGCCGCGATTTCTACGCGGCGGTTTCCTGGAGCGACATCCCGAAGAGCGATGGGCGCCGGCTCTGGCTCGGATGGATGAGCAATTGGGAATACGCGAACGATGTGCCCACCGCACCGTGGCGGAGTGCCATGTCGCTGCCCCGCGAACTCAGCTTGCGCGAAACCAGCCGAGGTCTTCGCCTCATCCAACAGCCGGCGCGGGAACTTAAAAAACTTCGCACTCGCCGGCATCGGCTCTCCTCCGCCACAGGGTCGGAGGCCAATACCTGGTTGAGAACCCTTCAAACAAAGAGCCCTTTGCTGGAGATGGCCGCGGAACTCGATGCCTCGCCGGGCGTTTCCAACATCGGCTTGCGCCTCACCACCGGCGCCGAAGAATCCGTCGTCCTCCGGTGGTCCGCCGGGGGCATCATGAACCTGGATCGCTCGCGGTCCGGGAAGGTCGATTTTCATCCGAAATTCAGCGGAGCATTCGAATCGCCAGAGGTCTCCCCTGGTCGCCGCCACCGATTCCGCCTCATCATCGACACCTCCTCGATAGAGCTCTTCGACAATGACGGCGAAACCTGCGTGACCAGTCTATTCCTTCCGATGGGAAAAGACCGCCTTTTTCAACTCGAGGGAGCGCCCTCGAGCCTCAAGGTAAAAAAGTTGGAAATTTGGGAACTCCGATCGGCCATGCCCTGAGCCGATCCTCCGACCCGCGCTCCGCCTCCACGCGCAGGCAGGTTTTCGATTCACGGTGGGAATCCGAAAGCCAGCTTGACCGCGGCGTAGTCCGGGTGCACCGCGCCTTGGCGATCCCGGATACTCAGCACGGGCTCCGTCCAACACGTGTGATCGATGCCATCCGGCAGATCCGAGCCGCGCATCATGGCAAACAATGAAAGCAACGGACGCTCGCCTTCCCGAAGCGCGATGGGGCGTGATCGCACGATCGCTAATCCAGCACCCGACGCGCCCGCCTTCACGCGCTCTTGTTGCTCCCCTGGAAAAACGGGAAACACACAAGCAAACAGCCCTCCAGCACGCAGATGACTGGCCGCCGTGGAACAATAATCAACGATGCTCCCTCTCACTTCGAAGCGGCACGCCACTTTTTGTGGGTGATCACCCAAAACACCGCTTCCCAATGGAAAATAAGGCGGGCTCCCCAGCACGAGGTCAAAGAGCTCATCCTTCAGCAAAACGCTTTTGTCACGAAAATCCCCGCAACGAATTTCCACACGGTCGTCGAGTCCGTTCCAATGGGCCGATTTTTTGGCAAGCTGAGCGCTTTCTTCCTGAGCTTCCACCGCCACGATTCGAGACCGTGGCAGCCGCCAGGCCGCGATCATGCCCACACTGCCAATGCCGCTGCCCAAATCCAAGATATCCTCGGCTCTCGGACACCATGCGGTTCCATACCAGGCCGTCAGCACGTCATCGGTCGAGAAACGATGTCCCCGGCGCAGCTGAAAGATTTTGTAATGGCCCGAGATGGCGTCCAGCGTTTCCCCGGGCTCGAGTTCCGGACCTTCCCCGCGCGCGCCCGGCGGAACTGGTCCAGGGATCGTCCAACCCCTGAATGTCTTGTTGATCTGGCTGGTTGTTTCCATGCCTCCCGGCCGCTCGCCTGGCAGATTGCGGAAACCGCCCAAGCACGATAGCCGGATTTCGTGGAAGCGCTTTAAGGCCTCGAAAAAGTTTCAGGCGATCCGCATCGTCAACCCACCATCGACGGTCATCGTCTGGCCCGTGATGTAGTCGTTCTTGATGGCCATAACGATCAGATCCGCCACCTGTTCCGGTGTGCCCTCGCGGTGCAACGGGATCCGGTGATCCAGGTTCAATCGCCGCTGCGCCTCGCTCATGCTGGCATGGAAAGCGGTTCGAATCACACCCGGCGCCACGCAGTTCACGCGGATGTTGTCGTTGGCGAATTCGCGGGCCAGGGCGCGCGCGAACTGGGGCAACGCGCCTTTGACGACTTGATACGCCACATGTGTGATCACGCCACGGATTCCCGCGGTCGAGGACACCAGCATGATCGCCCCTTCCTTCTTGGCTCGCATCGAGGGAATGACAGCGCGGCATAAATGAAAAATCGCGTGCACGTGAACATCGAAAGCCGACGCCCACGCCTCCTCGGTCAAATCCATCAGGCCCCCGTTCACCGGGCCTCCCCCCGAGTGGACCAACACATCCACGGGGCCGAGCCTGGCTTCCGTCTCGCGGACACAACGCGTGTTGTCGGCGGGGATGCCGCAATCCGCGAGCACGACTTCACATCGTCTTCCCATCGACAGGATCAAGTCCCTCGTGGCGGTCGCGTTCTGGTCCAGATGGCGGCCAATCAGCGCCACATCCGCCCCCTCCCTCGCGAGGCCCACGGCCGCCGCCGCTCCGATGCCGCGCGTCCCACCAGTGACTAAGGCTACTTTTCCAGATAGATTCATAGAATGATTCCTTCTTCTCTACCCGAAAAGAAGGGGCAGATAAACAAAAATGGCCGGTCGATTCAATTTAGATTCCGAGTTCAGTGCCTTCCAGGAAAGGGGTCCCCTTCTCCAAGGCCAGCATGTTGCCCACGGTCACTCTCGCTATCTCGGCGAGAGCTTCTCGGGTGAGAAAAGCTTGGTGCGCGGTGATGAGAACGTTCGGAAACGTCAGGAGACGGCTTAATTCGTCATCTTGCAGCAGATGGCCGGAATGATCCTCAAAGAAGATCCCCTCCTCTTCCTCATAAACATCCAGCGCCACCCCGCCCAAGTGCCCCGACTTCAGCACGGCAATGAGCGCGGTGGTGTCGATGAGTTTGCCCCGGCTGGTATTGATCACATACGCGCCCCGCTTCATCTCCGCGAAGGAGCGTTCGTTGAGCACATGATGCGTGTCGGGCGAAAGCGGGATGTGCAGCGATAGGATGTCGCAGGATCGAAGCACTGATTGTGCATCGGTGTACTCAATCCCGTGCTTCACTGCCCAATCGCGAGATGGAAACGGGTCGGAGGCCAGGACGCGAGAATCGAAGCCGCGAAATATTTGAGCCGCAATGCGCCCTATTTTCCCGGTTCCCAGGATCCCGACGGTCTTCCCGTGGAGATCGAACCCCACCAAACCACCGAGGGAAAAATTGTGCTCGCGAACCCGGTTGTGCGCCCGGTGAATCTTGCGGTTCAACGTGAGCAACAATCCCACGGCGTGCTCCGCCACGGCGTGCGGTGAATAGGCCGGCACCCGCACCACGCTCAGTCCGAGTTCACGGGCAGCCTTGATGTCCACGTTGTTGAAACCCGCGCAACGCAGCGCCACCAAGCGCGTGCCCCCCCGGGCAAGCATCTCTAGACAGGCGCGATCCAGACAATCGTTCACAAACACACACACCGCCTCCGCCCCTTTCGACGTGGCGGCGGTCGTGGCGTTGAGCCGAAAATCATGGAACCGCCAAGCCACGCGATCCTCCCCGGGTGTTTGTCCAAAGAATTCGCGGTCATAAGGCTTGGTGTCGTAGAATGCGACGATCATGGATCTTATGGTCGATCAGTTGGTTCGTGAGTCCAAGAAAAATGGGAAGTAAATCGGCGCGCAATGAACCAATGACCACAGCACCGTTTCTGACTTCTTCGGCACGATTTCCCATTCGTTTGGCTCGGATTGGCCACTCATTCCTTCTTGCCCACCTCTCCCGCTCGCCTGGCCGTTTAGGAGTGTCAATAAAAGCTCGACCGGGTTGTCGATCTCAAAGGGAATAATGACATTTCGTCCAATCCAATGCCAGCGGGCGTCCGCAGTTCGGGTCGGGAGATGACGAAACCGACTCACTTCGCCGACTCGTTCCTTGAGCCTGAGTATCGAAACTTGTGCCGGCGGCGCTGGTTGTCCCTGGAGCGAATTGGGTGCTGCAGCGATGTGTCGGACTCTGGGCCGCGGAGGATCCTCAGCCGTGAGCCCGTAGGGAGATGATTTTCCGAAGGCAAACCAACGGCGGCAAGCGAACGCCGCGATTGCGCAGCAATCTCATGTCGAGCATCGTTGGCCCGGCGTCGTTAAGTTCCGCCCTCGACGTGAATGGCCGGGCGGACTCGCGACATACAACAGCCATGAACAAAGTCAGACGAATCATGCGTGCATGGATGCTGCTCGCGCGGGAACACGAGGCAGTGCATGTTCACGTTCGGCCGTCTTTCGGGACGGTCACAGTATCATCTTTTTGGAAAATGGGACCGAGATTCGTTTTCCGGTGATCGAAAACGCCCGACTGGCACGCGGAACAGCGAAGCAGTTGAGCAGGTTCGAGCTTTCACCGTTTGGCATTCAGTCGCTTGATTTGGATGAGGATCTTTCGTTCCGGGGATTGTTGGCTGGGGATTATGGACAGCATCAGAAAATCGAACAAATGAGTGGAACCGAACCGCTGCCAGGCGTACCGATTGCGGAGTCGTGAGGGGATTGGCGGCTGGCTCTGCGTTTGCCACGGTTCGCTGACGGCAACGCTCGCTCACCCATGTCGTTAGCGTTAGCCGGCCCAGAACGAGAGCTTGCGGCTTATCCCATTCCGCCTAAACTTTGGCTCATGAGCATCGCCGAGCTTCGCAAGCTTCCTCCGACGGAGAAACTCAGGATCATCGAGGCGCTTTGGAGTGATCTCGCCGGCGACGAAGAGTCGTTCGCCAGTCCTGCGTGGCATGAGGATGCGCTGCGTCAGACCGAGGAGGAGTTTGCCGCCGGGCGCATCGAGACTCTGGATTGGGAAGATGCGAAGAAGGAGTTGCGCAAACGCTTTGAATGAAGGTCCGGATACTTCGCCACGCCGTTGATGATCTGGCGACTGGGCGACGCTTTTATGATCGCCAGGAAGCAGGCGTTGGTGATTACTTTTTGGATAGCTTATTCGCCGAGATTGATTCGCTGGTGTTGTATGCGGGTGTTCACGCGATTCGGTTCGGATTTCATCGACTGCTCGCAAGACGTTTTCCTTATGCGGTCTACTACCGAATCATTGCAAGTGAGGCCGTGGTGTTTCGCGTCCTTGAGTGCCGTCGCGACCCGCGGTGGATTCGGACCGCACTCGCAAAAGAGGGCTAACATTAAAGGGTGTATTACTGCGGAGCGAAGCGGAGCCAGCAACTACGCCCTTGGTTGAACAAGCCCGGGTGAATGTGAGCGGACGCGCCGGTGGTCCAACCATCGGGTCGTGCCGAACCGCTGCCAGGCGTCTCGGTTACGGGGCTGGCACACGGTTCTGCACAGCTTTCGGGGGTGCGGTCAACCGCTTTTGGCAGCGGTCGCTCGCCCATGTCGTTGGGCGACAAGAATTACTACAGCTCACAGAACCCATGACTACAACCGCACGGCCACAAAACGCGAAGAACGAGTTCGTTCGCGGAATCGGTGTGGCCCTGGTGTGGGTAGTCGGTGTGGCCCTGGTGTGGGTGGCCGTGGCCGTCGTTTTCTCCATTGCGCTTCGACAGAGCGTCGCACAGTCGTTCCGGATCGCGCTCTCTGCGCTCGTGGCAGTGACGTTTCTGGGTATGCTTTTCAAATGGACGTACGGCCGATTGCGCCGTGGCTGCATCTTGCTTGATTGTGGTCCTCATCCCAGGAGAAGGCTCTTGGTGTGGGGCTCCGTCGCGTCGTTTTTCAATGGCGTATTCGGCGTAGCTGAGTTCTTGGATTCCACAGCGGGCGGTGTCGGCACATTACGGCATGCATCCGGGATCCCGCTTGGGGTCTTCCTTCTCATCATGGCTTTCGGACGACTTCAGGTGACTGACCGGGGCATTTGGGTGTACGTGGAATTACTCCCTTGGAGCGAAGTCGGCTCTTACCATTGGGCTGACGATTCAAAGCTCTTGATAACGCCGAAACGCCGGTCCTTGCTCCCGCTGCGCTGCGCGTTACGTGTGCCTCCAGAGCACAAGCAGTCAGTGGATGATTTCTTGTCCCAGTTTTGTGGAGTTCGATATGTCGCCTAACAGCAGCTGGTGGCGCCTCAAAACAAGCGTCGGTTTTGATTTGCAGGCCGGAGCCGAACGCATAAACTTCCGCCGAACCAAACAAACCATGAAACTCATGCGATCCGTCTTTTTCAGGCCGACCCTTGCCTTGTTCCTGTCCTGCTTTGCCGCCTGGCCGGCGCAGGCGGCGGAGGCCGTCAAGATAGACACAGGTGACACGGCATGGATCCTGGTCTCCACGGCCCTCGTCCTGTTCATGATGATCCCTGGTCTCGCCCTGTTCTACGCGGGCTTAGTCCGCGCTCGAAACGTCCTCTCCATTCTCATGCATTGCTTCACGTTGACTTGCGTTCTGAGCCTGGTCTGGCTCGCCATTGGCTACTCGCTCGCTTTTTCGGATGGCAGCCCTCTTCTTGGCGGCACCAGCAAGATGTTCCTGAATGGCGTCGCGTCCGACACCGTGCGCACGGGGCTCCTCGGAGGCAAGATGTCCACCCAAACGATTCCGGAAGTGGTTTTTTTCGCGTTCCAAATGATGTTCTTTCTCATCACTCCTGGCCTCTTCATCGGAGCTTTCGCCGAACGAATGAAATTCAAGGCCATGCTGATTTTTAGCGTTGTGTGGAGCCTGGCGGTCTATGTCCCCATTTGCTACGGCGTGTGGCACAACGGCGCCACCAAGGAGGCGGGAACACTTTTTGGCCTCACCGGGGTGATCGACCTCGCGGGAGGTATAGTGGTGCACATCACGGCTGGTGTCGCAGCGCTCGTGGCGTGCATTGTGGTCGGTCCGCGGTCTGGATTTCCCTTGTCTCCCATGATGCCGCACAGCCTTCCCCTCACCGTGACTGGCGCAGCCATGCTCTGGGTGGGCTGGTTCGGATTCAACGGAGGCAGCCAGCTCGCCGCCAACGGCGCGGCTGCCATGACGGTCGTCGTCACCCACCTCTCCGCCGCGACGGCTTCCATCGTTTGGATGCTCATCGAATGGCGGATCCTCGGAAAACCAAGCGTGCTGGGTATCGCGACAGGATGCATCGCAGGCCTTGCAGCCATCACACCCGCCTCGGGTTCCGTGGGACCGGTCGGCGCGCTGTGCATCGGAACGGTTTCAGCCGTGCTCTGCTGGCTGGCCTGCGCGAAGTTGAAGAAACGATTTGGCTATGACGACTCGCTCGACGTATTC
>SYMW01000248.1 GCA_005805305.1 Verrucomicrobiales bacterium
GTGAACCCCGATTCAGCGTCCTAAAACTGATGTGGAAGATCCCAGGAGCCACGTTTGAGTGCTTCAGCCTGAGTGCCGCGATAGCTCGGAAATGTGGCACCAAGAGCAATCGCCAAACCCCGGCGCCGGCGACGAAGGCAAATGCCATTCACGCACGGGGTCCTTCCCTTCGTGCCGCGGTCCCTGGAAGAGAGGTCGAAGCAGGGACGGGACTGCGAGGATTCACGCTCATCGAATTGCTCGTCACGGTGGCGGTCATCGCTCTAGTGGCAGCCGTTGGCATTCCAGCGCTGAGCCGCGGCAAAATGTCGGCGCAGCGCGCCCGCTGCGCAAGCCAAGTTCGGCAGATGGGGCTTGCCGCCCAAATGTACTGGGAGGATAATTCCGGGCACAGTTTCAGTTACCAACTCGGCGCGGCGAATGGAGGCCAGCGCTATTGGTTCGGCTGGATTCAATCGGGCTCGGAAGGATCCAGGGAGTTTGATTCCTCCCAAGGCGTGCTGTTCCCCTACTACCGAGGTTCGCAAGTCGCGTTTTGCCCGTCCTTTTTGATGATCCCAAGCCGTTTCAAGATGAAGGCGATGATCCCCACGTCAAGCTATGGGTATAACCTCCATCTGGCCCCAGAACCACCCTCCCAACCCCGGCGCATCGACGATCTGACCCAACCGTCGAGAGTCGTTTTGTTCGCCGATGCCGCCCAAATCAACACTTTTCAATACCCTGCAACCCCCGCCAACCCGATGCTGGAAGAGTTCTATTTCGTGAATGCCAATGAAACGACCGCCCATTTTCGCCACCGCAAAACCGCCGCGGCTGTCCATGTCGACGGGCACGTCGATCACGCCACCTGGGAGAGAAATTCCATCGACCCCCGCATGCCCGACGCGTCTGTAGGGAAGCTCCGAGCGGAGACTCTCATTCCTTGAACCAGAGAACGGCGGGCGAGAATCTCGATTGGCATCGAGGAGTTGTCTCAAATGTAATCCATCAAGCTGTCGTAGGCATGAACCACGGGAATTCCGACCTGGAGTTCCCGAAGCAGATCTTTGGTTCGATTGAGCTTTCGATCCAGGAATTCATCGACATGGGATGGATCATGGTGGGTCACCACCCAGGACCGGATCTCCGCCAAACGCGCGAGCACACAAGCGTTTGAAACGGAAGAATGCCCCCAACCGACTTTTCTTCGGTATTCCTCCTCGGTGTACTGGCTCTCGCCGATCAACACATCCACGCCTCTCAACAAATTGAGCAATCGCCTGTGCAACACGACATGGTCGCTGGACTCGGAGATGTCGTGCGGGGATCCCTGGTATCCGTGCAAGAATTCGTTGTCGCTCACGTACGCCAAGGATTTGCCATCCATTTCGAACTTGAAACCGACAGTGGCCGAGGGATGGTGCGTGTACTCCCAGGAAACTCGAATGCCTTCCAGTTCGAGCGTCTGTTGATCCAAATGACGAAACTCAATTCGCGCGCGCATGTCTTCGAACTGAACTGGAAAATAGTCGCGATTCAGTTGTCCCGTGAACGCTGACTTCAAGTCGGCCCCAAAACCCGCCGCTCCGTAGATCACGAGTTCGAACCCCGGAAGGTAGGCGGGTTCGAAAAAGGGAAAGCCTTGGATGTGATCCCAATGCGTGTGGGTGATCAGAAGATGCAGTTTCCTGGGCCCGCCCTTCGCCAACTTGAGGCCGAGACCGCGCAGACCGGATCCGGCATCGACGATCAACAACTCCTCCTCGCGTCCTATCTCAAGACATGAGGTGTTGCCTCCGTGGCGGGCATATTCGGCCCCTGAGACGGGAATGGATCCTCGCGTGCCCCAGCATCTAAAAAACCAGCGATCCGTCCGTACGGGCGCATCCGAGAGGGGTTCCTCAAAAACAGGTGTTTGAGAAACTGGCGCTCTTGGCACCTTGTCAAAAAAGCGATCTACCACCTCGAAGAGAGCCTCTTTCTCGAAAGGCTTGTGCAGCACGTCGAACGCTCCCAACTCCAGCGCCTGATCGTGGTCCGGCTTGTAGGTCCGGGCCGTGCACATAACCACCCCCGCGTTGCGCGTGACCGGATTGCTCTTCAACCGCCGCAGCACTTCCATCCCGTGCATTCCAGGAAGCATGAGATCCAGCAACACCAAGTCCGGCTTCTCTTGCAAGGATTTTTCCAACCCGGTCTCGCCGTCCTCCGCCAACTCGACGATATATCCACGCCTCGCCAACAAATCCTGAATCAAAAAGGCAACGGGAGTCGCGTCTTCGATGATGAGAATTCTTCTCGCTTGCCTGGCCCCATGACTCATACTTTTATCCCGTTCAACACGGTCCTTGGGATGTCGATTTCCGATGATCCTTCCATCCAAGATGGAACAGGCTCGCGGAAAACCAGATCCACACGGATCTTTGGAACGTATTGAGACGCACCCGTGACGCTATCAAACGCCAATCTCTTTGGGAAGGGCCTGTTTATTTAATCCGGCCCAGGTCAACGACGAACCAGCAACTGCCGTCCGCGTGAACAAGAAAGAATTGATACTGGAAATCATCGGGCACCTCACAACCGAACTTGATCTCACGATGCGGGCGGCCAAGGCGGCCCACGCCGAGGCGACCCACGAACAAAGCAAGGCCGAGAACAAATACGACACGCGCGGACTCGAGGCCTCCTATCTGGCGCGCGGACAGTCAAAGCAAGCCTCGGAAACCGAGAAGACCATCCAGGAATTCCGAAAACTGGACGCTCGAGCGTTCGGATCCGGCGACCCAATCGATCTGGGGGCCGTCGTGGAGTTGAGTCATGGGCAGGAGAAGAGCCTCTATTTTCTAGCGCCCCGAGGCGGGGGCATCGAGGTACAACATGCTGGCCGTGACGTGCTCGTGGTCACCCCCCAATCGCCGCTTGGCGCCAAGCTGATCGGCAAAAAAACGGGGCAAAAAATCAGAGTGGAAATCGACCGATCCAGCAATGATTACAACGTGATCTCCGTTTGCTGAGGGGCATCACCAGGCAAGACAAGGGAACTGCCGACGCCGGAAGAAAAAACTCCGCCCTTGATGCACACCCCTGAGCGCCCCGTGCGGTCAAAGAGGCCTGCGAGCTCGTTTTTTGGGTTCCTCTGAAGGGGTCAGACCACGGTGCACTCGGATCGCTTCCGGAGTTTTGTAGTGCCGCTTCAAACCGGCTTCCGACAACATGCCTGCGGGGACACGGGCGATGAACTCAGGGAAAGTGCGATCCACACGATCGCGCAAAGATTTTTGCCCCGCTTTCGAAGCCCAGTAGGCATCCTCGATCTTCGACAGCGCCATCCCCGCCTCCTCGGTCTGGAGATTTTCGCGCTTCGCAAGAATCCAAACAAGTTCGGGATCTCCAGGCAACACCACTGGAAAAGGAACGAATTTCAAGGCGACGTCCGGCTCCCCGTCGTCGTCAACGCGCAACGGTCGCACCTTGATCTCGGCTGATATGCGCCCGCCAGGAAGGTCGGCCTCCACCAGCAAAGCCTCGCCATTCTTTGCAGGCTTGACCGTCACTTCCGACTCCCCAAAGGCGTCGCTCAATTGTCGTTTCACGTCCATCACCGTCGACGGATCCAGGTCGGGCAACTCCACTTTCGAGCAGAATGTTTCAAACGTCTCAAGCCGGGTGACCGACTTCAGCTCCTGTTCCACTGCGGCAAAAATCTTCATTGCCAGCCGGGCGTCGTCCGTCGCCTTGGGCAGCACTTTCTTCAATAAATCCAGCAGTTGCGCCTCGTTCTTCAATTTTTTCTTGCTCATAGTGAAATAAACTTTTCCTGGGCTCTTGCCGTTTTCAGTGGAACGAAGTCCCTGATGAGAGCCATGGGCGAACCGCCGACTAACCATTCCACGATCATTCCGGATTGGCCCGAGCGCCAGGCACCGTGAGGAGGCTCGCGCGACGGCGAGTTTCGGCAGGAATTCGGATCTCTCCCCCCGGTTCCGCGCGTGCTTCAAAACTCAAACGTCACCCCGCTGAACCTCGACGCGAGTTCCTTCAGCACCCGCCCTTCATCGGCTTCATCCTTGGCGAGGAAAGTGACGCTGAAACGAAGATAAGCTCCGGCGTCATCCCAAGGAACCGTGCTGATCAACTTCTCCGTGATGAGCCACTGCGAAACCGATTCCGCGTTCGTGAACTCAATCCTCGCCCCTGCTTTCAGGGTCGCCGCCTTCGGCGCGGGGACATAGAGGAAGAAAGAGCCTCTGGGTTTTCTCGCGTCGAAACCCGCCCCGCGAAGCATCGAGGTCAGGGAATCCATCCGCCGCGAATACTTCGCGGCAATCTTCGTCGTGATTTCCGGATGATCGAAGCAATACGCCGCGGCGTGCTGGATCGCCAAAAACTGGCCTGAATCGGTGTTGTCTTTCACATCGCCGTAGGCTTTCACCAGCAGCGCGTTTCCAGCCACGAATCCACACCGCCAACCGGTCATATTGAAGGTCTTGCTGGTGGAATGCAGCTCCACGCCGGCTTCCTTGGCTCCAGGGGTCGCCAGAAAACTCAACGGCTTCCCGTCAAACACCAACGCCGCATAAGCCGCGTCATGAATGATCACAACGCGATTCTTCAAGCCAAACTCCACCACCCGCTTGAAGAATTCAGGAGTGGCGCTGGCGCCGGTCGGGTTATTCGGATAATTAATCACGAGCGCCTTGGACTTAAGCAATATCTCGCGCGGAATGGAGTCCAAGTCCGGCAAGAATCCATTGCCAGCAATGAGGCGAAGATTATGGACCTGCCCGCCGAAATACTTGGAGTGCGTCCCAAAAACCGGGTAACCCGGTGTCGTCATCAACACATAGTCCCCTGGATTGACCAGCGCCGCGGGCAAGATCGACAAGGCCGCCTTGCTGCCGATTGAATGCATGACCTCCGTCTCCGGATCGATGCCCCGGACGCCGCAAACTCGATCCAAGTAGCGGGCGGCGGATTGTTTCAGAACGGCGTCCCCATTGTCCGCGTAACCTCGGTTGGCGGGCTTGAGCGCGGCTTCGTGCAGTCTTGCCACGACCTCCGGAAATGCCATCTCGTCAGGCTCCCCAACTCCCATGTCGATGATCTCCGCGCCCGGGTTCGCCTCCAACGCGGCGCGCTTCGCCCGTTTGATTTTCTCAAACTTATAAATCGCCGTGGACTTCCCGTACTGGTTGCCGCCAATCCGATCCGCGAACAAGTTTTGTATAAAAGATTCCGCCATAAACTGATCGACTAATTCCGACTCCCTTCAACACCTCTTGAAAGCAGTCTCGAAATAATAAGCCGCCCCATCGCGCGCCAAATTCAAGGCGCGGAACCTATCGAAACCGATCCTTCAATGCAAGAATCCCGATAAAAAATCGCTCATTCGCCAGGGACGGTGGCGGCAAAGCTTTCGGCGTCATCGGTGCTTCCGGCGCCCTTGTATTTCGCGACTCTCGGGTACGGGAATAGGGGGCGCGTCCCTATGAGTTTGCCGGTTTGGTTTCGACGCTCGCCCATGAGCCTCTCGGGAGCGATGCCATCCTCGACCCAAGAGATGATAGCCTCCATCAGGCCAACGGGCGACGCTCCCGCGCCTCGAAAGCCGTGGTCCACGCCCGGTGCCAGGAACAATCGCGCGAACCGCGCTGTCTTCTCCGCTCCACCCATCGCTTGTTGAACCCGCTTGTAATAATCCACCGTGCCCTCCGCCGGAATGAGTTGATCCGTCTGACCGTGGTAAATAATCAACTTTCCACCTCGATCCCGAAATGGCGTCAAGTCCGGATCGTCGGTCCCGAATATCGCCCCGTACTGCTCCACGGACTGTCTCCACAAAAGTTCAAAACCACCGGGAGTGAGGCTTTTCCAGTCCCAATCCGGATCTTGAAGCAGGAAATAACGGAACCAATCCAGCGGGATCCCAAAAGGTTTTCCTGTCAACGGCGATCCTTCCGTCCCCGCGAGCGCGAAGAGATCCGCACCGCGGGCCAGTCCGTGCCACAAGAACGAGCCGTCTCGTCCCCGGGGACCTTCCCAAATTTTGCGAATCACCTCCGCATCGCTGTCTGTGAAGGGCGTCTCTCCAATCCGGGATCCCACCAAGGCCTTGGGATCATAATGGCAGCGCATGGGATCGTCGATGACACCATCGGTGATGCCGTCGACCGCGTCGCAAGCCGCCACCGCCGCGGCCGTCGCCGCGTCGAGCTTTGCTTTCGAAACAAAATTATTCAGGGAAACCATCACCACCTGCGGCCACAAATCGGCCGGAAGAAACCTGTGCCAGTTGATCGCGGGACATGCGGACACGATGCCATCGTAGTCGAGGGGATAACGCTGCGCTTCCATCAACGCTTGCCGACCCCCTGTGGAGGCTCCCATGAAATAGGCATAACGCGGCGCCTTTCCGTAAAACTTCCGAGTCATCTCCTTGCCCAACACGGTCATTTCGTGGATCCCGAGATAAGCATTGTTTTGGATCGCTTGCCAATCCAGGCGCCCCTTGGAATCGAGTGCAAAACGGCCGCTGCCGCCTTCATGCCCCGTGTCGGTGGCGCCCGTCACGTATCCTTGAGCCACCGGTGCGCGCAAGCTGTTCGGGCCTCCACCGAAGAACCCGCCCCCTCCGGTTCCTCGAAACCGTCCGTTCCACCCCTTCACCGGCAATCCCAGGTACACTTTGACTCTATCCCCTGCAGGCGGGTGGGTCACGGTCGCGGTGACACGGCAAGATCCGTCGGTCGGATCGATGGTGGCAGAATCGATCGTCGTGTTTGGCACCGAGGCCTTGGCAAGCTCCTCGCACGCGCACACAGGTTCTATATTCGGGAAGAGCGCCTTCGGATCAGCTGCCTGGATCTTCGGAGTGGCCGTGACCCACAGCGCGCAGGCAAGCGCTATCGCTTTTTCCGTGATGACGCGGCGGCAAATGCGGGTCATGGAGATGGCAGGTTTCATGGCGGATTCCCTTGTTAATGGATGTGATTCGCCTTGGCAATCCGGGAATGCCGGTGAGCAGCAATTCTCATTACGGGTGCTGATGTCGTTTAAAAACGGCTAAGGTCGGGACTCCGTACGGCTTTCAACGACGTTTTGCAGAGTTTGGAGTCCCGCCTTCAGGCGGTCAATTGCCGAAATGAGCCGTCGCCCCGTTCCTTGTTGACCAATCGCCCATCCATTCGCGTCGACAGAGGTTCTACCGATCCGTCTATTCTTCCCCTGCTTCTCCTAGAGGACGGTGTGGAAAGATTAGTCTCACAGGGACGCGTGGAGGGCAGGCAGGGCGGGGTGGCGGTCCAGTCAAGCCGCAAAAGGATGGAGGACCGTTTCCCAGGTGGTTGGCCATGACTGCCCCGCTTTTTCTGTCAGGGTCTTATGCTCGGCCAAGCATTCTTGGTTTCGGTGGATGTCGGATTGGTTGACCCTTAAAACGACAGTTGAATCGTACTTATGATCTGCGGAAGCTTGGAGCAGTTATTGGCCTATTCTTGGGGGGAATCCGAGGACCGAAAAAGAAGAACTGGGGGGGCGCGGCTGCTGCGCGGCGATAGAACATCTCCCATCCTCTCATGCTTCAGTGTGGTCTTCGTGTCTAAAGAATGCGGGCGGAGTTCTTGCTTCCTTCATTTTCAAACCGCCAAACAGCAGGATTGTTACAGCCGCTACTCCGTACGAAACTGAACCAATGGGTTTCGGTTTTTTTCATCCATGCACTCTTTTTTCATTTTTTTTCATTTTCCGTGAAAGATTTGGGAAAATCTTACGTATGTATCAGCGGGGTTTTAGAAATGGACCCCTAAATTCGGACCAGAGGCTAAGTTAGACTTTTCAGGTTCTGCTGGGCGTGAGAAGCCAGCAGAGCTATGAGCAAAACCAAACGAAAACGATACACAGGGGCCTTCAAAGCGAAAGTGGGTCTGGAAGCTTTGATGGGCGTGAAAACCGTCGGGCAAATCGCCCGGGAATACCAAGTGCACCCGGTGCAGGTGACGCAATGGAAAGGAGTGATTCGGGAGCGGCTGCCGGATCTGTTCGAACCGGGCCGATCGGAGGGGCTGGAGCCCGCGAGCCAAGAGCTGATCGCGCAACTGCACGAGAAGATCGGCCAACTGACCGTGGAGGCGGACTGGCTGAAAAAAAAGTGCAAGCAGCTGGGCCTGTAAGCGCCCGGCACGAACTGATTGAACCATGCGCGGAATTAAGCATTCGACGGCAGTGCGAGTTGACGGGTGTCTCTCGGAGCGGGTTCTATTACGAGCCGGTTGCGGAGAGCGAGGAGAACTTGGCGTTGATGCGGCGGTTGGACGAAATGCACATGGAACATCCGGTGTATGGGAGTCGGCGATTAAGGGCGCTGCTGCAGCGCGAAGGCCAGGAAATCAATCGCAAACGGATCGGGCGACTGCTGCAACTCATGGGGGTCGAAACGGTCTATCCGAAACGTTCGTTGAGCCAACCCGGGGAAGGGCATCGGATTTATCCGTACCTCTTGGAAGGCCTGGAAATCAGCGGTCCGGATCAAGTATGGTGCAGCGACATCACGTATGTGCCGATGGCTTGCGGGTTCATGTATCTGGTGGCGGTGATGGATTGGTGGAGCCGGTATGTGGTGGCGTGGGAACTGTCCAACAGCCTGGACAGCGAGTTCTGCATTCGGGCTTGGACGACAGCCGTGGGGACGGGCAGGCATCCGTTGATCGCGAACACCGATCAAGGGTGCCAATTCACCAGCGAGGCGTATCTGGAAGCGGTGGAGTCGGTCGGAGTGGACGTGAGCATGGATGGCCGTGGCCGGTGGATCGACAACCGGTTTATCGAACGTCTGTGGCGGAGCGTCAAGCAGGAGGACATCTATGTGCAGGATTACGCCGATGGGTTGACGGCCCAGCGCGGATAGGCGAGGTGGTTTGCCGAATACAACAACTCCCTGCCTCATCAAGCGTAGGATTATGCGA
>SYMW01000249.1 GCA_005805305.1 Verrucomicrobiales bacterium
CGTGCCGAACTACGACGAGCGCCTGACTGAACCCACGGTTTTCCCGTCGGCATTTCCCAATCTGCTGGTCAACGGCGGCACGGGCATCGCCGTTGGCATGGCGACAAACATGGCGCCGCACAACCTTGGCGAAGTCATCGATGGCGTGATTTCTCAGATCGATCAGCCCGACATTTCCATCGACGAATTGATGAGGCATGTGAAGGGCCCAGACTTCCCGACGGGCTGCACCCTGCTGGGGATGGAAGGGATTAAGAGCTACTTCCGGACCGGTCGAGGCAGCGTCAAGATCAGGGGCCGCGTGGGGCTGGAGCAACTCAAAGGAGGCCGGGAGCAAATCGTGATCACGGAGATCCCCTACAATGTGAACCGCGCGGTGCTCGTGAGCCGGATCGCGGAGCTCGCCAACGAGAAGATCATCTCGGATGTGACTGCCGTTCGGGATGAATCCGATGAAAACACACGCGTGGTGGTGGAGATCAAGCGTGACGCGGTTCCCAAGGTGGTGATCAACAACCTTTACAAGTTCACCCAGCTCGAGACGAGCTTCAGCGTCAACATGCTCGCGATCGACCATGGGCGTCCCAAAACATTGAACTTGAAGGAGCTCATTGCTTGTTACATCGACCACCGGCGCGAAGTGGTGCTGCGCCGGACTCGTTTTGAGCTGCGCAAAGCGGAGGATCGAGCGGAGGTGCTCGAGGGTTACCTGATTGCGTTGGCCAACATGGATGATTTCATCCGCATCATTCGCAGCTCGGCCAACCGGGACGAGGCCAGAGTTCGACTTTTAGGTTATGATTTCACGCGCGCCACGATCGAGAAATTGGGGATTCTCATCCGCAGCGAGGCGCGATTGCGAAGCGGCCGATATGAGTTCAGCGAACGGCAAACGGATGCGATTCTCGAACTGCGATTGTACCAACTGACCGGTTTGGAGCACGACAAGATCAAGGCCGAGTACGCGGAGTTGCTCGAGCGGATCAAGGATCTGATGGATATCCTAGCGAAGGAAAGCCGCGTCATGGCCATCATCAAGGCCGAACTGCTGATCGTGAAAGAGAAGCACGCGTCCCCCCGCCTCACTGAACTTGTTCCCGACGAGGGAGAGATGGCCATTGAAGATTTGATCGCCAACGAAGGGGTGATCATCACCATCACCCACAACGGCCTCATCAAGCGCACCAACGTCAGTTCTTACAGGGCGCAGCGGCGTGGCGGAAAAGGGGTGATCGGAATGGTTACCCGGGAGGATTCTCCCGTGGAAGGAGAAGGAGCTGATTTCATCGAGCACCTCTTCACGGCGAGCACGCATGATTATTTGATGTTTTTCACCAACACCGGCCGCGTCTACGCGGAGCGAGTTCATGAGATTCCGGATATGGGCCGGGCGGGGAAGGGGCGGAGCATCGCCAACCTGTTGGATTTGCGCTCCGATGAGAAAATCGCGGCGATGATTCGTGTGCAATCGAAAATGTCGCCCAGCAGGGAGGATGAGACATGGACGCAGCCCGGGTTCCTCTTCTTCGCCACGCGGATGGGTACTGTGAAAAAGACGGCACTCTCCGAATTCGCCAACATTCGAAAAGATGGCATCATCGCGATAGGGATCGATGAGGGCGACCTGCTGATTGACGTCAAAATGACGACTGGCGAGAACGAGGTGGTGCTGATCACCAAGGGGGGCATGAGCATCCGCTTCAAAGAGGAGGATGTTCGCTCTATGGGCCGCCAAGCCGCGGGAGTCCGCGGCATTTCGCTTGAATCCAATGAATCCGTCATCGGCTTGGCGGTGGTGGATAAGGCCGCGATGCTTCTCGTCGCCGGGGAGAACGGCATTGGCAAGCGGACGATTTTTGAAGAGTACCGGGTTCAGTCCCGGGGCGGCAAGGGCATTATCACGATGAAAACCACGGATAAAACCGGGGTCGTGGTGGGCGCTCTGACGGTGACCGAAAGGGACGAGATCATGTTGATCACGAGTGGAGGCCAGATGGTCCGCACTCGCGTCGGAGACATTCGCGAGACGGGCCGCAACACCATGGGGGTGAAGCTCATCAACCTGGAGGCGGATGACAAGCTTCAAGCCATAGCGCCTGTCATCAGCGAGGAAGACGAAGAGCAAGACCAACCCTCGGTTGAAGGATGAGGACGTTTGGGGCGGCATGCCAGCACCTGGGATCGGGTGAACGCTCATTCACCACCCGGCCGCCTCTCACCGCAAACAAGAGCGCCGATGCGATTCTCCCATGACCCATAACGCACCCTTGCACGTGCTGGCTGTTTCAGCTTCCTTGCACCAGCGCAGCGTCACTCGCGCCGTTGTTGAAGCCGTCGCTCAAAACCTGGAGCGTGAAGGATGCCGCGTCGACGTTTTGGATCTTCACTCGGAACCCCTTCCTTTGTTCGATCCAGACGCGAGTTTTCAGGCCGGGTATTACGCGGCGCTTCAGAAACGGGTGGTCGCAGCGGATGTTTTTGTGTTGGGCACTCCCGATTATCACGGGAGCATGAGCGGCGCGCTCAAGAACTTCCTGGATCATTTTTGGAGGGAGTTCGCCGGCAAGCTTTTTGCCAGCATGGTGGCTTCCCATGAAAAAGGACTCACGGTGACCGACCATCTTCGCACGGTGGCTAGACAGTGCTACGCATGGTCCATGCCTTACGCCGTCTCATTTGTGGAGAAAGAGGATGTGCGCGGTGGGGAGATCGTCAGCGCTTCGTTCAGATCACGCCTCGAAATGTTCACCCGCGATGTTCGGGTCTACGGGGAGGTGCTGACCAAGCAGCGCCGGGCTGACTTGGCGTCGACAGAACCCGGCTTCCTGGCTCGCTTGCGATAGGGTGGTGGGCTCGGATTGGGGCGCCGAACCTTCTTCAAGACACGGCCGGATAGACCCAAGGCGCGCGATACGGCCTCCTGAGCAGGCTTTGAGCCTCTGGGTCGTCGAGAATCCTTTCCTTCTCCCCATCCCATCGAATGCTTCGACCCACCTTGAGAGACAACATGCCGAGCAGTGTCAAGCTCGTCGACCGGTGGGCCGACTCGACGTCTGCTATCGGATTCTTGCCCTCCCGGATGCTATCCATGAAGTCTTTCCACAACAGCTTCAGGTTGTGCCCATCCGGTTCTTGAAGCTGGGCGTCCTCATGAATGGGCGTCGCTTTCTCATCGTGGGGATAAAACGTCCACCCATCGCGCCAGCCCATGTGAAATGTTCCTTTGGTTCCGAAAAAATAGCAGCCCACGCCAGTCTTCTCCGGGCCCGTTCCACCAAACTTGCGATGCTCCCAGGTCGCCGTAAAGGATTCGAACTCATACACGGCTACTTGCGAATCTGGAGCGTCGCTCGTTTGTTCAGCTGCGGTCAAAATCGGCTTGCCTTGGACTGGCCGTCCTCCCGTCGAATAGATTCGCTTTGGATGCTTCTCATCGGTCCAACGCAGAACCTGGTCCATCCAGTGAACCCCCCAATCTCCAAGCGTGCCGTTGGCGAAGTCTAAAAAATTGCGCCATCCGCCGGGGTGGATTTTTCCGTTGAATGGCCGAAGTGGAGCGGGCCCGCAGTAGAGGTCCCAGTTCATTCCCTCGGGCGGCTCGCTGTTGGGGGAAGGACGCTCTTTGCCGCCGCGGCTGTGAACAAACATCCGAACCATCCCGATGTCGCCGGCGCCGCCGGACTTGAGGAACTTCATGCCGGAGACATGGTGCGGCCCGATTCGACGATGCAGGCCGACTTGAACGAGTTTGCCGGTGGCTTTGGCCGTCTCAACCATCGCGCGGCTCTCCACGATGGTGTGTCCCGTGGGTTTTTCGACGAACACATGAGCTCCAGCTCGCAGGCAGGCGATGGTGATCAACGCATGCCAATGATCTGGAGTGGCAATGATCACGATCTCTGGTTTGGCTTGCTCCAAGAGTTCGCGAAAGTCCTGATATTTCTTTGGTTGATCCCCGGAAGCATCCATGACCTGGCTCGTGGCCACCTCCAATGTCTGGAGGCTGGGATCGCACATGGCCACGACTTTGCACTGTCCACCAGCCATAGCCTCGCGAAGGATGTTCATGCCCCACCAGCCCGACCCAATCAGCGCGACCCGGAATTTTCGGGATGATTCCGCGCCCAACAGCGAGATGGCTCCGAAGGCCGCGACGGCGCTTGTCTTATGGATAAAGCCTCGTCTCGAAAGGGGGGAGTGAAGAGTACCTTTTGGATTCATGGCGTGGGTGGATGTAGATGGGTTGGATGAATGGCATCAAAGTCGGTTGCTCACGTCGACACAGACAACATCGCCCGCCGCATTGCGGCAGTAGATCCGTCCATTGGCCAGCACGGGCAGCGACCAGCACTTGCCTCCAAGGACTTGAGCGCGTGCTGAAGTCTTGAATCCTGCGGGCGATGCGGGCGAGATCATGAGCTCGCCGCGATCGCTCAGCACGATGAGTTTCCCGTCGGCGGCGGCGACTCCCCCTGATCCGATCCCCGCTTCAGTCCACTTGAGGTCTCCGGAGAGGAATTCGACACACCTCAGCGTTGCACGGCTTGTCGTGTCGCCGTCGATTCCATACAGGTGGCCATCGATGAGGACGCTGGGATTCATTTGATTTCGGAGATGCTTATTCTGCCAGACGATCGACGGTTTCCCATCTGTGATTGTAAACAACGCCGAACCTTTGTTGTAGCCGGAGCTCACAAAAATGTGCTTTCCGCTGACAATGGGGTCGGCGGCATTGACCCCGTACTGAGTCGGCCAAGGGAATCGCCAGCTTTCTTTGCCCGTCTTGGCATGAACTCCCACATACGACCTGGAGGAACCGATTATGGCCACTGCCTCTGATCCGGAGCCCATCGGGAGTGCAGTGGAATAGCCAGCGTCTTTGTTGTCGGATTTCCAGACGATTTTCCCGCTGGTTTTGTTGAGAGCCAAGCCTGCATCCCCTGCGTTCAGAAGGATCAAACCGTCCAGGATGAGCGGAGATCCTGAGAAACCCCAGTCGGGGATGCGCAGGCCGGTTTCTTTCTGATAATTCACGGCCCACCGGACCTTGCCGGATGCCAGCTCGATGCAAAACATGTCTCCCCATCGACTTTGAGCATAGACTAAACCCGCCTCGATGGTCGGCGTCGACGTGGTGCCTCCATCGAAATACTTGTCTCCCAGATCGGAGTCGTAGGAATGCTTCCATCGGACGGTGCCTTTGGCCGCATCGACGCACCAGATCGTATCTTGGTCGTTGGCGTGACCGGTTGTCACCAGTGAACCATCGCTCACGACGACCGAGGCAAACCCGATTCCAACCCGAATCTTCCAGGAGATGGGCGGACCTTGCGCCGGCCATTGAGCCGACCAGTTCCGTTCCTGGGAGATTCCGTCCAAATTCGGCCCCCGCCAGCGCGGCCAGTCGTCACCAATGGCCGCGCAGGGACCCCAGATCGAGGCGGCGATCACAACCAGAAAGAAGCATTTCGCAATGAATGAGTGCATGATGAAGATTAAAACGCAGTGGACTCGGAATTTGCGCGCCAAAAATATTGACCAAAAGGACGGCTCCCAAGGAATCTCGGCAGCCCGTTAGTTTTGGCAGCTTCGAGAGTACGCGGCAAGAGTCAAAAGTAATGAGATGCCACCTCGTTTGGAAATGCGCAGGAGCTCGATTACCTCCGCGTGATCTGATGAGAACTCCAGAACCTTTCGATACCCGAGGTAATCGCCAGGATCTTGCGAAGATTCAACTGGGGCAACAGCCGTTTTAAGGTTTAAGGATGAAGAACGTCAAAGGCGAACGCGATGGTTTGGGCCATCACGTTCGCCATTGAAGACGATTGATAGTTTGCGAGCGGGTGGTTATTGGAGAGGATGAAGAGCGGGGGATTGACGGGAACGTCTTAGAATTATCGAAAAACAGGGGCGCACTCCGCTCTCGACACTCGGCCCGAAGCTCGTTTGCTCGCCGCGGGATCTGTGTCAGGGCCTTCGAACGAAATTTTCAGTCTTAATTGTTAATCAAGTCAGGATTTCGAGTCGTCTCGTCCGGGCTAGATCTGGTGCATCGCGAGGACCGGCGCCGCATGGGTTTGGATGATCCGTTCCGCGACATCTCCCAACTTAGTGACTATAAAGTCGTGATGCGAGGAGCCATTCCAAGGGCTCTTGAGAAGCAGGGAAGTGCATCCCAAAAGATGCGCCGCGTGCGCGTCTTGCCACTTGTCGCTCACCACATAACTCCGCTCGAGGTCCAATTGCCATTTGAAGGCAGCTTCCTGAAATAGCCCCGGTTGCGGCTTCCGGCATGGGCACCGATCGATTTCGTCGTGCGGACAGACCAGAATGTCATCCAAGGGGAGGCTTCTCCTGAGCACCGCGTGCATCAAATCCAACTCCCTTCTCGATTGGTAGCCTCGGGACAATCCAGGCTGATTGGTCGTGGCAATCAGGAGGAAACCAAATTCCTTTAATTGGATCAAAGGTTCCACGACTTCCTGGTTGATTCGGAAGTCCTCAAGATTTAACGGGCTGATCTGATGTTTCAGATTGGTTTTGGCGAGGTTCAGGATTCCATCACGTTCCAAAAAAATTGCTGATCTCATGCGAGGCTCCGTAGCAGGAAGTTCGCCTGTTCTTTGGCACGCTTGAATTTTCTCGTCAAAGGCGCCTGATCACGAGGCGTTAAATCCGTCATGAAGAAAATATCGACCACCATGAAGAACCCCGCAGCGCCTTGCGGAGTTTTGACTCATTTGAAATGTAACCTGTTAATGGACAGAATTTTAAATGTTATAC
The DNA here is from genome assembly GCA_005805305.1 of Verrucomicrobiales bacterium. GTDB lineage: Bacteria > Verrucomicrobiota > Verrucomicrobiia > Limisphaerales > F1-80-MAGS106 > F1-80-MAGS106. The sequence goes on from SYMW01000249.1 coordinate 6,784, forward strand.
AAAATGCTTTCTCAGGACGAGCTCCGAACGGCTCCGCTCGATGGTCACCGATTCAAGCGAAGTTGCCGGAGATGATTCGTGAAAATCTTTCACGGTGGGCAACGAAGACCTGTGATAGGCAGATTTTGCATTCTTGCGCTGTCAGAACTGCAAGATTGGATTCTTAAGATCGAGAGAAACCTCAGGGGCCTCGTGGTCAATCCGCCAAATCCGAGGCGGCGCGGATGCGGGATTCCATCAGTTTCACAATCGGGAGGGCTCTGGCAATGGCGTTCTGTTCAGTTTGCCCGAAAAATGATTGAAGCGTCACGGTGACGGCCGCGACAGCGTCGCCGTTCCTATCACGCAATGGAAGCGTGACTGTCACCACGCTTTTGTCTTTTCCATAGTAAACATGATCCTTGGCGACCACGTCCTTTTCGACGGTTGTGGCGGATTTCCCGATTTCTTTTTCGTCAGCCGCGGCGACGACGTGAAGTTCCTGCATCTCGGCCGTCTTTGAGTAGACCTTGAGGCCGAGGACCCTCGGATAGCGCCTCATGGCCTCGCGGACCAGATTTTTTGCAAGCGGCTCCCTGGGGGTGTAGCGAATGCTGGCGTCGGTGAAATGGCTGATGGAATCCGACTTTGTCCAAAAGGCAATCTTCCCTTCCGTGAAAGAATTGTCATTGATGGTGGGAATGACTTGCGCGCCGTCCAATTTGCAGTTGATTGAATTCCCGATGCATTGGACCGACAACTCGTGCCAACCGTTTTTCTTGATCGGAAGATCGGGCCCGATTGGTTGGGAACGAACGCCATCGACGAATTTGTAAAACCGGAGGTTATTTCCCAGGGCGCTGGCGCGCACCACGTAGTAATTGGTCTCGTTCCTGATTCGAAACGCCACTCCGGCCATCTGTTCAGCTGCACCTTGGACAATCTTGAACCGAGTGGTGAACGTGAAATCCCCAAAGACTTCGTCATCCAAAATGCACAAGGGAAACCGCTCATCTGTCGGGTCGGTGGATAGCTGTGCTAGCACCGGACGTCGTGTCGCAGCTTTTGCGTTAGGCGTGATTGGGGGAAGAATGGAAGGGACCTCGTCAAGAACCACTTTCCAGAGCACCGGGCGGCCTGCCCCGGTCAAGCTTTGCCGGAAGGGCTTGGGAAGCTTATCGAGATCCTCCTGCTTAAATTCAAATTGCCTTTCGGCGGACACGCCATCCGAAACTGCGGCCGCTAGAAACAAGATCAAACACCATCGCGTCATGGCGTTCATCTTACCAGATGCGATCTCTGGAACAAGAAGTGGTTCTCCGCTTTGGACGCGTGGGCGAATTGCGGGGATGGCTCGGCTCCGGTCAGTCGTGAACACGGAATTGGATTACGTTGCCCCTGAGGGCAGGGCGGCTTGCATGGACATTCGTCGAGCGAGGAAGGTTTCAAGCAGTAGTACAAACAACGCCGCCAGAAGGAACCATCGCCAAAGTTTTTGTTGCGCTTCCAAGCCTTGGGCGTGCAGTGACTGCCGCTGAGGTTCACTTTGTGCGGATTCTTTTTTGGCCGTGGCATCCAGAAGTTTAACTCCGAATTTTTCCAATTCCCCTTTTTCCAAAGGTTTCGTCTTGCTTTCATCAGTGGATACGTTGACACCGACCCACCGGTTTTCAGGTTCAATGCGATAAAACCCTGGGATATCCGTATTGGAGTAGGCCAGCGAATCACCCAGAAGTTCTGTTTTGCCGTCTGGGCGGCGCACGGCACGGACCGCCGTTTGTCGCGGATCCGCGGACGGGCCCAACTCCAAGGGGCTGCCGATGATGGACTGGGAAGGTTTGGTGGAAAGGGCGCCCACTGAATCCAAGAAGGCGTACATGATGGGGACAAATTTTGAAGATAAAGCGAGTTGGCTGTCTTCAGGCGTCCAGCTCGATGTCAGGAGGAATAAACGGCCGTTTTGGGCGGGCATCTCCAGAAGCGCCGGATTGCTATTCTCGAATCGGGCGATCACTTTTGCGTTCGCGAGGTTTGTCGCCTGCACACTCCTATGCCTCCAGAAGTGGATCTTGGTGAAATCGTTGAATCTGGAGTCGGACATCGGTTTAAAAAAGGAATGTGAGAAATCGATCTCGGCGAGCATTTGATAGGATCTGGATCGATCCTCCTTCAGATCGAACGAGGGTTGCTGGGTGAGGACAGCGAGTTGTGAGCCTGCAGCTTCCGAAAGCGCGCAGGCAAACACGGCGGCGCCAGCCTCTAGAGCAGACGTCAAGAACTGAAGACTCGCTGGTTCTACTGGCAGCGCCGCGATAAGCACTTCCTTTGGACCCGCGCGCGGCGCAGCCGGCGTTGCCACCTGGGCTTGGGGCCGAAACGGGCGCAGATTCACGGAAGGCACGGCGTTTGTCTGAAAAACGTTCGAAAGGTAGAACAAAAGCGCAGACGAGGCGGTTCGATCGGCGCCCCCCACAAAGGTCACGGAGATCTCTTGAATCGGCGTGGGCGCCAGGAAATAAATGTTGTCAAACTCCGAGTTATCGCCCGCAAGCCTCAGTTCAATCGGATTTTTGAGGTTCGCGGATGGCAGCATCGCGACAGGGCGAGATTGGCCAGGGGGCACGGAAATCTCGGCTGGACTCGCGAGTGAACGCCGGATTGGGAAGGCTTCAATCCACTCGGAGGTGAACCGGTCTGTTTTGGTTTCGGCGGAGTTATGCCCTCGAAGCTTCACCCGTTTGTCGTTCGCCACTCCCAATTCTTGGGATACCACCGCCGCCAGGGAAGCGTTGCCTTCAAACTGAGGCTTCAGGATCGTGATCGAGACCGCGACGTCATTCGGCCACTGGGTCCCTCGAAGCTCTTCAAGCTTGCTGCTTTCTTGGAAATCCGTGATCAGGACGATTTCCTTTTTATGACCGATGCCGCTTGTGGCCGGAATGTCTCGCAATTGCCGTGCCGCTTGCGCCAAGGCCGAGGCGGTTTCGGTCCGTTCCCACCCTGGTTTGAGCGCTTGGAGTTTCTCGAAGGCGTGTGAAGCCCTTTGACCGGGCGGCATTTGAGTCCATTCGTCGAACGTCACAACTGGGATGGGCGCGCGATCGAAAGTGGAGACGGCCGCTGAGTCGGTCGCAGTCAGTCTTTCGAGGGATTCTTGGGCGGCTTCGAGAGCCGCGGGCCAAAGGGATGGGCGGCGCATGCTGGCGCTTGTATCGACCAGGATCACGACGTGCTTGGAAGCAGTTGGACTAGAGCTAGGAGGAAGAGGCTTGGTGAGGAAAGGTCGCGCGAAAGCGCAGGCGAGGAGGATGATCGCCAGGCATCGAAGAGCCAGTAGAATGAGGTGCTCGAGTTTGCTCCGCCGCGTGATTCGCGGGTACGAAGGCGTCAAGAACCGTGTCGCGCTAAAAAGTACTCGCTCCTTTGGATTTCGACGGATGAGGTGCCAGAACAAAGGCACCGCGACAGCGGCGGCAGCCAGGAGAAACAAAGGGGCTAAGAAGTTCATTCCGCGGTAATTGGTCGGGCTGGCATGACGGTCATCTCAATCGGCAATGGGTCCTAGATGTTTGACTAAAAAGGCTTCCATTTTCGCTTTGGCATACTCATTGACGGCTTGCCCGGCATCCATCGTGTGAGGCCATCCCTCCAAGCGCTCATATTCATAAGGGATATTCAGTTGTTTCAATTTTGCCGCCAACGAGTCCGACTGGTCAATGGGAACAATTTCGTCAAGAGTGCCGTGGAAAATAAGTGTCGGAGGTGCGTTCGAACTTAAGTGGGTGATGGGGGATGCCCGCAGGTAGAGATCAGGGGCTTGTTCAAACGATTTTCCCTCAAGCAGAGCCTTCACGAGTGGGGAAGATTTGGCAAAAGGGGTTGTCAGGTCGGAGGGGCCATAAAAGTTGATCAGCGCGGCAATTCGTGAAGACACCGCGAAGCGGGCGTCTCCGGTTTCAGGTTCGGCGGACTCTGAGCCGTATCCGACCATCATGGCGAGGTAGCCGCCAGCCGAACCGCCGATCACCGCAATGCGATCTGGATTGACGCCGAGGTCCTTCGCATTCGATCGCATCCAACGCACGGAGTTTTGCGCATCCTGAAAGCAGGCTGGAAACGGCGCTTCCTGAACAAACCGATAACTGATCGTGGCCGCCACGTACCCGAGCTTCGCAAAATGGGTCGTGTAAACACGGTAGCTCTGCCGCTTCCCCCCTCTCCAGCCTCCGCCGTGTATAAAAATAAGGCCGGGAACACCATTGGGCTTTGAGACCGGCGTGAATAGATCTAGCAGGAGGGATCGATCGCCCGCTTTTCCGTATTCGATGCCCTTTTTTTCCACAACGCCTGCCGGCATAGGAGGATTAAGATCGACTAGCTGGAGTTCCTTAAGAGCGTATGCCGCCAAGAGAGCTTGACTGCTGGAATACCCTTTGGGTGGAGAACTCTTCGAGCCGGGCGGACGCGCGAGGGCGATTTTGGCTGCCACGAGCCCGCCGAGCAGCAGCAATACAACGCCGCCGAGAGTCTTTATGATGTGCCTCATGAGTCTTGCCGGACGCCCCTGAAACAGTGGGCCTCCTGGATTCGATGGGTCAACCCAAAACGACGCGCCACGCTCGCTCGAGTTGCTGGCTCCGGGCCTGGTGTTTTCCGAAGTCCCATTTCACGCAATATCCCTGTCAACCGGTGCCACGAAATCATCAGCACGGCGGACCTCCGGCGCATCCACGCGTTGTCGGTGTAGCGCGACTGTGCTGAAAGCCAGTCGCAGCACCATCTCAGGCTCGCACCCACGCCGAACCTGCTGCGGTTGGTGCCTCGCACGCAGCCGCGCTCCGGGCTGCCAGGCAAATTAACCGTCAACCTGCGGATGCACTGGCGGACCTCAACTGCTTGCAATTACGTTTGCAACTCAGTTACTGTACCAGAAGAGATTAGGATTCCCTCTTCAAACCGCACCTCTGGAGATCAAGATGATTAAAGCAAGAACGGAACAAACCCTGGGTTCGGTTGGAGAGTCGCGAGGCGCTGAGCGGGGTTTCACGCTCATCGAACTTCTTGTGGTGATCGCCATCATCGCCATTCTCGCGGGTATGCTGCTCCCCACTCTCGCCGCGGCCAAGGAGAAGGCCAAGCGCGCCAACTGCGTGAGCAACTTGAAGCAGATGGGATTGGCCACCCACCTTTATGCCTTGGACAACAACGACCGGGTTTTTCTCGGCACTCGTGATGCTGGCGACTCCTACACCCTCAGCATCGAAAGCCACATGTACGTGACCATTAGCAATCAATTTGGGGATAAAGTGTTCGATTGCCCCAACCTTTATCCGGTGCGCTACCCCGGCACCACGGACAGGCCGGATGGTCGATTTCAAACAGGCATCGGCTACTACATAGGTTATAATTACCACGGGGACAAGAAGATGCCCGAGCCCGTGGGCTGGGTCTCGCCGAAGCGACTGACGGAGGATCCGACCATCGTGCTTTTCTCCGACCAAAACGCTTGGAACAGCGCCTGGGTGACCGTTCCTCATGGAAAAACCGGCCAGGTCAAGTCAGGACCGTACAAAGGAACTGGAGTGACTCCATCGGGAGGGAAAACCCCTCGCCAAATGGGGGCAGCGGGAGGAAACGCGTGCACTCTGGACGGCGCCGTGCGTTGGAAAAGCTCCAAACTTTGGACGACGAACTACCTGATCTACTCGGGAGGCGGGCATTGGGCGAATTGGTGATCGGGATCCATTTCCTGCGGGTTGCACGCGTCAACCTTCAACCTGCAGTGTCGTGGATGCCTTTTCCGAAGCCTTTCCATGGTAGGCCAGCATGAAGTAAACGAGCACCATTGCCACCGCCGCCGCAAGACCTAACCAAAAGCCACGCCACTGGCCTGGCGTCTCTGTCGCACACACACTGAACCACCAGCCCGTTCCGAGATATCCGGCGAGGTTGCCAAGGCCGCTGCTCATCAGTGAAATGAGAGCCTGGGCCCGGGCGCGCCAGGCTGGTTCCACTCGCTGATCAACGTAGATTTGGGCCGTGATGAACACGAGTGTGAATGAACATCCGTGCAGCACGATGCCGGCGAGAAGCCCGGCCTTGATGTCGAAGGCGCAGGCAACAAAACGAGCCACGCCCAAGCCAAGTCCCCAGGCAAAAATCCACTTCAGGCGCCGCTTCAAGAGCAGTCCCCCCAACATGGCCATGCACATGATCTCCGTCACTTGGCCGAGGCTGAGCCAGGCCGTTGTGTGTCTGAGCCCAAGGGCCTGCAGGTGGGGGGGAGTATACGGGTAATATCCGGCGAGCGGGATCGCAAACAAAGCGACCGTGATGAACACAACGCGGTGATCGTGATGCCTCAGCAGCGTCAGAGCGTCCAGCCCGAGTCTTTGGCGCAGTGTCAGTTTGACGACAGGTTTTGGCGTCTCCACCACGGGCAGGAAGAACGTAAACCCACACACCACCAGCCAGGTAACCGCGCCGCTGAATCCTGAGAGCACCGACGAATCCGCGTTCAACAAGCTCACCAGCCAGCACCCCGCCATCCAGCCGAGCGTGCCCATGGCTCGGATGGGTCCGAATTCCATCCTGGCATCGGCGAGACGCGCGAAAATAATGGTCGAGGAAAGGCTCCATGTCGGCGCTGAGCAGAGCGCGTGAAGTTGAATGAGAGCCAGCACAATCCATTGATTCCAGCGGAGCCCGATGGCTGCGCTGGCCAGCGCCATCGAGACTGCCGTGGCCAGAGACAGACCCCGCAGCACTGGCACGGGAGAAGCGTGGCGATCCGCGATCGCGCCAAAGATCAATGGGGAAACTAGCGCGGCTAGAGCCGAGGTGGCATAAGCGTACGGCTTGATGTGATTCAGGCCGTGAGCATCCAGAACCGTGCTCAACGGCACGAACCACATGGACAGGGCAGCTCCATGAATCAGAAAGAGCGCCACCAGTTCCGCATATTCCACGCGCCGGATCGTTCTCAACACGCGCCTAGCAAACACGTGCCTGAAAGAAAGCGCAAAGGGATTGAGCGGGGCAGGGAAGGCTGCGGGAAAAAAAGAGACGGCCGGAGGACCGGGCCTGGTGAGTCATCAGCGCTCAGGCTTTTCGGATGGTGGTTTTTCGACCAGGACGAGCGTGTTTGCCGTCAATCGTTCGTGGCCATAGCAAGGCCTGTTCTTGATGCGGCCACTAAACCAAAGCTCGGCCGAGCCGCCTCCATCGAGACCCACCGCTTCTTCGCACCCAAGTTTCACCAGGAAATTCGCCAGTTCTGGGAGCGTCATCCCGACCGACCACCCGTGCTGTCTTCCATCGACTACCACAAACAGAATCTCCTTCTGATTCCAGCCGATGGCTGATCGAGGGTGGCGGTCCATTGATTTGTGGACCCTTCCAGGCCTTGCCTCTCCTTGGCGCACGAGAACCGGTCCGCCACCAATCGCGGTTTTAACCCCCCGCAGATCAGGGGTGGTGGCCGTGGAAATCTTCACGATGTCTCCCACGGCGACGCGTGGAGGCAGAATGCGCGAAAACCTGCCAACCGACAGGACGAGGGTGTCGTACTTCAGTCTGGTGTTGCCGCCTCCCCGAATCTGCGCGACTCGCGCTGGGTAAAGCAGGCCCGGAGCCAATGGAACCCACGGGTTGCCCGGAACTTGTTCGAGCACGTATTCGGTTCCCCCGGAGGCGCCCGTGGAGGCACCAGCGGCCGCCGTGTATAAAACGGCGCTGTTACTCTCCCTTTCCTCGTTCAAACCAATCGCGGTTTTCGATCCGTCGGGCCACGTCACGGCAAACTCACTTTTGACTTCGTCCATCCGCGGATTGCCCCGAGTATCGATCCAAAAGCACTCCCGGTCAGTTGGAGCGCTCACCAGTTCGCCTCTGAGGATCTGCAATCCCCTGGGATCGCCGGAGTAGGGTTCGTTTTCGGTGCGATAGAAGTCGCCATTGATCGCCGCGACTGGGCGCCCCCAACGGCTCGTGATCATTCGAATCTGATCGGTCATTCGGCTCAGCCCCAGGGCGTCGCCATCTCCAAGTGTCGTCGTAAACTCGAAATCTGATTTTGAGCGATCAATCCGCACCACGTGGACCGCCCATGGGACTTCGCGCACCCGGTGCAGTTCAAAGGCCACGCCGCCCACAGCAGGCGCCGGGGAGGAATCACTCGCCACCTGCTTGGTTGACGGCATCGAGACCACAAGGAGTCCGACGGCCATCAGGCCCAGTTGCACCGCCCAAATCCTCCAGCCGTAGCGTCGAGACTTTTTCATGCTGAGATCATGCCTCATTTCATAGGCCTACGCCATCCCTCGAATGCGTCTAATCGCCCATTCCGCCGTCAAGGCGCCCAAGATCATGAAGAGCCAGATCCAGTTGTCCCAGACCGGATTTCGACGGTGCTCGATTCTTGGAGGCGGCATGTTCGCGAAGAGAGTGCTTGCGAGATCCGGGCTGCGATCATCCTGAGTGAGGGCTCTTCCGCCTGTTGCTTCGGATATAGCTGCCAAAGCTTGCGGCCTTGCCTTCAACGACGCCATTTCGGGATCCACAGCCTCCGCGATGAGCAGTTGGTGATCCTCACCCAAACGCACGCCCTTCAGGCGGGCCACCGCAGTGGCTTTGAAATCGCCTGGGATGGGTGAGTTGACCTCCACGAAGTAAGACTGTGACGCGGTTTCATAACGCGCCGCAACCGGGGTGTTGGTTTGGTTTCTGGATGACAACGTCAACGTCACCTCCGCGCCCGCGATATCCCGAAAATTGGAGTCCCGAACGCGGACGCGCGCTTCGACGGATTCTCCCGGGGAACAATAACTCCTCGCGAGTTCCAGCGTCACGGGATTGTTCGTTCGAGCCACCTTGCCGCTGGCCAGCCATCTGACGGCGTTGACCCAAAACTGCCTGTAGTAACGTGAGTCGCAATTGTCTTCAGTGAGAGCGAGCTTCGGATTAATCGGCTCGCCCCATAACGTCTGGAAATCTCTGCCCCATGTGCGAGTCGTGTCCGACGTGAAAGCCATGCTGCGTCCTTGCCCGATTTCCTGGACGGCCAGAAGCAGGCCGCGGCCGTAAGCGTTTCGAAAGGAAGCATCCTCGCCTAAAACCACCGCGCCCGGCTTCGCCCGATCCACCCGATTGCAGCCGTGCAGGCTGGGGAATTTCGGACCCCAGATGAGCGCCGTTTCCTCCCGGCTGGCGCCGAGGCTCATGATGGGATGGGAAAGGGCTGAACTGGGCGCCGTCAATCTCACCCGTTCGGTTTGAGAATCGTTCTGATCGCGCATCGCGACTGGGATGATTCGATCCAGAGCAGTACGGTGATATCCGCCTTTTCCGAAAGCCGAGTTGCCGCCGATCATCACAAACCCTCCACCGTGTTCTTCGACGAATTGAGCGATATGACGCAATTGCTCGGGCTTGAACGACTCCTTCTTGATGTCACTGTGGATGACGACATCGTACGCCAGCAGTCCCTGGAGAGTTCGGGGAAAACCATGGGTAGGATGTTCCACTGGATAAATCTTCTCCCCGGTGTCCGCGTCTGTATCAATGGTGTTCAGAAACTGGCCGTTGGAGCCAAACTGCCGGAACAACGTCTTCACTTTCATGTCTGGATCCGACTCGATGGCGTCCTTGAGATATTTCCATTCCGGTTTAGGGCTGCTTGACTGCTGTGGAGTCCCTTCCATGTAGATGACTCGAATGGTTGGATCCACCACTTCGACCCCGAACAATCGGCGATTGTTTGACAGAAGCCATTCGCCCGGTTGCGGCGCGACGGAGGCCTCGTAGATTTGAAATCCTTTTTGGCGCGGAGTGATGTCAATTTCGATATCCTGAGAGGTGCCATTCAAGCGCGCCTCATGCACAGCGATGACGTCGTTTTTTGACTTGATGTGAATGGGAACGGTTTTCCCCCCGTAGCCGTGGGAACGCACCATGAGGCGGAGCCGGGTTGGCGCTTCTTTCGGAACGGCACGCCGCACTTGAACGTTTTCGAGAACCACGTCTTGTGTTTCGTTGGTGGTTCCCACCGCGACGGTGTGGATGGCAATGCCTTTGCGCCGAAACGCTTTTGCGACTCGGGCGGCGGGTTGGCCTTGGTTTTCGATGCCATCGGACACGAGCAGCACGGCGCTCCAGGATTCTTCATGAGGATCGTTGAGCAGGCCCTCCAAGGCGCCGGACAGGGCCGTGACTGAGCCGGTCGGGCTCGCGGAATCGAGTGCCTTCAGTGGAATCAGAGATTGATCGAAACTGAATTGTGAAACGGACATCCCGGAGGGGACTGTCGGCATGAGATTCTTCCGAACCCAATCCGCGCCAGCGGTCATCCTGCCGTTTGGCACATCTTGGGTGCCCATGCTTTTCGAGGTGTCGAGCAAAACAGCGATTTGGGACTTAGGTTGGTGACGGATCATCTCGACCCACTGCGGGTCCATGAGACAAAGAACGACCAGAGCGATCGCGATAAAACGCAGCCCTATCAAAGAGGCGCGGAGCCCTAAACTGGGTGCTCCCCTGGCTTCGCGGTAGCTCCACCAAAGCGAGCACAGAATCAAGGCGACACAACCAACAACCCACGGCCAGCGCGGGATGTAGGTGAATTGAATCATCGGCCTGAGCTCCCGGGCTTACTCCGCGTACGAGAGCCTCTTGAAGTAATCGGAGATGACAGCCTCATATTCCTTCGGATAATCTTCGTTCGCCACGCCGCCGCGTTCAAGACGACCCTCCAAAATCCTCTCCAACAAGGCGATTGTGACTTTAAGCGCGGCCCCTCCCTGCATGCCCTTGGTTCCGGCCGATTGAGCGTCTCCGCTCCGAGTCGCCTCCGCGGCCGCGTCGAGGCTGGCTGATGCTTCACTCATCTTTTTGGCAGCCCCATGACCGAGCCGGGAATCTTTCCCCGCGATTCGGGCGAGCTTCTCAGCCAATGCCGCCGCTTCTTTACTCAGCGACTTTTGTTTCTCTGCCAATGCCTGCGCGTCCTTCAGACCGTCGGATTGTTGCTCTCCGGGTTCGTCCTTGACTGATGACACCCCATTTTTGCTTTTGTTTGGAGCGGTTTTCTGGCCTGGCTGACCGGAGCCACCAGCGGGAGTTCCCTGGGCCGACAGCGCCTCCTTGTTGATGCCGGACTCCGGCCTTCTTCCCTGCTTTCCCTTGCCACTGTTCCCATTCTCGGCTTCTTCCTGAGGCTTTCCCGGGGAAGGATTTTTGCCTGAGCGATCCAGCCGCACTTCCCCGCCGCCGGTTCCCTGCCCAGCATTCTGAGAGCCGAGTGTTAAACTGGCTTGCTGCTCCAGCCGTTTCGCGTCCCGCAACGCTTGCTCGATTTCTTCGTTGTCAGGCTGCTCTTTTGCGTTTTTCTTGATGGCTTCCAGGACCACCTTGAGCAACGGGCTCTGTGGTGGCTCTGCTTTGGGCTGTCCGGCGATGCTCTCTTCCGCTGGCACTTCCTTTAATTCGGGCAAGATTTTCAACAGGTGATACAAGCGCGCCAAAGCCTTTTCTGCCGGCACCAGCGCCTGGTCGCGGCTTCGGCTCTCCAGAAATGCCCGCGCCTCGCCCATGTCCCGCATGGCGGCTTCCATTTCCGCGATCACTTCTCCCGGGGCTTGAATGGCTGACATCCCCTCCAAATAAATCTTCGCCAAATCACGGGCATCATTTTGGCGCGCGGCCAGCTCCTGAAACTTCTCATTGGGCGCCGAGGTCACCAGCACGGCGGTGTCGGCGATGATCTGCTTTTGAATCACAAGCAGGTTCACCTTTTGTCCTGGAATCGGTGGCGGCTTGCAGAGCACCCCTTCCTCATTGGTGATCTCAATAAAATACACCGGAGATTTCCCGACGCCGGGTCCATCGAGGGTGTTGTTATCCCGAGCCAGCGCGTGATAAGCCACCAGTTCATACTCTTGAAGGCCCATCTCGGAAAGAGGCAGACTCACAACGATTTCCGCGTTGGTCTCGTTTCGGCGAGCCGAACTGATGAACTGCTCGGCGTTTCCAAGCCGATGGTAAACCAGTTTGATTTCATCGACTCCATAATCGTCCGAGACTGAGATTCTTATGGGGATATTGTTGGTCGCCTCGGACCGCATATCCTGGCCGGGTTCAAGGATTTCTACTTTCGGGGCCTCATCCGGGAGAGCTCTAATGAGGTAAGGCGACGCGTTGCCGCCTTTTCGGCCGCGCGCATCGGTCAACTCGATCCAGAACTCGCAATCTTTGGTGATTTTCACATCGGCTGCCCAAGCCGCGCCAGGAGTCGGATTCAGCTCAATCGGGGGGAGGGCATTGCTGAATCGCAATCTCGCCTTCGAGAGTTCCGTTGTCGGGTTGATTTGAATCGAGGCCATCGTGGCCCGCAGCGCCGTCAATTCTGGCGTGCTCAGCACGATGTTGGAGCGCCGGGTGTAATCGGGAAAAGTCAGCTCCACCCGCCACTCCTTCACATCCGGCGGGGTGTAGGGCTGAACGAGGTATGTGTCGGAAGTCGTGTCTCCGCCACGGAGCCGGTATCGGATCGGTGTTTGGACGTTTTTCAATGGATGCACGTGTTCCCCGCGTTCATTTGGATGCAGTTCCGCGGTTCGCCAGGTGGTGGCGCCTTCGTCCATCCACTCAAACCGAGGAGTGTTGGGGGTTCGCCCAGTAAAGAGTCCTTTGATTTCAATATCACTGCCTCGGGGGATTTCAATTTCTCCAGGCATCACTCGAATGGTCGTGTAGGATGTCTTGGACCAAGGAGTGACTGCTCGTTTGAAAGCCGTGAGCGCTCCCGATGCAAACAGCAAAAAAAACAGTGCCGCGGTCATGGCCAACCCCAGCCCAAACGCCGGTCCGAGCAGCTTCTTCTCATAAGGCACCTGCAGCGACGCCAGGGTTGAGGCTGCCTTCGCCTCGAGCGCCGCCGCCAGTTGTGGCTCGTAGGCCTCGGTTGGTTTTCGATCTCCGCTCAGGTACTCGGCAGCGGTGGAGATTTCGCAACCAAGGCCCGGTTTTTGCGCCTCGGCATCGAGCGCCGCTTCCTTCATCCGAGTGGGTCGCCGGCTTAATGCCCACAACCTCCGAATCCCCCAGGCGGCCGTGCCGAACAACGCAAGCAGTCCCACGATCCGGATCGTGGAAGGAAGCAGGAATCGGTAGTCCAATAAGGCCACGACCAGGATGACGAGGAGCCCGGCGGCGGCGGCCGTGATGCCCGCAGCCAATCGTTGGGATGTGTCCTTCGTTCTCGTCGCCTCGAGCAGCTTGGCCTTGGCGATTGCGGAATCTTCTTTCATAGCGCGCCGTTCCTTTTATGCCATCATTCGATTGGCCACTAGAGGCTCCACCAACAGTAATATCAAAGCGCCCCACAGCAGAAGGCGCCAATACTCCATAGTTCGGCCTGTGTGTTCGAAAATACCCCGGGCGCTCGCGGCGTGGATCGGCCCCGTGCTTCGGCCCAACTGACGCTGGAATTCGAGCGGCGTCAGGCTCGAAAGATCGGATTCCAGGACCGGCAAGCTCGCGGCGATTCGGAGAACTTCCAGGCCTGGTACGGCTCTTACAGAATAAATCCCAGGAGAGTCGAACGAAACGTCCCGAACTTTACCCCTTGCATCCGACACCAGGGTCGAGATGCGGCTTCCTTGCCGCAAAAGCTCGAACTTCTGGTCCTTGTAGGTTGACCCCAACTCGATGTCCACCACGCTGCCGCTCTCGAGCGAGAGTGACGACTCCAAATGACGCCCAGTGGCGCCCCCCATGGAATGACTTCCCACGGCGTGCACCCAAGGAACAAATGTCTTGTGCTTCGGCCAGTCGGTCCAGGCTGTGTCGGATGTTGTATTCACAAGCAGAACGCTTCCTAGACCAAGTTTTCGTTCCACGACCAATGGCTCTCCATCATCGAACCAAGCTAGCACAGAACTCTCGTCATGGGGTGTCAAGCTGAATCGCCGAGAAAACTGGGCCAACCGCAAATCTCCGCTGTTCGGACGCCGGAATGCTTCAAACAGCCGCCCTTCCTTGTCATAGTCCCCGAGTGACCAATTAGGGTGGTTTTCCGCGGTGATTTCCAGAGTGCCGATCCGGGCCGGGAGCAAGTCACGAAATTGATGATTGTATCGATTCGGGCTCACGGCGTCCCCAAGAAATAGGACCACGCGACCACCCCGTTTTGCCGTCGAAATCAAGGCGGCCGCTTCCTCCGCCAGCGGTTGTTTTAGCCCGGGGAGCAGGACGACGTCCACCCCAAGTGCTGGGTCTGGATTCGTCAGTGTTCCCAGCCAAGATTCCAATCCAACCTTTTGGATCACGAATTTTGAAGAATTCGTTGTGGAACTTCCGAACGAAGGGTCCAAAGCCGTCACCAGGAAAAAAGTTTCCTCCTGAAACACCTTCCCGGGTTTGCGCGGTTCGACCGCCAGGACCCGGGTCGGTTCAGGGATGTAGACTGCCTGAAAGCGGGTGTCGTCGATGGAAAAAGCATCCTCCGAAAGGGCTTCAAATTCCACCGAATGCCATCCTGGCGGCAAATTGAGCATGGGCAGGGGAATATCCGTGGTTCCATCAGCCGGCAGACTGTGGGTGGCGGCGAACAGTTCTTTCCCACCGACCCTGAGCACGGTCCTCAATTCAGGGCGGGGAACGGCCCCCCAACCCGTGACTTGGACCGCCGGGCCGGGGCCGGAAGAGGAGTCAGCCCGCAACCCAGTCACGGCGAAGTTCGGAATGGAGGGCTCCGTCGAGCTTGGGACTTGGACGTCGACATCCGGCGGGATCGCGCAGGCGGCGAGATTTTGGCAGGAGCTGCGTTGGAGATCGCTGAGGATCGCGATGGACGAGACAAACCCTGGATCGGATCGCCCCAGCAATTCGAGAGCCTTCCTGATTCCTTCCGAGATGTTGCCTGTGCCGGCGCCTGGCCGCATGGCGTCGAGTTGGCGCGCCGTTGTGGTGGAAGGAGCGAAAGTCGCCACGACTTCAGTCTCGGTCGAGCAGCGAATCAAAGCCGCGCGATCACCCGGTCGCAGATCCGAAAGGAGGCGCCTCCCCAGTGCCATGGCCCGATCCCATTGCTGTTCAAGGGCGATCGTGGCGGTCATAGATGCCGAAACATCCACCACCAACACGACTTGCCGGGGCTTCCTGGCTTGCGGATCGGAGCTGCCGCCCGCGACGAACGGCCGGGCGAATGCCAGGACAATCAGAGCGAACAACGATAATCGCGCGAACAACAGCAGCCAGTTCCGCAGCTTCCTCTTTTTGCTGGAGCCCTCGTCCATTTGGACAAAGAAGCGGATCGTGCTGAACCGCAATCGCCGACTCTTCCGGCGCAACAACAGGTGGATGACGATCGGGATGCTTAGCGCGGTCAGGCCGAGCAATAGAAGCGCATTCGTGAACGCTGGGAACATACTTCAAAAGGCGGACCTTTTCTCGAGGTAAGCCATGAGTGCCAGATCCAGGCGGGCGTCCGTTCTGAGCTGAACGTAATCGATTTCCAATTGAAAACAGGCCCGGCGAATCCGGTCGCAAAAGTCGCCGACCCGTTTCCGGTATTCTTCCTGAAAACTCTCCGCGTGTACAATGACTTCTTCCCCCGTTTCGCTGTCTTCCATGATGAAATCGCCTTCATAAGGGAGATCAAGCTCCTCGGGTGCCAAGAGATGAAACACCAAAACCTCTTGTCCTTGCCCGTAAAGCTGTCGCAGCAAATCCTCACAAGCCCCTTCCGAAGCAAAAAAATCCGAGAGAATCACCGTCAACCCCCGGCGGGAAATGGTTTGTACGAGCTGGGACAGCGAGGGTCCGACGGCCGTCCGCCCTCCAGCCCGAGCCTCTGTCAGCAGGTGAAAGATTTCATCCGCCTGATGCCTCGCCGCGAGGGCGGGGGCGGCCTGTTTGGACTCGGCGCCGAAGAGGATCAGGCCGGGCGCGTCATGTTGCCGCACCATCAGGTAAGCCAGCACGGCTGCAAGAGTTCGAGCGTACTGAAACTTGTTGGCGTCGCCCTCCCCAAAATCCATCGAAGCGCTTGTGTCCAATAGGATATGGCAGCGGAGGTTGGTGTCGTCCTCGAATTGTTTGACGTAGAATTCGTCTGTTCGCCCCCATACTTTCCAATCGATGTGCCGGAGATTGTCGCCCTTGGCGTAGGGGCGATAAGCGGAAAACTCAGAGCTGTAACCAAGGAACGGGCTTCTGTGGAGGCCGTCGAAAAAACCTTCGACAACCGCCTTGGCCACCAGAGAGAGATCGTCGACGGCGGCAAGCACGGACGAATCGATGGCGAGGCTGGAAGGCATGGTGTCGGGAGTCAACGTTCCCGGCTTGGAACAACGTCGGACAGAAGTTTTTCAATCACGTCATTCACGGTGATTTTTTGGGCGCGCGCATTGAAGTTCGTCAGGACGCGATGTTGGAGCACTTGTCGGGCCACTGATCGAACTCCGTCGTGGTCGGCGCACAGTTTCCCGCTCACCGCCGCTCGAGCTTTCGCGCCCAGGATGAGGTATTGGGAAGCGCGGGGGCTTGCTCCCCATCGCACGTACTCTTTGACGAACGACGGAGCGCTTGGGTCTTCGGGCCGGGTGCGCGACACGAGTTTGACGGCGTAGTGCAGCACTTCATCCGATGCTGGCATGGCGCGCACAAGCTTCTGAATTTCGATGAGTTCGGGGCCTGTCAAGACGGGGTGGATGAGCGGCGTCTCCGTGCCCGTGGTGTGGCGCACGAGCTTTTCCTCCTCGTCATGAGTGGGGTACCCGCAGCGGATGCTAAACATGAAGCGATCTGCCTGGGCCTCTGGAAGAACGTAGGTGCCTTCCATTTCAATCGGGTTCTGAGTCGCGAACACGTGGAATGGCCTCGGGAGCGGATGCGTTTTCGAACCCAGGCTCACCTCGTATTCTTGCATTGTCTGCAACATCGCGGCCTGAGTCTTCGGCGGTGTGCGATTGATTTCGTCCGCCAGCACCAAGTTCGCGAAGATGGGGCCCGGCAGGAATTCGAGCCTTCTTTTTCCGGTCGCGGGATCTTCCTCGATGATCTCGGTGCCGGTGATATCAGATGGCATCAGGTCGGGCGTGAACTGAATCCGGCTGAACGAGAGGTCGAGGACGCGTCCCAAAGTGCGGATCAAAAGGGTTTTGGCGAGGCCAGGGACGCCTACGACAAGGCCATGACCGCCGCAGAAGATCGTGAGAAGCACATTGTCGATGACGTCCCGCTGGCCAATGATGACCTTCGCCAGTTGGTCCAGGAGAGCGTCGCGCTGTCGCGCCAATTTCTCGATCACATCCACTTGAACGCTTCCGCCGGTCGCTGCCTCCGTGGTTTTAATCGCCAAAGCCATAATGCCGTTCAATGATGATTCCCGTCCGCAGACTAGTTGGAAACACCCTCCATTCCAATAAGTTTCACTTGAACGGGAGGTTGCAGAGTGGCTGGAGTGCGGGGATGGAGCGCACACGTGCCAATGACCGACGCACTCCCGCTTGCTTGACGACCTAATGGGACGAACCCTCGCCGACGGTTTGGAGCCTATTTGGAGCCAACGGACTCTCCAGCACGCTGGGGCTGGCGAGCCGCCAGGTGAGCCCTTTTAGGAGCCGTTCCATTCGACGAAATTCCGGAGGATTTGAAGTCCCACTTGCTGGCTTTTTTCGGGATGGAACTGGGTCGCGACAACATTGTCCTTCCAGATGGACGACACAAATGCGGCGCCATAATTCGTCATTGTTGCCGCGATGGACGGATCGGCGGGGTTGGGGTAGTAGCTGTGAACGAAGTAAACATGGCTGCCGTTGGCGACCCCTCGGTAAAGAGGGCATTCCGGGGCGGTGATTTCAATTTTATTCCAGCCGATCTGAGGCACTTTCAGCCCAGGTTGGTTTGGGAATCTGACGACGCTCCCACGGAACACACCCAGGCCCGCCGCGCAGGAATTGAACTCCTCGCTGCGCTCGAACAACGCCTGGTAACCCACGCAGATTCCAAGAAAAGGACGGCCGGAATCGATGAAGGCGCGCGCGCACTCGAGCAGTTCCTGGCGTCGCAGGGAAACGATGCAGTCGTCGAACGCACCCACTCCGGGCAACACCATCGCGTCGGCGTCTTTGGTTTCCTCGGGGCGTGTCACGACCCGAATGGAAGCGCCTAAAAAGCGGAGCGCCTTCTCCACGTTTCGCAAATTCCCGGCTCCGTAGTCGATGAGAGCGATCATGAGCGGCTTGTCAGTTGTCCCGCGCCTTAAAAACTCCCGCTGACAGGATGCCTTCTCGTTCGGTTCGCAGCCGGAGCTGGCCGCAAGCGGCGTCGATGTCGTGTCCTTTTTCCCGGCGCAGCGTGACGATGATCCCTCGTTCTTGGAGGCGGGAGAGAAACTTCTCCTGGACCGCCTCTTCCGGGCGTTCCCACGGCAACCCTTCCACGGTGTTGTAAGGGATCAGATTCACCTTGGCGTGCAGCCGGCGCGACAGCGCCGCCAGCGGCTCGATCTGGTCCTCTCCGTCGTTGAGGCCTTTGATCAGAATATATTCAAAGGTGATGAGGCGCCCCTTTTTCTCCTGGTAATATTCAATGGCTGCGGTCAGCGCTTTGAGGGGATATTTCCGGTTGACCGGCATGATCCGATCCCGCACTGGGTCCGTCGCCCCATGGAGAGATATGGCCAGCCGAAACTGCTCCGGCTCATCCGCGAGCCTCTTGATCTGGGGGGCCAGGCCGCTTGTGGAGAGCGTCATTTTTCGCGCTCCAATCCCTCCGCCCCACTCGGCATTCAAGATTCGCAGCGCGGCCAAGACGTTGTCGTAGTTGGCCAGCGGTTCTCCCATTCCCATGAACACTAAATTGCCAACCGTGCGCGCGGAACCCGCCGATCCCTCTTTTTTTTCCAAGTTGCGTTCTTCATTCGCGCAATAATTTTCCACTCCCAGCCATTGTCCCACGATTTCGGCAGGGTTTAGTTGGCGTTTGAATCCATCGAGCCCACTGGCGCAGAATTGGCATCCATAGGCGCATCCAACCTGGGTGGAGACACAGAGCGTCCGCCTGTCGCTTGGATCGCTGTACAGCGCCGGATTGGCCGGAATCAAGACCGTCTCCACGAGCGCCCCATCGCCGAGCCGCCACAAGAACTTGCGCGTCGAGTCGGCGCTGCCCTCGCACCGGACCACTTCGACCGGAGTGAACTCGAACGTTTCCGACAGCATCTTCCGAAGGGCTTTCGGAAGGTTCGTCATCGATTCCCAGGAGGAGGCTCGATGACGATAGAGCCATTCAAGAATTTGGTCGGCGCGATAGGCCGGGAAATTCCATTCGGCGAGTTTGCCCAGCAAGGCCTCGCGATTGACGGAGCGTACGCCCGGCTTGGAGGCCAGGCTCATTACTTCCGCAAGTAGAGGCGGTTGGCATACTCCTGGACCATCCGCCAAGTGTTGAATTGCGGCACCAAAGTCGCCATCGCCCGCCGAACCTTCTGCAGCCATTGGCGAGGCAAGCCGCTGGCGTCACGACTGTAGAAACATGGAATCACTTCCTCAGTGAGCACCGTGAACAGGTTTTGGGCGTCGACCTTGTCCTGCTCCTCGACGGAGTCCGGGTGCGAGTCGCCGCCGATGGCAAACCCATTGGTGCCGTCGTAACCCTCGCGCCACCAGCCGTCTAAAATGCTCAAGTTGAGGCATCCATGGCACCCCGCCTTCATCCCGGACGTTCCCGAAGCTTCCAGGGGTCTCCGGGGGTTGTTCAGCCAAACGTCGCAGCCCGCGACCATCTGCCTGGCGACATGAATGTCGTAATTTTCGATGAACACCAAATGGCCGAGCAGGTCGCTGTATTTGCTCAAATGGACGATCTTTTGGATGAATCGCTTTCCTTCGTCGTCTCGGGGATGGGCTTTACCCGCGAAGATGAATTGCACGGGTCGTTGCTTGTCTTTGGCGATTTCCACGATGCTGTTGAGTTCGTGAAAAATGAGGGGCGCCCGCTTGTAGGTCGCGAACCGCCTGGCGAATCCGATCGTGAGGGCGTCGGGGTTCAACAGTTGATCGAATGTGATGAAATCTCTCTGGGTCAGCCGCTGGCCTTGGAGAAGCAGCCGGCGGCGGCTGAACTCGATGAGTTCGCGCCGCAAACGGTAGCGCAGGGCCCAAAGTTCCTCGTCGCTGACAAAAGTGGGATCGAGCATACGCTTCCAGAACTCCGGTGAATTGAGCTCCGCATCCCAGTTTGTGGCTGGCTTCTGCCGCCAGAACGCCGTGCTTTCTCCGCCTCCAAGCGAGACGACCTCGGCTTCCTGGCTGGAGCCAAGCTTCCGCCTCCAAAATCGACGCACCGGCCCTTTCATCCATCCTAAGACATGGATCCCGTTCGTGATATGACCGATGGGAACCTCTTTCACGCTCTTTCCCGGGTAGAGGCAAGCCCACATTTCACGGCTCACAGCGCCATGCAATTCGCTGACTCCGTTGGCCGCTCTGGAACATTTCAACGCCAGCACGGTCATGCAAAATGGTTCCGCCAGGTTTGACGGGTTCACTCGGCCTAGCGCCATGAACTCCTCATGGGACAGTTTCAATTGGGATTTGAACTTTGGCGCGACATAGTCGATCAGCTCGCCGCTGAACCGGTCATGCCCCGCCTCCACCGGAGTGTGGGTGGTGAACAAACATTGCTGGCGGGTTTCCTGGAAAGCTTGAGCGAACCCTTTGCCCTCCGCCATTTTCTCGCGCGTCAGTTCGAGGGTCAAGAACGCCGCGTGCCCTTCGTTCATGTGGAAGACCGAGGGCTGGCAGCCCAAGGCGCGAAGCAGCCTGACCCCGCCCACCCCAAGCAGTATTTCCTGCATGATCCGTGTGGTGCTGTCACCCCCGTAAACCCTCAGGGTCAGATCGCGGTGATGCGGTTCATTCTCCTCTAGATTGGTGTCGAGGAGATAGATGGGGCAACGGCCCACATTCACCCTCCAAGCCCGAAAGGCTACCTGGCTCATGGCCATCCGGACGGTGCAGATCACCGGATCGCCCTTGCTATTGAGCACAGGTTCCATGGGCAGATTCTTCGGATTCAGCAGGGTGTAATACTCCGATTGCCAGTTGTCCTGGTTGATCGTTTGCTGGAAGTAGCCTTCTCGGTAAAACAGGCTGATCCCCACGAATCCAAGCCCCAAATCGCTCGCCGATTTCGCGTGGTCTCCGGCCAGCACTCCCAGGCCCCCCGCGGCGATCGGCAGGGTTTCATGAAAGCCGAACTCCGCGCTGAAATACGCGACGGGAGCTTCCAACAACTCGGGCGCGTTCTGCCTCCCCCAGGTGTTGGGATCTTTCATGTACGAGTCGAAGGAGGTCAAAACGCCATGGACGCGGCTCGCAAACTCGGGGTCCTGCAGCCGGACGCGCAGTTCGTAGTCGGAGACTTCGTGCAGCACCGCCATGGCGTTGTGATAGAGGTTCTGCCATCCCCTCGGGGAAAGTTCATGGAATATTTCCTGGGATTCCTGATGCCAGGTCCACCAAAGGTTTCGAGCCAGGCGGCTCAGGTCGTTGATCAAATCCGTGATCTCGCTCGCTGACAGTGGTTTGTTGTTGCTCATCTCGTCTAGGGAACACAGGCCGATCGTAATCGAGCTGGAACCCGGGCAAACGCTAAACACTCCACGGACTCGCAGCAAACAAAAACAAGGTGGCGGCCGCCAGCCACTTTGCCCAGCATTCAAAACCCGGCATGGAGAATCAACATCGCAACGGAAGGGGGGAGTGGAACTTTGGCTTTGGAGGCTGCGGGACAGCCCTTGGCAGCCGAGCCATTGTTCACCTAAAGAATCCGACCCCTTTCGCTGTTGGGCGATGACGCGATTTCAAGTTTGAGCGCAATGCCCCCTGGAAACTCGTCTTTTGTCCTGCTATAACGATTCCCATGCGATCCCAAGTGCGATTTTCTGACACCTGCTCAATTCCTCGAATGATTTTTATCGTGATGGCCGTCCTGATCATTCCATTGGAAGGAGCGGCCCCATCGAAACAGGTGATGACGGAGGTGGATGTGGCCGCCATGAAGTCAGTCACGGCTGCCGAGATTTCGCCGGACGGAAAACGCGTGGCGTATTTAGTCGCCACGCCGCGCAAACCTGGGGTCGATGACGACGGAGAAGCCTGGAGTGAACTTTGGGTTTTGGACCTGCCTCAAGGCGCACCTCGCCCTTTTGTTGTGGGAAAAGTGGAGGTCAACGCCCTCCAATGGACCCCGGACAGCAAGACTCTGGCGTTTCTATCCAAGCGAACGGGCGACAAGTTCACTGCTCTCTATTTGATTCCTGCGGATGGGGGAGAGGCCAGAAGAGCGCTCTCCATGGGAGCCAATATCAGCGCTTACACTATCTCCCCCCGAGGTGACTCCGTGGCCGTCATCGCCCAGGAACCGGAGCCGGACAGCGACAAACAACTCAAGGATAAGGGATTCAAGCAGGAGATCTACGAAGAAGATTGGAAACCCTCGCGGGTTTGGCTCGCCTCCCTGGATCACGCCACTCCCAACCCAAGAAAACTTGACCTCGAGGGCGCCGCTACCGCGGTTCAATTCGCTCCTTCCGGGGACCGCTTGGCGGTGGCGATCGCGCCCACGGTCTTGGTCGATGATGTGATGATGCGAAGTCAAATTCAAGTGATCGCGGCCAGTGACGGCACCAGGGAGGCCGCCTTCGCCACGCCAGGCAAGCTGGGCGGATTTCAGTGGAGCCCGGACTCCAAATGGATCGCGTTTATGGCTGGCGCGGACGCCCATGATCCCTGGGCGGGCCGCCTCATGCTGGGGGATGCGCGAGACGGGAAATATCGGCATTGGCTCCCGCCGCTCGAAGAATCAGACGCCGTCGCCTTGGCCTGGCAAAAGAATGATTCCCTTCTATTCATCCGCGCACGTTCCACGGGAACCGAGCTTTCGCTTGTTGCCATCAACGGTCGGAAGGAGAGCGCACCGATGTTCAAGGAGAGCCCCCTCATCCTGACGGCGCTCAGTGTGTCAAAGGACGGGCGACACGCCGCATTGCTTGCGCACACCCCCTCGCATCCCGCCGAACTCTTCACCTGGAAGCAGGGAGATCAGGCCCCGCTACGGCGGACCTTCAGCAATCCGCAGTTCGCCGCGCTGCGCTTGGCAAAGCAGGAAGTCGTTGCGGTTCGCGCTCGTGACGGGGTCGAATTGGAGGGGATTCTGTTGCGCCCGTTGGACCCAAAGCCCGGCCAGCCGCATCCGTTGATTCTTTCGGTGCACGGCGGGCCTGAATCCCATGTGAGCCATGGGTGGTTGACAAGTTATTCTCTTCCCGGACAAGTTGCTGCGGCAAAAGGGTTTGCCGTGTTTTATCCGAATTATCGTGGCAGCACGGGAAAAGGAGTCGCCTTCTCCAAACTCGGCCAGGGTGATGCCGCGGGGAAGGAATTCGATGACCTCATCGACAGCGTGGATCATCTTGTCAAAATGGGCGTGGCGGATGCTCGCAAGGTTGGTGTCACTGGTGGTTCGTATGGAGGCTATGCGACGGCGTGGTGCGCGACCCGTTATTCCGAGCGATTCGCCGCCGGTGTGATGTTCGTGGGCATCAGCGACAAGATTTCGAAGGTTGGCACTACGGATATTCCGAACGAGGAATTCTTGGTGCATTCCCTCAAGCGCCCTTGGGACGATTGGAATTTCTTGTTGGAGCGGAGCCCCATCCGGCACACTGAGAAGGCGCGAACGCCTTTGCTCATACTGCACGGCAAGGAGGATCCGCGTGTGAATCCGGGTCAGTCGCGCGAATTGTTCCGCCACTTAAAAATGCGCGGCAAAGCGCCCGTCAGGCTCGTGCTTTATCCTGGAGAAGGCCACGGGAACAAGAAGGCCGCCGCGAAGCTCGATTATAATCTGCGGATGATGCAATGGTTCTCGCATTACTTACAGGGTGCCTCCGCGGATAAACCCAACATGGAATTGGACTATCCCACCAAACCCGCTTCTAAAGCGGAATAAGATCGAAGTGAACGGATCCTGAAGCTGAGGGGAGCTGTCTTCGATCATCGAGCCGCGATCGTCGGGCGTCGGGCGCCGACTGCTTTCAACCTAAGAATCAAAAATCCGACCGCGACCAAGGCCGCGGCACCCAGCGTGCTGGCCTCTGGCATACGCTCTGACCTCCCTTGTGCGAAAGCTTCAACTCACTTAAAGCATGAAGCCTTCTTTCCCACAAGACACTCCCAGCCCTTCCGCCTAGTGGAAGAAAATCGAAGCGCTGGTATTGTCGCGACTGGCTGTCCTGACTTGGAAGCGGCATCGCTTCAACCAACAGCCGCTTCCACCCTCTTGGATTCCTGCTTGAGCCAGGCCGAAAACGCTTCCTGGTTCATCTCGCCCGACGCCAACTCTTGAGTCGCTATCACAGCGCTTCCTTCGCTGGCGGATAACCGATGGCCATTCTTGCCCAAGAATGTGTATGCGGCCATCAAAGCAGTGCGTTTGTTGCCATCAAGAAACGGGTGGTTTTTCGCAATGCCGAAAGCGTACGCGGCCGCCTTGTCAAACAGGCTCGGTTTCTCATAGGAAAACAAATTCTGAGGTCGGTCTAATGCCGACCGCAGAAGACCAGCATCACGCACCCCGGCCAATCCGCCGTGCTCGGCCAAAAGTCGCTCTTGGATGGCCATCACCTGCGCTTCGGAGAGCCAGCGCAGCTGCTTCATTTGGCAAGCTCCCGCAGAGCATTCCGGTAACGGCTCATGCCCTCTTCGGCAATCGCCATCGTCTCGGCAAACTCAGGGTCGCTTGCGGTCAGCCGAAATGCACCGTCCGGCGTTTCAGTCAGGTAGAGCGTATCGCCTTCTTTGGCATTCAAGCGGGCGAGCGCCTCTTTCGGGATGACCGTTCCAACGGAGTTCCCGAGCTGTCTCAACTTCAATCCAAGAACCATAAGTGCTCCATTTTTAGTGATACTCAAGTTATAACACGACTCGGGATGGATTTCAAGCCGCCAAAGAAGCCTGAGATTTCGGTCGAGCGGATTCACTTAGGGATGCCGCTGACTTATTGTTGTGAAGTGGTTGGCTGTCCGCGAAAGAACGGTAGGTCGGAGCTACGCCGCTTGAAGGCCTCTTCGCTTTGGTGCTTTGCCGGACCCGCCGTTTCTGAGCTCGTGACCTCATCAGAGGCGTGTCCTTGCGGCAAGAGTGAGTAAGGGTGAGGAACGCGGTGGGTTTGGACGGCCGCCGGATGTTTTTGCCACCTGAAGAACCGACTTTGGAACTTCAGGGTGAGAGGGCGGAGGGTTCTGGGAGGGCGGACTGAAAGTTCCATGGCATCCACGCAGCCGGATCGGCTTTGGCGCGGCCACGGCCATCATATAGTGGAATGGATTGACCGCGTTGGCGCCACAAGTCTGCACCAGACTCATGAACAAATCTCCCACATGGGCTCCTCGCTGGGTTCGGTAGAAGAGGCTGTTTTTGCGATGGAGGATCGCCATCTTGAGGATTCTCTCCGCTTGGCTGTTGTCGATGCGTGCTCCCGGCACTCGCAAGAACTGGGTCAGCTCGGTCCACCGGGCCTGCATATACGCGATGGCTCCTCCCAAGCCTGAGTTGGGCTCGACCTTTTTGCCGTCGATCAGCTCGGTAAACCAGGCGCGAAGTTCTTCCATCACCGGTTGGCTGTGAGTTTGGTGAACTCCAAGACGTTGCTCCGCGCTGAGTCCGGCTGCCTCGGCTTGTGCTTCCACCCGGTAAATAGCCGAGAAGCTTTCCACCACTTTGCGACATTGCTCGGGGAAGGAGGCTTCCAGTTCCACGAATCCGCGTCTGGCGTGGACATTACACTGACAGTCCACCGTCACGTGCCCCTTCTCCAACTTGAGGCCGAGGGGGTCGGCAGGCGATGCCCCGTCCCGGCGGCTGATGCGGTAAATGACCCCCTTGATCTACGGCTTCGCGATTTTGGAATGGGGACAGCCCCAGCTCAACCATCCGCCGGTGTCCAGCAGCAACAAGCTTCCGTCGGCGTCTTCCATGACATCCGCCGGATGAAAATCGTGACTGGTTGAGGCGACGAAATCCTGCTCCTCCGTCACGAAGGTCGCGCCCGTTGGCTTCAGCCGCGCTTGAACCAACTTATGCGTGTTGAATTGGCAAGCGAACAGGGTGTTTTCGTACTCTCGGCCGAATTGCCTTCCGCGATAACGGACAAAGCCGGCAGGTGCCACCTGACCCCACCGGCTCTTGGCCGGAAGCCGGTAGCCACTTTCGGGAAGCCGCGAATCCGCATAGACCTTTTGGGTCAAACCTCCGCGAACCCAGTGAACCAGCGCGTCATGGCGCCCACCGAAACTGTCGAAGATCGCGCAGGCCGAAAGCATTTCTCCCGCCTCCGTAAAGACAATGTCCACTGGATTAATCCCTCCGAGTCCCTCGATTTGGACGTCGTTTCTGTTCGGCCAACAGGAAAAAAACTCCCGCCGCCCGGCTTCATCCCGTGCGGCTGCCGTCGGCGCCAACCAAATCGTACCCAAAGTGGCCGCCTGAAAAGTAGAGGCGCCCGTTCGGCCCCAGGTAAGGTCCGTGCTGGTTAGCGCGGCCGTCGAACTCCATCTCGCCGATAATCTTTTCGCGCTTGTCAGCGACGCCATCCCCGTCGAGGTCCTCCAGCCTCCAAAGATACGGTGCGGAAATAATATAAAGCGCTCCGTTGTGCCAGAGGCCGCCTTCGGGCATCGTCATCTTGTCGGCGAAGATCGTGCTCTTGTCATACTTCCCGTCGCCATCCACGTCCTCAAGCCGACGAACGAACCGCGGCAATTCCCCCAGATACTCCTCTTTCTTGGTCAGATTGCGCCCGTCGCTTGCCGCCACATAAAGCCGTCCCTTGTCGTCCAGGCACGCCATGAGGGGATACCCCACCAACGGAGGCGCAGCCGCCAGTTCGATGCGGAAATCGGGCGGCACCGTCAAGAGTGGAGGAACAAATGCCGTTGGGGCCGCGTCATCCGCCGCGTTCGCAGACGGCCCAGCGAGCAAGCAGCCCAGCAAGAGCACTCGAAGGGTTTGACCGCAGTTGGGGTCATCCCGCGATATTGAAAGATTCCACCAGCTGTTTCAAGAGGATCATCGAGTCACGCGGCACGGCAACCAGCTCCGTGTTCGCCTGCCCGCGAGGCCCTGGCCTCCATTCAAGGCGGCTGCCAGCGCGCCGGTCGTGGTCCCAAGACGCGCCTCCTTGACGAGCCTGGAGGCCGCCTGCGGGTGTCATCTCAAAACCGCCCCACGCCTCGCCAACCCATGCGGCCAGGCCGATCACGGCGCTGCAAAGTTGAGGCAGACTGGGCGCGGCACGCAAGCGGCTCAGGGGTTCAGCAGGTTTCCAAAAAAGAGCGTCGATCCGTTGTTGATCACAAAGCAAAGGCGGCCGCGGTATGGTTCCGGCAGCCAGTAAACACCGCCCAGCGACGCCTTCGGCACCGTGTCGCAGGTGACCGCCTCCAGCTTCGACCAATGATCCCCGCCGTCGTCGCTGTACATATATCCGGCATTGAAGTCAGGCGGAGTATCCCCGCCGAAGCTGAACAAACAATGAAGCCGCCCTGTGGGATCCTCCACCATGCTCGGGCTGACGATCTGCGGATCCAGGAACATCTGCTTCCAGCCATGGGGGTCCCGCCGGGCATGCACGGTGTAATAACGGGCCACGGGCTCAGGAGTGGGAAAATAGGACGGCACGAAGCCATAGAGCGAATGGGGCCGGCCAAGGCGATCCACGAGGAACTTGATCTGGTGCGCGTCGCAGACGAACCGCCCGTCAGCGCGGCCGTCGCCGAAGTTGATGTTCACCTTGTCGAGACCGGCCAGGCTCTCGGGAATCCACGGGTTCAAGTGGTACGGACTTTTCAGCACGCGTCCGTCTCCCAGCGTCCACGTCTCGCCCCGGTCCGCGGTTCGTAGATAATAGATGTTCTGGTAGAGCGCCGGGTTCGGTTCCCAGCCAGTGAACATCAGATGCAGAACGCCGTCGCGGAAGATGGCCGCCGGGTAAATCACCTGTCCTTCGACCAGCGACTTGCGCTTCGTCCATCGGCCGTCGGGCAGGCGGCACATGTAGTCGATGGCGCCGCTGTTGCCGCCGGCGCCGAAGTAATAGAGCGAGTCATCCCGGCGATCCACCACCATGGACGAGTAGTTCTTCGGGTGGATTGGCGCACCCTCCCCCATGGTGTCGAGGTCGTGTGGTTTCGCGCTGGAGAAATGCCAAATCTCGCCGCGCTGCTTCCGATGCGGCCCCGCCAGATGGATCCTGCCCCGGCTGTCCACCGCGACATAGGGAGGGCCCACAGGAAACCCGCCCTTCGAGGTCCAGTCCTTGCCGTCAAAGCGGAGGATGACCGAACCCTCATCGCCACTCTCGTAGGCGATGTAAAGATGGTCGCCCAGATGGACAATCTTGTTCTGGCTGAACAGCCCGTTGTAATTGCTGTTCGACTTGATGGCTTCGAGGGCGACCTTCATGAGAAAATGCCTTCATCAAAGCTGCCTCGAAAGACCGGAGATCCGGAGGCGTTGTTGAATCCGGCGCAGATAAACTCGTAGCGGGTCCCTTGCCGCACCCATTGCGGCGTCACGTAATGCGCCGCCTTCCGGCGTGCGTCCGGGGCCAGCGGCTTCACCGGGCTCCATGTGCGCCCGTGATCGCGGCTGGACGTAATCCCGAGCTCCAGCCATGGCTCTTTTCGGCCCTTGAACATGACCAGCGCCCGAAGGTTGTTGCCGTCCACGACGTCGAGGCAGCCGCCTGCGATATCCACCGCGAAGTCGGCCGACAGCTCGCCGAACTTCCACCGCGAGCCGTCCCAGCGATCCAGGGACCATTTTGCTCCATCCCAGCAAACGTGCGCGCAGCGCATGAACGGCTCGCGCGCCAGATGATAGGGACGGTTGAACGAATACAGGAAGTGCGGGTGTCCCTCAGGATCCAATTCCAGGCCGTGCGCCAGCGTGTTGGAATGGCCGCCATTGGGCTGGCCCGTGATCGAAACCACTTCCGGACAGGGCCGCTCCAGCCCGTGTTCGCGCGAATTCGGCTGGAGCGGAAGTTCGTAAGCCGTGCCATCCGCCCGTCGCCATGTGGCCCCGTGATCGTCCGACCGCAAGTAATACACGGTGCTATAAATGGCCGACGCATCAATCCACGGACAGAGCAAAAGATGCAGCCGTCGACGCGCTGCGTCATACCGCAGGATCGGATGCGCCCACGCGTGAACGGTCAGCACGAGCGGCCTGGCCTCGGGAGCATCCGAGTACACGGCGACGGTCTGCGGTGTCGGCCCTGGAGCCGCGATGCGAACGCCCTCCGGCGTCCACACGAGATCAAGCCCAGCCGCGGCGTGCGGTTCCGGCGCGGTAGCCCATCGCCTCGACACAGGGCGGCCCGTCGGGGGGACGCGGACGAGCCAAAGGCCGCCATCGCGAAATCCTGCGATATGCACCGTGCCATTCGGGTCGGCCGTCAGGCGTGCCCGAGCCAGCAGGCCAAGCGATTGTCTGCGTGGTCCCCGCTGGAGCACCGTATCCGCTGCGGAATGAAGCAGCAAAACCGGCGGTCCGTCACCGGCCGCAAGCAGGCGCGGCGCCGTGACGTTTGGGAACCAGCCAAGCGGACGTCCGGAGCGGAGGAGGATTTTAAATTTAAGATCGTCGACATTGCGCCGCTCGTCGCCGCGCAGCAACCCCGGCACCAGGGTCGAAGTTGCGGCCGTGCCCAAAGATTCAAGAAATTTCCGTCGTTTCATTGTGAACGAGATCGTTTTAACATATCAGTATCACTTGATACATGAAACATCTTTGCTGCCTCTTCATTCTGCATGCAACGACGCTCGTGAGGATCGGAGAAGCGAGGATTGCGGACGAAATTCATCGGACACAAGCCGGCCCACGAGGGCGGGCGGGCTTTGCTGGCAACATGGGGATGGCGGATTTAACATAAAGGTTCCTCGGCTGAACCTGTTTCAATGCCCGAAAACTCCTCACAGATTGCAGGAATTGAACCGGCATCGCGCCAACGCCGGCGTGAGATTCTCGGTGTTTTCAAACTGACAGCCACATCATACCCTTGTGCCCATGAAAACAATCTCCGTGAAATTGCCGGAGCCGGTGGCGAACTGGCTGGTCCGCCGGGCAAAAGAAACCAAACGCACACGCTCTGCTATAGTGCGGGACGCGCTCGAACGGGAACGGTCTGGAAATGGCCTCCCCAAGAGTTGTCGGGATCTCTTGGGTGAACTCGAAGGTTTTTTCGACGGACCGCCGGATCTATCCACGAATCCCAAACACATGGAAGGCTTTGGGCAATGATCCGGACGTGGTTGGACAGTGGCCCGCTCGTGGCCTTTTTCGACCGCAAGGATACTCGTCACTTGTGGGCCTATGAGCAGATGGGCGGCCTGCAACCGCCGTTGCTCACGTGCGAGCCGGTGCTGACATAAGCTTGTTTTCTTCTTCAGCGGGGCACTGGCAATCCGGCCTTGGTGTTGCGGGCGCTTCGGCAGGGAACAATTCAAGTGGCGTTCGACATTGAGACGGAAGCAGCCACCATCGAGACTCTCATGCGCCGCTATAACGACGTGCCCATGTCTCTCGCCGATGCTTGTCTGGTGCGGTTGTCCGAACTGAACCCGGATTCTCGGGTGTTTACTTTGGATCGGGATTTCACGCGTTATCGCCGCCACGGTCGGCACATCATTCCGTTGCTTGCGCCATGGTGAACCCTATTTTGGCTCGGGCGCGCTGGTGGATCGCGGATCAGTTCCGGGCTAAAGTGCGGGCGAATGGGAAATCGCCCGGTTGAGGAAGCAGCAGGGGCCTTGAATGCATTTCAGCCTGGATCGCGCTAAATGCCCGAGGCCAACTTGTTCAAAAGTTACCGATAGATTTTGTTTTTCATGGATGGATCAAGCTGACTCAAATGAGATGTGACCGGTTCGGGGAGTTGGACGAGTTCCAAGGATCGAAGAAATTTCCGTCGTTTCATCGTGAACGAGATCGTTTTGTCATCTCAGGATCACTTGAACACAAAACATCTTTGCTTCCTCTTCATTCTGCTTGCAGCTTTGCTGCGAGCCGACGAGCCCGCGAAGCTTGTCGAAGTTCGGAAAATCTGGGACCAGGCTCCCCACAATGCCTTCACCGAAGCTGCCAGAGTTTGAGCAGTGAAGAACTGCGAAACCGCTGGCGGACATATATCCGGGGCTGGAACGGCTACTTCCGGCTGGCCCCGGTGGACAGC
>SYMW01000250.1 GCA_005805305.1 Verrucomicrobiales bacterium
AGAGCAGGCGACTCATAATCGCTTGGTCCTCGGTTCAAATCCGAGTGGGCCCACCATTTACCAATAACGGAGTTACGTTGGCTTCCAACTTCCAAGCATTCTCGTCTGTCCGATTTCTGCCCTTCTGTTTCGGTTCCCAAGGGCATTCTTGGCCGGCTTTGGATTGCTTTCGGGCCTTTCCCCGGTAAAGCCGAAGCAACACCGGAAAGATCGGGAACACCGAACCAGTCCAGTCAGAACACGCCCTCACCCTGTAACCTCGTCGCCGCAGTTGCCCAAACCGGAACTTTGCCAAGCGCCTCCCAGCATGGTGAATATCTTCCATCCCCTCGTGTTTGGTGGAGGTGACCAACTCCCTTCGCCGCTTGCCGCCTACCGGGTTGAGATCGACCGTGACTCAGGTTGCGCGGTGTTCTCCGTCCTGCCCGCGCTGAAGCCAAATTCAAGCCCCAAACTCGGCCCAGACTCAGCGCAGACCGCCCCAGCAAGTCTTCAACGAAAGCCCGGCAGCGGAGCGTTTTGATTTACCGCAACATAGAGCTGCCACAGTTCGCTGCAATCGGGCATAGACGCGCGTGGTGAACCCTTCCGGCGTTGCGTCGTGGGTATAGTAGATGGCGTCCTTGTTCAATCCGTACTAACTACAACTAAGGTTTCCAAATGATCCGAGCCAATGCGTCATTGGTCGAGGCCCTCGGGGCCCCGCCGTGCATGACAAAATAGAGGGCTCCGTCCGGGCCAAGCTGGATAGCCAGTGGGCCGGACG
This sequence comes from Verrucomicrobiales bacterium, assembly GCA_005805305.1. Classification (GTDB taxonomy): domain Bacteria; phylum Verrucomicrobiota; class Verrucomicrobiia; order Limisphaerales; family F1-80-MAGS106; genus F1-80-MAGS106. Next base: position 767 of record SYMW01000250.1, read on the forward strand.
GGAGTCCCTGCAGGAATGCCTCCCCTGGGCCTGGTTTGCCCGTGCTGAGATCCACAGCGGCGGTGCGTATCGATTTGCGGGTGAAATCGGAGTAAAAGAGCGCCCCGTGGTATTTCGCTGGAAAACCACGTCCCGATGCGCCAGGACGGTAAATGAGCGCTCCCGTGCAGGAGGCTCCGGTGTTCCTTTGATACAGAAACCAGGGTGAGGTGAATCCCTCCACGCGGTTGGTGCGGGAAAAGGTCAGCAGTCCGTCGCCGAACACTTTTGGCCAGCCATAGTTGGCCCCGGGAACGATCCGGTTGATTTCATCGAAGTCGTTCGCGAGGTCGCCGCCATTTTCGGCCAACAGAAGCAGTTTTGTGGGGGCGTCATAAGTGAGCGCCCAAGGTTGACGATGCCCCCGGGTGTAGATGAGTCCCTGCGCGTCCGGGTTCTTGACGAAGGGATTGTCCGCAGGAACGGCGCCGTCAAATCCCAGGCGCACCACTTTTCCCCGCAAATCGCGCAACGATTGAACCTTGTTCTCGGGGTCGTCGCAATACTTTCGCAGATTCGAGTTCTGGTTGTTTTCGCCAGTCGTGACATAGAGCAGACGCTCCGTTGGATGTGCGAGGAGCCCGCCTCCCACGTGCTGCCCAGCCAGATCGCCTTCCCACTCCAACAGGGATTTTTCGCTCGCCGAGTCAATCATGGCGCTCGATCCCTCGCCTGTGACAGTCCAACGCGCCACTCGAGCCCGGTATTTTTCAATCGGAGCGTTGGTCGCGTGATAAGCAAGGAATAGATGCGGAGTCCGCGGGAAGTCCGGATGAAACGCGATCCCTCGCAACCCGCGGTCGCCGCTCACATCGGTCTGCACGACACCCACCTGCCGCGCCACGCGGGTCGCGGTGTCGATGCGCCAAATGTTGCCCGTCCGGCCCGTCACCCAAGCCGCCCCGTCGGGAGCAAAGGCCAAATCCATCGGTTCTTTGACGAGATCCGAACCGGCGATCACCTCCATTTCAAAACCCGGGGGCAGGTGAATCTCGGCGCGGGTCGTGGAGGACAACGCCAGGGCGGTTAAGGCAAGAGAAAGGAATCGATGAGAGTACGACATGATGTGAGTCAGATTGTGTTGAGATCGGAATCGAGGTTACAGGACAGCATGTCCAAGGCAATCGTCCTTTCAAACGAAAAGCCAGCCGGGGGCGAGCCCATCGCCTGGGTATCACTTTGGGTGAAGATGGGCTCAGGCACCGCCGAGGGAAGAACTCCGGGGAAGCACATTTAGTTGGCCACGGCAAGAAGACCCCGCGTGGGTCTTTGAAACCCTGCCGTAAGGGATCGATCAGAAAGAAAAAATGGTCGGGACCATAAGAATTGAAAAATGAAGCTAAACGATGGCGGCGGAAGCGAGCTACCGGCCGGACCACGCTCCTGCGCGTGACCATCTCCTGCAGTTTTTGATCATGCCGACGCGCGCCTTTCGCGTTGCCTCGCCTGTCGACGAAGGGTAACCAGGCTTATCCTTGCGATGGTAAAATATGCAATAGCCGTGACTCTCTTCCTGACTTGCTTCCCTGGCACAAGTTGCGGACAGGATGGCACTCAGCCCCGAAAAATCGCTCTCGAAAGCGGGCTTCAGCGATTTCTCAGATCTCCCTGTTTCGAGTGTCATGGAGGGGATCAAAAAATAGGGCGATCTCAATTTGGAGAAATTGAACAAGTGCCCAATGAATTACGGAACCTCATTCTACCTTGAGGGGTGGCGGGTGCCAGCGGAAACTCTTGCTCAAAAACGTGTGAGCGCAGGGTTTCTTGCGGAGATGGGCAAAACAGCTTTGCAAACCGGGCCACTGGGTGGACTTGAGATTTTTGCACTCGCGTCCAACCGCTTCCCCTCCTGATCATAATCTCAATCTCAATCTCAATCGCAATCGGAGGGCCGTGAACCGCCGTCTTGACCATGCAAAACCGGTAGTTTACGCAGAATAGGAGACAGCCTGTAAAAACGTGAGAAGCGCCGCGGGCCATTTGGTGCATCCGCGAGTTGTCGGTGATCGGGTCGGGTGCCGGGGATTGCGCCCCGGCACCCTCCCACACCACCGTACGTGCGGTTTTCCGCATACGGCGGTTGAACGATGCAGCCCTGTTTACATGGTGGCTGCT
>SYMW01000007.1 GCA_005805305.1 Verrucomicrobiales bacterium
CGGCACGCCTCCGAACGTCACTTATCAAGGCAACCTTAACTTCAACGGAAGCGACTCCTTCGCCTTCACGGTCAACGACGGATCGCTCACATCGACGCCAGCCACCGTCAGCATCACGGTCAACGCCGTGAACGATCCGCCAACGGCTCTCGCACAAAACCTGGTGATCAACGAGGACATCGCCCTCCCCGTCACGCTGGCGGGCACGGATGTCGACAACAACCCTCTCACGTTCACCATCACGACCCCTCCCGCCAACGGCACCCTGACCGGCACGCCTCCGAACCTCACTTATCAGGGCAACCCTAACTTCAACGGCGCCGACTCCTTCGCGTTTACCGTCAACGATGGAGTGGTCAGCTCCGCGCCAGCCACCGTCAGCATCACGGTCAACGCCGTAAATGACGATCCCGTGCTGACGATCCTTAGCGACCAGCAAATGTTCAAGAATACCGTGCTCGGCCCTATCGACATCATGATCACGGATGTCGATCTGCCTCCCCAAACGCTGACTCTGACTGCTTCGTCCTCCAACTTAGCGGTCTTGAGCAGCGCCGGGATCTTGCTCGAGGGGACTGGCAACCTGCGAAAGCTGACGCTGACCCCGCTGCCTGATCAGTCGGGAACCACGACGATCACTCTCCATTACAGCGATGGAGTGGCCACCAAGACTGACGAGTTCCTGCTGACGGTCTTGTCCCTGATCATTCCAAACGTGAACTGGACGGTGGCAAATTTCACCTATGGGACAGCTCTTGGGGCGGCCCAACTCAACCCCACCGCCGATCAAGCGGGTTCCTTCACATTCGATCCGCCGGCGGGAACCGTCTTGCGCGCGGGGAATCACGTGCTCACCGCCACTTTCAATCCCAGCAATCCGTTGCTTTATGCCCAGGTGATCCGCATGGTGCCAATCGTGGTCGGCAAAAAGACGCTTCTCATTCAGGCTCCCGCCTTGTCGCGAAATTACGGAGCGGCGAATCCGTCGCTCACGGGTTTGTTCTACTCGGGGTTCGTGAACGGGGATCAACCCGCCAGCCTCGATTCCCCGGTGGAAGTGACGACGGATGCCACCATTCAGAGCAGCGCGGGCCTTTATGATATCCGGGTCACCAACGGAGCCGATTCAGATTATGAAATCCAGAGAGTCAACGGAACTTTGCGCGTGCTCCCTCTGCCCTTGATCATCACGGCCAATCCGGCAACTCGCGCCGTCGGCGCTCCCAACCCATCCTTCACGGCAAGTTTTTCGGGGTTTCTGGGATCGGAAGGACCTTCAGATTTGACCCATCCCGTGCTGTTCTCAACCACCGCGACCCAAAGCAGCCCCGGCGGCCAATATCCCATCACTGCGTTCGGGGCCTCATCGCCGAATTACTCGATCAGCTTCGTCAACGGTACGCTGACTCTGACGCCTGGAGTCGCGGTCGTCTCCTGGACGCCGCCTGCCTCGATCATTTATGGAACGTCCCTCAGCTCCGTGCAGTTGAATGCAAACTCTCCGGTCGGAGGTCTCTTCGAATACTCTCCGGCGGAAGGCACCCTCCTTGGCGCCGGAACCCACACCCTGAGCGTTCTCTTCAAACCAACCGATCAGGCCAGTTACGTGAATCAGACCGTGACGACAACCCTCGTCGTCGAGAAAGCGCCTCTCACCATCACCGCTGAAAACGTCGAGCGTGAGTATGGCTCGGCTCCTCCCCCGTTCACGGCGACCTACTCGGGCTTCGTCGCGGGCGATACCCCCGCTGTTCTCTCCGCATCGGTCGCATTTTCAACTGCGGCCACTCTCCTCAGCCCTCCAGGCCAGTATTCCATCATTCCTTCGGCGGCTTCCGGCGCTAATTACTCGATTGCTTTCGTCAACGGAACATTGAACGTGACCAAAGCCTCAACCACTCTTTCCTGGACGGCTCCGACTCCGGTGGTCTACGGAACTCCCCTCACGCCGGTCCAGTTGTCGGCCCTGCCACAAGTGCCGGGAACCGTGGCGTACACCCACCCGGCGGGAACGGTGTTGCCCGCCGGAATCCATGAAATTGGTGCGATCTTCACACCCCAGGAAAGCGAGCTTTACCACACATCTGCGGCCTCGGTTCCTCTTCGGGTTGATCCGGCCCCGCTCACCATCAAGGCACGCAATCTCTCGAGGGATCAGGGAACTGCGAATCCCCCGCTCATCGCCGATCTTTTAGGCCTAGTCAACGGAGACAGCGAGGCCGTGATCAACCCGCCCGCCCTGATGGCGACGACAGCCACGACCCAAAGCCCGGGAGGAGTGTACCCAATCTCCGTGTCCGGCGCGGCGAGCCCGAACTACGACATAACGTTCGTCCCCGGCGAGCTGACGGTCCGGAATGGCATCCCACTAGTCACCGGATTATCGGATCGCACTTTTACCGCCGGGGTCTCGGGCACGATTCAATTTCAAGTATCGGATCCCGAGTCGGCCCCACTCGACTTGACCACCAGAGCCACCAGCTCTGACACGTCCATTATCCCTCAAACGGGGCTCTCCATCGCGGGCAACGGCGGGACGCGCATTTTAACCGTGACCCCGGCAGTGGGCTCGACGGGCTCCGTGACCGTGACCGTGTTTGTTTCCGATGGCATCGCTGAAGGGCAGCAAGCTTTCACCGCCACCGTGGTCCAGCAGGAGCCGGGATTAACTCCTTTTTCTGGGGTCGGCCAGGACGGATATATCGCCAACGCACTCGTGTTTTTCGACGCCAACCACAACGGCTCCCAGGAGCCATCGGAGCCCTCCACCAAGACCGACGACAGCGGGAGGTTCTCCATCTCAGTTTCAGTCGAGATGTATGACAAAAACAAGAATGGCGTTTTGGATCCCGAAGAAGGAACGCTGGTGTTGACCGGTGGGGTAGACATCGCGACCGGGGCCAAGTTGTCCGCGCCTCTGAAAGCTCCCGCGGGCTCCAGCGCCATCACTCCGCTCACGACGCTGCTGACCCAGGTTTTGCGCGAAAACCCTGGATTGAGCATCGCCTCCGCCAAAGCGCGGCTCGCCGAATCCCTCAAACTGCCCGCCGCGGTCGACCTAACCCAATACGACGCGATCGCGGCGGCGGTGAATCGAGATCCCAACGCGGCGGCTGTTCTCACCGCAGCGGCGAAAATTCAGGACACAACGGCTCTGGTGACTTCACTCCTAGCTGGAGCGACCATCCATAACGAACAACGGCTCTCCGAAGAAGTCACTAAAGAGATCGCCAAAGCGGCCTCGAATCCGAACCTGGACCTCAGCAACCCTTCAACGGTTCAATCGTTGATTCAACGAGTTGCAGCCCAGGTCAATGCCTCGCTGCCAGACCGGCCGCTCCAAGGAGCCATCAACTTGATCGCCAGCGTCAACCAGTCCAAAGACGGCGTGCGCGACCGCTCTCCCGGAGGAGAAGCGACCGCGGTCGAGTTGACCCGCATCCAAGTGCTGGCTCAAAATGGCCTGTCGGACGATTTGCGCAAAATTGGGAGAGGAGGGGTGTCCTCGGACGACATTGTCGCCGCCTTCTCCGGCTCGGCTTTGGATAAGGCGATTAGCACAAGCCCTGTTGGTGAGATCTCGTCGGCCCTGGTCGCGACTCAAAGCGTCATCGCCTTCGCCGAATCCCACTTTCGCATCACCGAGGCGGGAGTCGATCAAACGCCGGTGACGCTGGTCCGCACTGGCGGTAACCGTGGCGTGGTCCGAGTCCTCGTCACCTTGTATGATGCAACCGCTCGAAGCATCGATGGAGACTTCATCTCCCGTGAGGTGACGGTTGTTTTCGCCGATCGTGAGGTGACAAAGCGAGTGGATCTGAAGGAGTTGATACTCGAGGACGACAAGGTCGAAGGCGACGAAACTCTGACGATGGAAGTCAAGTTGGTTCCCAATCAAGCCAACCCGGCGATCCTGGGACCGCGGTCCAGCGCGGTGTTGACGGTCATCGACAATGATGTCGCTGGAACTTTCCAATTCTCCCGCTCTCATTACGAGGCTCAAGAAGATGGGACCTCGACCAATGCGGTGACGATCATTCGCACGGGCGGGAGCGGTGGCGCCGTGACGGTCGTGATCACGCCCTCCATCCATCCAGCGGACGGCGCGGTGGTCGGAGAGGACTTCGCGGCTGCCCCGGTCATGGTTTTGTTCGCCCCCGGGGAGCTGAATCGCCAGGTTCAAATCCCTTTGGTCAACGACACTCTGGTGGAGCATCCCGAGTCCTTGAAACTCACGCTCAGCCTGATGGAGAGCAATCCCTCCACCGCCGCCATTGGGCTCCCCCGCGAGGCGTTTCTCACGATTTTGGACAACGACACCAACCACGCGCCCATCGCCCAGAGCGATTCTCTGAATGCTAGCCAGGGGAAGCTGAACACTTACGACGCCAGCGCCCTGTTAACGAACGACTCCGACGCCGATCCAGGGGACGCGTTGACGATTGTCGCTGTCAGCTCGCGTAGTCAGCGTGGAGCTTGGATCACCCTCGCGGGACGGCGGATTTCTTACCTGCCTCCGATGCGGTTCACAGGTGAGGATCGGTTCACTTACACGATTTCAGACAGCTTTGGAGGCAAGCATGAAGCAATCGTCGTGGTCCAGGTGCAACCGGTAAACAATGCTCCAACTGCCGCCACGGATGTGATCGTGATCCCCGCGGCCCCGGTTCAACTGATTAGCATCGATTCAACCTCGTTGCTCAAAAACGACTTGGATTTTGACCTCGAAGCCACACTGCGTGTGACCTCGGTGGATCCGGTCTCCAAATTGGGCGGCGAGCTTAAGTTGGGCGGGTCGAGTTCCCGGTCCCAGGAAATACTGGTATTCTGGGGCGGGGAACGATGGACCAACCATCTGGTTTCTTCGATGATCCTGTACACTCCTTCAGTCACCGTTAAAGGCTCGGACGAGTTTCACTACACCGTCGTTGACCAGTTTGGCGCCAGCGCCACCGGCCTAGTTCGATTGGTTCGCAACACGCCCCCAACCATCCAGGCCTTGCCCGACCAAACGATTGTCGAGGGAGCGGCCGCAAAAAGCCTGCGACTGCACGTCGATGACGCCGAGTCCGCTCTTGGTGAAATAGCCATCTCCGTCGCTACCTCAAATCCCGAAGTTCTCCCCTTGGGGAATCTGTCGATCCTCCGAGAAAAAGGCGAGCCCCAGCTTCTGCTGTCGCCTTCCAAAGGCAAGCGCGGCTCGACCGGGATCACAGTGACGGTGACGGACCCTCAAGGAGCGAGCGCCACCACGACCTTCACCGTCACGCTTGAAGCCGGACTCGCGGGACGCAATTTGAATTTCAGCGGAAACGCGACAGCAGATCTCGTCCTGCAGCACGACGAAGGGTTCCTGGGTCTCTGGTCTCTCGGCGCCGCGGGGCAATTGTTGAACTCTCAACTCTTCGAGCCTTCCAATATCGGAGATCCCAACTGGTCCGTGGTCGCCGCCTACGATGTCGATTCGGACGGGTCGCCTGACCTGGTGTTTCAGCACTCGGAAGGCCTCCTAGCCTGGTGGAAAATGAGCGGGCGGGCTCGCGCCGAGAGCAAGCTCCTCACGCCGGAAAGATCAGGAGGCTTGGAATGGAAAGTCGTGGGCAGCGGAGATTTCGACCGTGACAACAGCGTCGACCTAGTCTTCCAGCACCAGAACGGCAGTATTGGTGTTTGGTTCATGCGAGGCACGGAATGGAAAGGCTCGGGACTCGCAAGCCCGGCGGATGCCGGAGATCCTGGGTGGAGAATCGTGGGTTCCAGCGATTTGGATCGTGATGGCCAGGCAGATTTGTTGTTCCAGCACGCCGATGGTTCGGTGGCCGCTTGGCTCATGGATGGCACCACGATGCGTGAGTCTAGTTTTATCACCCCCTCAAACCCAGGGCCGGCGTGGCACGTCCGCGCCATTGCCGACGTCAACCTCGATGGCCAGCCCGATATTGTTTTTCACACCAACGAAGGCTTGTCCGCCATCTGGTTGCTTGGTGGAAATCGCGGCCTGCAAGCAACCCAATCCCTCTTGTTGCCGGTGGAAACGCGCGCGCCGGGTTGGCGCGTGGTGGCGCCTAGGTAGAGCTTTCGGAATCGAGCGCAGAAAACCGGAGCGACTTGATCCTTAAAACCGCAGTTGCCCAACGAGAATCTTCGCAGGATCCTGGCGATCAAGTTTTTCCGAACCACTCACCAGATCCACAAGGGATACGCCTCCCTCTTCGCCAAGTCTTTCTCATCCAGGCTTTTGCAAATCTCCACGAGGTTCAACGGCCGTTTTAAGGTTGCTTTGTGGCGGATGCTTCGGCTCAAGAGGGAGAGTCGGCTTCGTCGAGACATCGGCGCACCGTTTCTAGCAGTTGCTCCAGTGTGAACGGCTTTTGCAAAAAACACTCGCGGGGGTGCAGCTCAAGCGTCAGTCCGGCCAACTCCTCGCTGTAGCCGCTACAATAGAGCACTCTAAGGCCCGGTTGATGAACTCTCAAGCGAGACGCAAGCTCTACGCCGTCTATTTCTTGCGGCATCACCACATCCGTGAGCAAGAGATCAACCTGGCCCCCGTGCCGCCCCCAAACACGTTCGGCTTCAACTCCGTTTCCGGCTTCAAGCACCCGGTAGCCATGCTGCTCAAGGCCCGTTCGGATCACTCTAAGCAGCGCGGGCTCATCTTCGACCACCAGAATGGTCTCCGTGCCACCCGCGGGAACCGGGCGAGTGGACGGGGCAGGCGTCGGCTGTCGCGCTTCTGTCAAAGCGGGAAGATACACTTGGAAGCAGGTCCCCTCGCCGGATGCACTGCGAACGTCAATCCATCCATGATGTTGCTTGACGATGCCAAAAGTGGTCGCAAGCCCCAAACCACTGCCTTTGCCCACTTCCTTAGTGGTAAAGAAAGGCTCGAAAATGCGCGGCAGCACTTCCGGAGGGATTCCCGTGCCCGTGTCGCTCACCTCCAGGCGCACATAAGGACCGGGCACCGCGTCCCCAAGCCGTGCCAACACTTCGTCGCCCACCTCGGTCGCGGTGGTTTCGATTCGGAGCACTCCTCCTTCGGACATCGCGTCACGGGCGTTGACGGAGAGGTTCATCAGGACTTGGTCGAGCATCCCTCGATCGGCGCGAACAATCAACGGAGAGGGATGGAAATGGAGTTGCAACCGAATCTGCTCTCCAAGCAGCCTCTGGAGCATCCGGGCCAGATCGCCAATGACCTCGTTCACGTCCAACTCGCTCAGCTGAATGACTTGTCTGCGGCTGAAGAACAGCAACTGCCGTGTCAGATCCGACGCTCGTTTCGCAGCCACGGCGATTTCCATCAAACCTTCCCGAGCCTCCTCCGGAAGATCGGGCGTGGCCGAAATAAGTTCGATCTGCATCATCACCACCGCGAGGATGTTGTTGAAATCGTGAGCCACCCCTCCGGCAAGCTGGCCGATGGCCTCCATCTTTTGGGAATGCCGATAATGTTCCTCAATCCTGCGGCTCTCCGTGATGTCGCGCGAATTGACCACAAAGCAATCTTTATCGCCGGCCAAACTGGGTGCGACCTGGCCGATCGACTCCAAGAGACGCCAGCTCCCATCCTTGTGCCTGAAACGTATTTCCACGGGCTTGGGGATTGCGGGACGGCCAAGCGCCCTTTGGATGGCGGCAGCCGTCAACGCCAAGTCGTCCGGATGCACGATGTCGAAAACTTGCCGGCCTAAAACGTCTTCCGCCGAGTAGCCCAGCACACGCGTTGTCGAGGGGCTCACGTAAGAAATCACACTCTGCATGTCGATGACCGTGATGATGTCCGTGGCGTTCTCAATCAGCAGCCGAAAATACTCCTCGCGCCGCCTCAGTTGCTCTTGGGCGAGCCGGCGGTCCGTGATGTCGTGCGTGATGGCGAGCAACGCCGTGATCTTGCCGCTCGCGTCGCGAAGTGGAGTGGCTCGAGTTTCTATCCAACGCCGCGCCCCCTTCAACCCCACGATTTGGAACTCGAGCGTGCCACTTTCACCCTTAAACACCCGATTCGTCAGATTGAGAAACGAATCCCGGTGCTCCGCCGCGACCAACGGAAAAATGCAACGGTTCCGCACTTGTTCAAGGGAATCCGCCTCGATCATTCGCAGGCCCGCGGGGTTCATCTCAAGCAGGGTTCCGTCAGCGGCCAGCAGTTTGACGCATTCTGGTTCGGTGTCCAAAATGGCGCGGAGTCTGGCCTCTCGCTCCAAGACCGTTTCCTCAGTTCGTTTTCGCGCGGTGATGTCGTGAAAAATCACAATTCCATGCGTGATCCGTCCCTGCGCATCGCGAATGGGGGCCGCGTTGGCGCTCACCCAATGGTCCTGCCCCGTTTCATCCCGGATGATGACGTCCTCGTCCTGCGTCGTTTCCCCGAGGAGCACCGCGCGCGACAGCGGAAGCTCCTCCGGAGGAAAGGAAGTTCCATCCGGACGGAACGTCTGCCAGCGCGCCGCGTGTCTCGACACTTCGATATCGGTCAGCAGGAGGGGGTCGCCCCCGCGAATGCGGAAAGCCTCCCGGTTGGCCACCCTGATCGTAACATCCGGGGCGCTGGCGATCAGAACTCCAGAAGGGGACTGGGCCAGAGCGGCTTCAAGGAACTCCCTTGCTTGCTGGAGTCCTTTCTCCGCGGTGGCGCGGACGGTGACGTCTTGCATCAACGCCAACACGCGCTCGTTGTCCGAACCCTGGCCGATGAGGGATGTCGAAATGCTCAGAATTCGGTTTCCGCCATCGGATCGCGTGATCTCCCATTCCTCGTTTTGGAGCATCACTCCAGATCTCATTTGGTTCATGCGAGAGAGGAAACGTTCCCGCATTTCTGGGTTGGGGTAAACCAATTGATCCCAACCGCGCCGGTTGATCTCTTCCACGGTGTAGCCGGTCACATCCGTCATGTAGGAATTCCAGACCGTGAACCTCAGCCGAGGAAAATCCGGGAGCTCATGGAACACGCAGAATCCAATCGCCACAGAGTTGATCATCGAGCTTGGGAATACGGGTTCCATGGGCGCCGACTCCTCAACCCGCCTGCGATCGGTGGAGACGCGCACGGTCGCTATCACACAGGCTTGCCCGCCGAGGAGGGCGGGTTTTAGCAAGAGATCCACGGACTGCATCGAACCGTCTCGACGCAACGCACGGACGTCCGAATGACCCTCCATGCTCCGCAGCCACCGGGGGATGCCGTCACCGGCAGGCGACTGGGCCAATCGTTCCACCTCGAATTCTGACAGCAAGTCACCAATCGGGCGGCCCGCCAATCTCTCTGGCGGATAGCCAAATAATTCCACCGCGCGCGCGTTATGACACAGAACCAAGCCTTCGACATCCACGACGAGCATGGCCTCTGGAGAGGCGTCCAGAAGGGCGCGCGCAAATTCGTCTAGGTTGGGCGCGGAGTTGAGCATCACCCGTTTTCTTCGCTTGCCCGCGCCGCCCGCGCTCCAAGAACCTCTATTGAAAGGCGTCGGTTCAATGCTGGGAGAGAATAATGCCGGAGGCTCGTCCGAGTAAAGCTTTCCAACCGCAATTCGTTGCGCCCTCCCGGCACCGGCGTCCGCCTATTCGAGTCGGGGGAAGACTCGTCGACGCTTTCTCAGATGCGAGAGGACAGGAAGGAATTGTTGAGACTGGCCAATCCAGTGAAACAGGGCTGCGCCAAGGAACTCGGCACCGAAGACATTCAAAAGAGCCTCTGCGAAACACTTTGACTTCAGGCGGGCCTTTTTACGCCCCCATTCGCTGCCTCGCCTGATTCAACCCGAGGCTCAGACCACGGCTACCTTGACGCAATGGATCGGAGGAAGGGAGTCGAACAATCGTTCCCATTGTTCCCCTCCTTCGCGGCCAAGCCAGACTTGTCCCGTCGTAGTCCCCAAATAGAGGGCGGGGGAGGCGTGGCCGTCGATGTCCATCGCATCCCGCAACACCGTGAAATAGCTTTCTTTCTTGGGAAACCCTTTCGAAAGTTTTTTCCACGAGCTGCCACCGGTCTCGCTGCGCCAAACAGCCGGCGTTCCACCAGGACAGGTGCGCGTCATGGGCTGGAGCGGCAGGACATAGACGATGTCAGGGTTGTGTGGATGCACGACGATCGGAAATCCGAAGTCCGATGGCAATCCCTGGGCGATGGAACGCCACGTGTGGCCATGGTCGTCGCTGCGCAGGACGCCGATGTCCGGGCGCCTGCCACCCGGCCCGTCCCACTCCGACCAACCGCCGTGGTTCTGCATGTAAAGCCGGCCCGGCGCATCCGTGTGACCCGCGATTTTATGCACGCACTGGCCGAACTCTGGAAACGGATCCGGGGTGAACCCAGCCCCCACTCCCTTGTTGGCAGGCGCGAAAGTTTCGCCTCCATCTTCGCTCAAATAGTGCCCTCCTGTCGAGATGCCCAGATGCACTCGGTTTCCGTCGCGAAGGATCGTGTGCATGCATAGGCCGCCGTTGCCCGGCTGCCAGTGCCGCGCGTGCTCGTGGTTGCTGATGCCCGGAACCAATTCCCAAGTATCCCCATGATCACAGCTCTTAAAAAGCGAAGCGGGTTCGACCCCACACCATAGCTCCTTTTTGCTGGCTCCCGCCTCAATGGACCAAATATTGGCCAGCGCGCGGCCGTCTTCCTTGGAAAACGCTGGCGCCGACTTGGTCTCCTTGAAACTTTTTCCAAGGTCGTTCGAGCGCAGCACTTTCATGCCAAAGAAAGGGTTGCAACTCGAGGCAAAAAGCCTCGGCGTGCCACGAGTGTCGATGAACGCCGCGTAAACCCCAACACCAGGGTTGAATGGACCCCTCAGCGAAAATCGCCGCCGCGACTTCGATGATTCGGCCACGAAGAGCCCTTTCTTGGTTCCAATGCAAAGTATGGTTTTATCGGACATAGTCAGCCTCCTGATACCGCGGTCATGATCATGACGACGTCGCCGGTTTCGAGGGAAGCATCGAGCCCGCCGCAGTCGCGCATGTGTTGAGTGTTCACGAAAAGATTAATGTGCCGTCGCACCGCCCCGGTTTCGTCGCAGATGCTTCGGTGGAGCTTCGGATAACGCCGCTCGAGCTGATCCAGCACCGCCCTGACGGTCGAGGCGGAAATCTCCAACTCGGACACGCCCCCGCAGCAGCCGGTCAGCGGCGTGGGGACGCTCACGATGACGACGGAGGGCCCGGACTTGGAGGGGGCTCGCTGAGTCAGGGTGCGGGTCGGCATGGTCGTTGCACGCTTGGCGCGGGAAAACCTCGACTCATCCGCGGCGTTGAATTGACAGGATAACTACGCTTGATGAAATCGATCATGTGCTCTTGCGCCGAAGCGGTTGAAATTCTAGCTCGGCGTCCCGGGAGGTCAAAACTATTTGTCCCCACTACAGCCCGCCTGGAACCGCCTGATGATACCGGCTAATCTCGCGACCCAGGGGCTCGGATCGAGCACCGTTTGGCCAGACGACCTCGATCCGTTCGACTGCCTTTTCGGCGCCGAGTCCAAAGTGGGCGTAGGCCCAAAAAGCTCGGCCATCCGTCGTTCGCATCGTAATAAGGCCTCGGCATTTGGCCTCCTTGGCAGGGCGGCTTGTATTGCCCCAACCACACGCTGAGTTTCGTCAAGGCGTGCGAGCACAAGTCCTCCTGCGAGAACCGCCCCTTGCCGAGGTTGCGATAGATCCTATTGATCCGGGGAAGGATGATCTCGCTCAGCCCGTCCCCATCCAGATCGTGGACGTGCAGACTCGGTTCTTGCAGACGGGGATCACGAATCTCCGGTGTGATATCGGCCACAACCCGATGGTCAAACGGCGGCTCGCCGGACCGCGAATCAAGCCTTTCTCATCCAGGCTTCCGCAAATCTTCATGAGGTCCAACTGCCGTTTTAAGGTTTATGACGCCGTGTATCATTCACGTCTTGGCCAGATGGACGCGATCCCAACTGCCGCAGCACGGAATGGACGAGATCCATCGGGACCGGATGCCCCCACGAGGCGGCGCCGATGCGTTCGGAAAGGACGAAGTTCACGGAGCCTCCCGAGACTTTCTTGTCGAGTTTCATCGCGGTTTGCAGCCGTTCCCACTGCGCTGTTCGAAGGGCGATGTGGGTTGGCAATCCGCAACGCTTGAAAAGGAGCTGGATTCTTTCGACATCTTCCAGGGGAAGGTTGGACAGCCGGTTTGAAATCAAGGCGGCCGCCACTTGTCCTATCGAAATGGCTTCCCCGTGCAAATAAGCGCCGTAATGGAATATGGCCTCGATGGCATGCCCGATCGTATGGCCAAAATTGAGGATGGCTCGCAGGCCGGTTTCCGTTTCGTCCTGGGAAACGACTTCAGCTTTGATTTCACAACAACGGGCCACGACTTCCGTCAGGGCCTTGGGGGCGCGGCGCAGTAATTGGTTGCTGTTGGTCTCAAGGCTTCTGAAAAACGCGGCGTCGAAAATGACGCCGTACTTGATCACCTCGGCCAAGCCGGCGCGGAATTCACGCTCGGGAAGGGTCGCCAGGGTCTTGAGATCGCACAGCACGAGCCGGGGTTGATGGAAAGCGCCCACGAGATTCTTTCCTGACTTCAGGTTGACACCCACTTTGCCTCCCACGGAACTATCGACTTGAGCGAGGAGCGTTGTCGGCGCCTGCACGAAGGCTATCCCGCGCAGGTACGTCGCGGCGGCGAATCCCGCCAGATCGCCCACGACACCACCCCCGAGCGCGGCAACAAAAGATTTTCGCTCGAGCCGGTGCGCCGCCATGAGGTCGTAGCATTCGGACACGACCTTGAGGCATTTGGACTTCTCGCCGGCGGGAACGGTGATGAGCACGGGATCGAAGCCGGCCTGCCGCAGGGCCTTCAACGCGGCGGGGGCATAGAGTGGGCCCACTTGAGTGTCTGTGATGACAGCGCAGCGCTTTCCAAGGCCGGCGGCCGCGCATTCCGTTCCCAATTTTGAAAGAGCCCCTGGGCCAATCAAGATGGGGTAGCTTCTGGAACCTAAGGCGACCGTGACCGTGCGCATGGGGGCAGCATAGGGACCGAATCGGCGCTGTAAACGTTGATTCAAACGAGCGGATGCCGCAATTTCAACGGCTCGAGCCCCGGATGGAATGCTTGAAGTTGAAAAAATATTTCGCAAACGATTCCATTTTCCGCCAACCCGCACTCTGCGAGTGGCGGGATCGGTCGAATTGCTTGGCAGCTATGCCTCGGTGACGAAAGGCTTGGCCCTGGGAGTTGGGCTGGACAAAGGGATCGACGTTTCGGTGGGCGCGCGCTCGGACGGCCGCGTTTGCCTGGCGCGCGAGGGGGCGGAAGCGACGAGCGCCTTTTGGATTACGGATCTTTCTCCAAAAAACTGCCCCTCGTGGATCGGCGCGGTGAAGTGTGTGTTGGCGGCCTTGCGAAAGAGGGGTGTGAGTTTCAGCGGGTTCAACGCGGCGTTCCACCTCACGGTTCCGTTCGAGCCGGGGTTGGGATCCGGAGCGCTGGCTCCCCTCGGAACCGCGCTGGCGATGCGCCAGTTGCATCCTTTTCGGTTCACAGACACCGGGCTGATGCGGCCCCCACAACGGGACAGTCGGGGCCGCTTGCCAGTCTTGTCACCGAAAGAAAAGCTCAGCGTCGCGCGTCTCTGCCGGGATGCCTGCCTCGAGCTGGGACAGGAGGCGGATCTTTTGCCCTTCGTCACGCCACTCTTCGCAAAGCCCTTTACGGCGGTTCTGCTGGATCATCTCCACGCAACGATCGGTCACCACCCGATGCCGGGAACTGTGGCTCTGGTGATTTGCCAGACTCATGCGTCGGCGGGCGCCGCGGTGCTTTCCGCGGAAGGGAAGAGGATCGAATGCCGTGACACCGCCAAAGCGCTCGCGTTAAAGCATCTCAGAAACGCCGATCTCCCGTTCGTAAGAATCCATCAGAATAAACTCAACGACGCCCAATTTCGCTGTGCCTACCATGTCGCGAGCGAGGTAAAACGCGTGGTCGCCGCGGAATCGGCGCTGCGGGCGGGTGATTTGGAGCAACTCGGCCACTATCTTTGCCAAAGCCACGAGAGCTGCCGTGATTTCTTCGGCATCGGTTCCCCGGAAATCGAACTGCTCTATCAGACGGCTCGCCAGTTCCAAGGATGTTTGGGAGCGCGACTCGCCGGGTCGGGTGAGGAAGGCGCCCTCGTCAGCTTGGTATTCTTGTCGAACGCGAAGGAGTTCGCTCGAACCTTGACGGCGCGCTACCTGGAGAAGACAGGTCGAGCTCCGGGCTTGATCATCAGTCAGATCGCGGGAAGCCCTGTTTGAATTCACGCTGCCATCCTGCCGCCGTGTCTCGCGGCGTGGTTTCCCTCTCCATGAACCGGAGGAGCACGCTCCTCTCCCCGGCCCTCTCCTCCGCTTCGGATCGGAGGAGAGGGTGCCCGAAGGGCGGGAGAGGAGGCACCTGGTTCATGGCCCCAACTTACGTCCATTTTTTGGAGCTCCGGCCTCCCCATGAACCGGATCGCCGAAAGAAACGAAAAGAAGTGAAAAAGGGTCTCTTTTGTTCTTTTCGGCCAACTCCACGGGGTTCAGGGCCCCGATGCGCGATGCTCGAATCTTGGCGGCTTTCGATGAACCGAAGGAGCGCCCTCTCTCCCCGTCCCTCTCCTCCGCTTTCGTGCGGAGGAGAGGGTGCCCGAAGGGCGGGAGAGGAGGCACCCTGGTTCATGCCCTCGATTCACGTCTAAAAATTGGAGGTGTTTTCTTTCCATGAAAACATTTTTGGAGATTTTCTGAAGCAGGCACTAGTCAATCGGCGGAAGATTCCCCACAATCCCATGGCGACATGAATCCTAAACTGCACATGACACCGGCTTGCGCCTCCCGGGCCGCGCGCTACGTGGGGGACTCCATCGAGTTTACGATTGAGTGGGAGCGAGGGTTGGAGATGGGGAGAGGATGGACGGCCTTCCTGCGAACCAATTTCGGGCGGGCCGCGAGGATGCGCGCCGAAACGATTCAAACCTATTCGGGCGCCGAACCCGGCCTTGGCGGATTCTGGCGCGATGTGCCCATGGCGCGGACTCCGACTGGCTGGAGCGTGCGTCTCGCGTTGGCCGAGGTCGGGTATTTTGGGTCTAAGGCGTTTGTTGTGGATCCGGAGGGGCATCAACATTGGCCTCACGGGGAGAACGCGGGAGTCGCGGTCCATCCGGATTCGATCCGCACGGGGAACACGATTTATTGCGCGTTCACCAGGCTTTTTGGCGCCACCAAAACCAGGCCCAACGGCACTGATCCAGCGGTGGAAGACCAGGCAGGGGTTTTGGACGATTTGGGCTACACCGTGATTCCACCGTCAGGAACGCTTCGAGATCTTAAACGCGAAGTGCCTCACATTTTTAAGACACTTTGCTGCCGTTATTTGCATTTGCTGCCCATTAATCCCACACCCACCACTTCCGCCCGATTCGGACGATTCGGCAGCCCGTACGCGTGCAATGACCTGACCGCGATTGATCCAGCACTGATGGAGCTGGACAAGAAAACGACGGCGGTGGAGCAGTTCATCGAACTCGCCGATGCCGTTCATGAGCACGACGGCAAGGTGCTCCTGGACATCGTGATCAACCACACGGGGTGGGGATCTACTTTGCACGAGGAGCATCCGGAGTGGTTCATGCGAAAACCCGATGGCCACTTCGCCAGCCCGGGGGCCTGGGGCACTGTGTGGGAAGATCTCGTGGAGTTGGACATGTCCCCACGGGCTCTTTGGCGAGAGTTGGCGGAAGCTTTCTTGGTCTGGTGCCGCCGGGGCGTCGATGGCTTCCGGTGTGACGCGGGCTACAAAGTGCCGGCGCCTGTTTGGCGCTATATCGTGGCCCGTGTGCGGGAGGAATTCCCCAACATCATTTTTCTGCTGGAAGGTTTGGGGGGTGGCTGGGGTGACACGGAAACGCTGCTCACTGTGGGCGGCATGCAGTGGGCTTACTCCGAGCTGTTTCAGGAGTTCACCGCCGTCCAAGTCGCGGGCTACCTCTCTCACTGCCTGAAGCAACGAGAACGCGTCGGCGCGCTGGTTCACTACAGCGAAACGCACGACAACAACCGTCTGGCGGCGAAAGGTCGCGAGTGGTCGCTGCTGCGAAACCGGCTCAGCGCGTTGAGCAGCTTTAATGGCGCCTTTGGCTTCACCTGCGGCGTGGAATGGCTGGCATCCCACAAAATCGCGGTCCATCAATGCGGCGGCCTTTCCTGGGGGCGCACGGACAACATCATTGAGGAGCTGTCTCAATTGAACCAATTGCTTTCCGATCATCCCTGCTTCTTTGACACCGCCCGCGTGGTGCGATTCAGTCCTGATGATTCCTGGGTGTGCGCTTTAAAACGCGATTCAGTCGATGGCCTGGACACCGTCCTCGTCTTGGCGAATCTGGACGCCGAACAACCCCAGTCGATCGATGTGCCCTATGGAATTCTGGGCCTGCGGGGCCCGGACTCGGTTTTCCCCACGTCGCACTTGATCGAAGCGCCTTCAGGTTTCCAATATCATCTCGGAGCGGCGAGCGCGCGATTTGAGCTGGGTCCGTCAGAAGTGGTTTGCTTGGGCCTTGGCGAGCAAACCGCATGGCCCACGGGGCAAGCTTACCGCCTGGCTCGGGCCCAGGCCGCCGCGGCGCTTCAGGCCTTGGCGGTGGTGGCGGAGCCCGAGCGAATGGGAGCCTTCTCGTGGCAGGAGCTGGCGGATCTCGTCGAACTGGATCCGTTTGCCTTGCTGGCGCGGGTAGCTGCCCTGGATGGTGACCCTGGCGCCGGGGAGTTGATGCAGGCCTTGCGCGCGACTCCGAAGGCTGATTTCTACTCGACCGTTATTCACTGGAGCGTCGCGGATGCTTCTAGAATCGCTCTGGTGCCTCATCGACATTGGCTCCTGTTAACCGATCCACACCCCTTCCGGGCCTCACTCCAAACCTCCCGGCGCACCCGGCGATTCGAATCGGTTCAAACTCGCCGTGGATTCGTTGTTTTCGTCCCGCCTGCCACCGCCGATGAGGAAGGGGAGGTCCGTCTTGAAATTCATCGATACTTGCAGACAACGACGCGCTTGACGGGCGTGCTTCGCTATCTTGGTCCACGGGCAATGCCACGGACGCGGCCTTATTCAGGGAAACGCGACGAGCTTCTGCTGCTCACGAATGGAATCGGTGGCATGGCGCGGCTGCCTCTTGATTTGGGGACCATCCGCTCGAAATACGACTGTGTTTTGGGCGCGAATCTTCATCCCTCTGTGCCTGTCGACCGCCACGTCTTCGTGAAAAGGATTCGGCTTTGGGTGATCGCGCGCAACCATTTGTCTCAACTGGACTCCGCCAATCTGGTCGCATTCCACCCGGAACCAGAAGCGACCTGGCTTTTTCATGCCCACGCTGGAGATGGTTTTAAGGCCCCCATCCAACTCCAAGCGGGCATGGTCCCGGGCCGAAACACGACGCGCTTCGTGGTGTCGCTTCCACCACAAGAAGACGGCGGGAAGGATCGGTTCTATCGCGGTCCTGTTTCCATAACCTGCCGGTTCGATATCGAGGACCGTGGATTCCATTCCCAAACTCTGCGCAACAGCGGCTCGGAGCATCATTTTGGCGCCTTCACCCGGGCGTTGGAAGGGATTCCTGGATTTGAGTTCACTCCGGCGGCTGACCGGCAGTTGCGAGTGTTCGCCGAGCAGGGGAAGTATCATCCCCAACCGGAATGGTGCGACCGCATTCCGCATCCCGTCGAAGCCTCGCGCGGCCAAGAACCTGCTGGCGACGCCTATAG
>SYMW01000251.1 GCA_005805305.1 Verrucomicrobiales bacterium
CCTCAAGCCCGTCCAATACTCCGTCAAACTCGTCCGCTGGTTACGCTCCTCCATCCTTTCCAGGCTTGCCTGGACCGCCGCCCTGCCCCGCCTGCGTGCCCTCTACGCGTCGCTTTGAGTTCCATTCTTCCACACCGTTCGGGCGAAGCTCCAGGGACAGGCCAACAGCCATTCCGTCGTACGGATGTTTGGCGATGATGAGTTTCTTCAACGCCGTCCTCGCACAAGGATCAGACCTGAGAAACGAAGGAGGGCTTCGTCGCCAACGAATCGCTTTCCATGGCTTCGCATCCTCCCTGAAACCAGTTCCCTCGCCGCATCCGATGGGGAGACGGCTGTTTTGCCGAAAACGATCACTCCATTTTGTTTCACAAACCTCCTCGTCTGCGGTCTGCGAGAAGTCCTCATACCGCTGGCCGCCGCCAGCAAAAAGCGCGGACATCATCACCGCCGTCACTCATCGGTGCCCCGCCGCACCTCGCCCACCAACGGCGGAGCAGAACGTTCAATCGCACTGCGAACGCCAACTTCTCCACAGCGCCAAGACCGAGCGAGCAATGGAAACCGCGTCGGCAAGCTTATGGACGAAACCGGAGGATTCCTGTTGCCGCGTTTGCCGCAGCGAAAACAGCGGCGCCAGGAAGCTCCATGCCGTCCGGGCCTTGCGGGCGATGTCGATGCCTAAGTCCACCCATCCCGCAACTGGGTGGAGGTTTTGCGCTTCAGTCCGCAATGCGCGCCGGCGAAGCGTGCTTTGCTGGATTAACGAGGCCTCGCGCTGTTGGCAATGGATCAGTCGTCTGCTCTCAAACATGCGCGGTCCTTTTTGAATTCATCGACGGTCCCGGCGAAAGGGGGTCGGGCTTTCAGCCGCGAGTGCAAAGCTCTCCATGCAATCCCGGTGCCGACAAAGTACAGCACGCTCAGGCCGACGAGCGCAGGGAGTCGGCCGCTCTCCCAAAACAGCACGACGACGGTGAAAGTCACCAGAGAAAGTGTCGTTATGCCGAAGGCGGCCACGGCGGCGGCGCAGAGCATGGCCTCCACGAGCCGACACTTCTCTTCCTGCGACTCAACGGCGAACAATTCCACTCGGTTCTGTGCCGTCGCCAGCAGCGCGTCGAGAATGCGCTTCAGCGACGCCCAGATGCCCGATTTCGATTCAGACCTTCCACTCATGCATGCTCACTTTCTGGAGACGAGCACGCCGATGAGCAGGCCCACGCCAAACGCGGCGCCGATGGATTGGTAGGGATGGTCGCGGACGCATCGGTCGGCGGCTTTCGCGCTGTCCAAGGCTTTCTCTTCCAGCCGATGGCACGTGCGCTTGGCGGTGTCGAGCGCGTCGGTCAGGCGTTCGCGCACTTCCTCTGCTTTGTCGCCCACGACATCTTTCGTCGCATGAAGCAACGCCTCCGAGTCCTCCACGATGCGTTTAAGGTCGGTAACGAGACGTTCGGTGTTCAGTTCGGCACTCATATGCGATTCTTTTTGTTTGAGTTTTCTATACCAGCGGCCCAGTTAGTCTTGAGCCGCTGTGTTGACTCTCCTTCGAATCGAGGCGCTGTGCTGCGTGAGATTTGGCCAAGGCTCATCACTTCTTGGAGCCTATAGTCGCTTGGCCATGCCGATTCCATGCACGGCGAGCGACCAGTCCCCGGTTGAGGCGCGAGGACCTCATTGTTCAGACAAAAGCTGAGTTTTTCACAAGCCTGACCGAAGTGCGGATACGCGGCTTCACGGTCCCTGCCGAAGCGTGGGAATCCCTTGCCAACGTCCGCGCAGTCTTGGGGATGCCCCTTCAAGAAAGAGCCAGTCTTGCCCAAGACACGCGTAGCTGTTTCGACGCCCCAGGGGCAGAGTGGATGGAGGTGAAGGACATTATGAATTCTAGGATCACCAAGAGCGTTGCCGCTGCGGCGACGCTTCCATTGCGCAGGAACCCCATTCTCGTCTCAATCGATTTTTCGCCGCCATCGGCAAAGCCGCTTGGTGACGCCGTGTCGTTCTCGCTGGCGATTGAATGGCGGCAACGAAAAGGAAACTGGAGAGCCTGGCGAAGGCGGCAAAGATTCCGCGCGGCATGGCGGAAAAGAATCTCATTCGATTGGGGCGCTCGTTCCATGAAGTCGTTGGAGCGGCGCGTTTTCGTCATGTCAACCCGAGACGACACCGGCTTGAAGCACGAGCTGCTTGGCGGCTGGACATGGCGCCGTGCGCGCCACACGCCGTGTCCGGAGTTCGTGGCGCGGGAGCGTGAACATCAAATCGCCACTCTATGAACTCCGCGGAAACACGCATGACAGCATGAGTGCTGGCCCTGCTGCCAAGGCCGGGTTGAACGGCCAAGACGTGCCGGAATTCGGTTGCACCACGGCGTTTGGTTGCCGGCGGGATTTTTCCGACAACCGTTTCGTCTACACCGTCGTTTCATCGCGCGCCGGCGGGCTGTCCGTGGGCGTGAACATGAATCCGGACAAGCGGTGCAACTTTGACTGCATTTATTGCGAGGTGAATCGCGCGGCGCCGGCGCGTGAGTCACGCTTGGACGTGCCGGTCATGGTGGTCGAACTGGAGCGCACGCTGCGTTCGATTCAATCCGGTGCCATCCGCCAGCGCCCACTGTACCGCGACGCACGGCCCGAGTTGCTGGAGTTGCGTCACGTCGCGTTGAGCGGCGACGGCGAGCCGACCCTCTGCCCAAACTTCATTGAGGCGGTCGAAGCCATCATCCACCTCCGGGCGCGCGGTCGTTTTCCGTTTTTCAAACTAGTGCTCATCACCAACGCCAGCGGCCTCGACCGCGCGGAGGTGGCGCGGGGCCTGGCCCGCTTCACAAGG
Organism: Verrucomicrobiales bacterium; assembly: GCA_005805305.1. Lineage (GTDB taxonomy): Bacteria > Verrucomicrobiota > Verrucomicrobiia > Limisphaerales > F1-80-MAGS106 > F1-80-MAGS106. The sequence continues at coordinate 2,842 of SYMW01000251.1, forward strand.
CGTGATGAGGTTTGGGCCAAGCTGGAAACCGGCACGCAGGATGGGATGAATCGCGTGAATCGTCCGATGGACTGCACGCTCGAAAAGGTCGTGGAAAATATCCAGTTTCTCGCGCGCCAGCGACCCGTCACCATCCAAAGCCTGTTTCCCTCGGTCAACAAAGACCCGCCGCTCGCGTCGGAAATTGAATTTTATATCCGGCGCCTCCGCGAATTGAAAGAAGCCGGCGCCAACATCCCGCTCGTCCAGGTTTACTCCGCCACGCCGGTCGCGCCCCATGCCGACTGCGGTCATCTGCCGTTGCGGACACTCAGTCACATCGCCCGACGAGTCCGCGAAGCGGGTGGGTTGGCTGCGGAAGTGTTCTGAAGCGAGCGGCTCCATCAACCAATCTCGCGGGCATGTTGCAGGGACGAACCTCTCCCCATCGGATGGGTCGAAAGAGTTGGTTACAGCAAAGGATGCTGGGGAAATTCACCCTGGGCGACTAAGGTTTTAAGGGTTAATCGTGATGGCTAGTCAAACGACAGAATCAATTGCCGCCGGCCTTCGGATTTCAGGCTCGGCGGTGGGCATCAACCTCCTGTTGGCGGTTGGAAAGATCATCACGGGCGTCTTGGGAAATTCCTACGCCCTCGTTGCGGACGGCATTGAATCGACCGCCGATGTTTTTAGCTCCTTTATCGTTTGGTGCGGGCTCCGCATCGCGGTGAAGCCCACTGACGAGGATCATCCGTTTGGACACGGGAAGGCCGAATCGATAGCGGCGGTGGTTGTCGCGTTGATGCTGCTGGGTGCGGCCGCGTTGATTGCCGTGCAAAGCATCCTCGAAATCCGCACACCTCAACATGCACCAGAATGGTTTACGTTGGTTGCCCTTCTGGGCGTGATTGCCATCAAGGAGACTTTGTATCGGTCTGTCTTCAAGGTTGGGCATAGTTTGGAGAGTTCTTCTCTCAAGGGCGATGCGTGGCACCACCGCTCGGACGCACTGACCTCGGCGGCGGCGTTCATCGGCATCACGATTGCCATGATCGGAGGACCTGGTTTTGAGAGCGCCGATGATTGGGCGGCTCTGGCCGCGTGTGCCGTGATCGCCTTCAATGGCGTAAGGCTGTTTCGAGGAGCGTTGGATGAAGTAATGGACGCCTCTGTGTCGCCAGAGGTGGTTGGATCGGTCCGTGCCATTGCCGCTGGGGTGGACGGTGTTGCTGGAATTGAAAAGTGCCGCATTCGAAAACAGGGGCTGCACCTAATGATGGATATTCACGTCCAGGTGGACGGCGACTTGAGCGTTCGACGCGGGCACGCCATCGCTCATGATGTCAAAGACCGGCTCCTCACTTCACAGTATCGCATTGGGGACGTGACGGTCCACATTGAACCGCCTCAGCCTTCGAAATCAGAGTGACGGACTGAGAAATGTTCATAAAGAAAGCCCCGAAACCACACGCAAGGGCTCCTCTTAACCCCGTCTGATTCTGCTGCCGATTGGCCCGAGCGAACGGGGACAGCCACCGGATCAAGCAGGAATTATGAGGCGATTTGAGTTTCGACCACAATCTCTCGATTCACGGAGGAGTCGTATGGTTGCGAGAGAAGAATCCGCGCCATGATTCTGGCCCCAAAACGCCCGCAAGCACTCAGCATCTGGGTGTGTGAAGGTGAGCCACTGGAGCACCCTGAGCGAATGGGAAACCGCGATGGAAAGCGCATTTGCGCAGTTGTGAGCCAGCGGCGGAAGCCCTGCTTCCCGTGGGCGCAAGCAGCAGTGGCGGCGAGCTCAGCGCCGTTCCTGAGCCAGATACTTCGGCGCAACGGCTTCCAACTCGGCCGCAATCTGTTCCAAGGGCGCCGCAAAACGGATTTGTTTGCCAAGGCTGACAGCAATCGAATACGGGTGAGCCTGCACGCCCGCCGCCTTGTTCGTCGAAGCCGTTTTGACCTTCCGCCGCTTCATGGAATTCGAACGTCCCGGCAAGCGTTGTCCAGGTTCGCGCATTTCGTTCATCATTCCATCATACAAGCCCATGAGAAATGCGCTTTGATCCGCCACGGTGACGCCGTCCAGCGCGCAAAACCGATTCAGCAGAACGCGAAAGCTTTGCGCGATGTGATTCGATATCTCGGTGAGCCTTCGCGCCGTGGCGGGCGTCGCTTCGGCGAGCAAATCCGTGCCACGATGCCAGCAACTGACCTTGGTGGCCGCTTCAATCGCCCACTTCACCGAACTGGCAATCGCGGTCTCGTTGCTCGTGAAGGAATAAACGCGCCTTGCGGTGGATGAACGGTTGAATCGTCCGGAAAACAAGTCCGGCGCGTCCTCAAGGGCCGGATCCCTGAAGTCGTATCGCGCCTGGAGCCGGGCGAGTTTGCCTCGGGCGACCTCGCGTTCCCCGTCGACCCCTCGATCGGCGAGCGCTTGCAACTTATGGAACAACATCCAAATTCTCGCGTTGGCTGGCTTGGCTTTCATGTCGCAGCGGAGTTTTTCAGCTTCAACGCCAAGATACAACAGTGAAGGAAATTTAACAGCCATGACCACGCGCTTTTTTCCAGCAGGGGGACAGGCTCTCAAAAGTCCCGGGCCGGATGAAGCTCAGCGGATCGGGGTTCTTGGCACGCCGGCGTGGATGCGAAGGAGGTCGCGATCCGTGCCCGCAACTCCCAGCGGTCCCTGGATCCAATCGGTTCTCTGGGAGGTTTCCAACGTGCGAGGCTCAAGCCACCGCCAGGTTTCCGCATGCCCATCCGCGAAACTCAGCACACAACCATTGTTGTGCCGGGCGGCGGGAAAATCGATCCATCGCCACACCCCCGGCTGGGTGACGGTAAAACGAGCGTTCTCAATGCTGTTTTGATGTTCGTCCAGAAACACAAAGGCCTTCGTGGGCGAGGGGTCTCGAATCTCCGAATACTTGTGCCAGCAGGAACGGCTCGCCGGATCCGGTTGATCGTTCATGTAGGAATTCATCGAGACGCTGCGTGACCTGGGGGTTTTGCCCAAATCCATCACTGTGGATCGATCCGCCGGACACTTGTAAATCCTGGTCGAGCGGTTGTAGCCAAACAAGACGCCTCGTTCGATGTTCTGACTGTCGAGGTCGGTCCAAGCATTTCCATTGATCCACGTCTCGGTGGTGGCGATGAAGCCTTGCCGATCCCCAGTCGACAAAGTGGCGTTCGGCGGCAGGGCGTCGTTGAAGTCGTCGATGTACAGGAGCCAGCAGATCTGGAGCTGTCGGTAGTTGTTCAAGCAGGCGATCTGCTGGGTCTTGGATTTGGCCCGGCCCAATGCGGGCAACAACAGGCCAGCCAGGACCGCGATGATGCCGATGACAACGAGCAGTTCGATGAGCGTGAATCCACTCGGGGCGCCACTCAGATTCGACCGGACCGTTCTCACGAGGATATGTCCGGGCGAGGGATGAAGCCTAGGAGGGTCTGGGGACTTTCGAAAAGAATGGCCCGGGCCACGGTCAAGGCTTCGTCGCTGGTGAACTGGCGTTGTTCGATTTTATCCGCAAGCACCCGGGCCAGTTGTTTGCGGACCAGCAACACCTTGGCGTAGGCCCATTCCACGCAATAAGCGTCGGAGAAAAACCCAATTTGTTTGTTGGCGGGCAACATATCGAGCCGCTCGGCCATCACCTGGCGGATGGTGTCAGGGAAGAAATTATGCCACCAGTAACCCGCGAGGCTCAGGTTTGGCAGCTCCCTTGCCAGCGTGCAAAGGGATTGGTTTGCATGACGGCTGGCGAGAAAACATTGGAACCGCAGCCTGGGGTGGCGGCCAATCATTTCTCCCAAGCGCGCGATCGTGGCTTGGGAGAGGCGGCTTGCCGTTTCGAAAGGCAAGGGCTCCGCCCCCAGGCTGAACTGAAACACGATCTTCTCCCCATGACGTTCCAGCGCGGTGAGGAAGACCTCGTTGATGTAGGCCGCGTAGACGTCCCTCTCCGCCGGGCCGGCCTTTGAGCGCCGAGCCAGGGCGGCTTCCATCTCGGGGCCGCTCACGAGCCTGAAATCGATGTCTGTTGAAATGTGGGTCGCTGTGGAAAGTATTCTGTCCAGCGGCATGGCGTTCACGTAGTGCGCGACCGCATCATGGACGTCCGAGAGCGTGCGAACGACTCGATCGGTCTCCGGACGCGCGCCCGCGCCGATGGGGGACGGGCTTTCCGGCGTTTTGCCCCAGCATCGCTCCAATTCGTAGAGCGCGGTATCGAACTCACCCCATTGGCAGCGCGTGAAAAATCCCCATTCGAGGGCATAATGCAGTCGGGAGTCATCTTCGCCAGATCCGCGCCGCGCGATCTCAGTGCCGGTCCGCTGGATGTTCGAACGGTCCATGATTGAGTGATGCCACGCGCGGTCATCGGCGCGTTCGCGGATCAGGTCATCGAGCCGGCGCCAGTTGTTCGGCGTGATGGGATCGTTCCAATGGTAGAGGTCGCGCAGCGCGATACGCGCCCCCCAAAAAGAACTGGTGTTTTGAATGTGTGTCAGGAACGGCAACGCTTCCTGAATGCGGGCGTGGGCCTCCAATTCGGTGGGCCAGTAGGGGTACTGCGTCAGGCGCGCACCGCTCGGGCAGCCCGCCGCGTGGAGGTCGCTCACGACCATGTGATAAAGGAGCATGTCGTGCAATCCGCGCGCCCCGAGGCGTCCGCCTACCAGATGGGTGTGCACGTCAAGAATCGGGACTTCGGCGAGGCCCGATTCCAAATCTTGGGCGATGTTTTGTGTGTTCACGAGTTTTTTTGGAGAAACTGGTTGACGACCGTGAGCGTTGGGATGCCTTGTTGACCGCCGTGGCGGGTCGCTTTCAGCGCGGCCGCCGCCGAAGCGAATCGCAGCCGCTCCTGGAGCGGCGTTCCGTGCGCGAGAGCCGCGGCGTAAGCGCCGTGAAACACGTCCCCACAGCCAGTGGTGTCGAGAGCTTTCACGGAGAAAGCCGGCACGCGCCGTGGCGGGTGCCTAGACGAATCAACGAATAAGCATCCGCGCTCACCGCTCGTGATCACCACCACCGCACGACGAGGATTCCAAAGACTTCTCGCGGCCGCAGCGGGGTTCGCGGCGCCTGTGAGTTTGAGTGCGAAGGACTCGGACAGGATCAGATGATCGACCAACGACAGCAATTCCTGAAATCCATCGCCGTCCGAGCTCTCGAAATCGGCCACCACGGGAATCCCGGCGGATCTTGCGATGGTCGCTGCGCGCGTCATTCCCTGGATTCCAAAATTGTCCACGAACAGCACTTTGCACCCCTCGATCTGCTTTCTCGAAGGCGACCTAGGGGGCGCGCCAAACACGTTCTCGATGTCGAAAAAAATATTGCGAGTCCGGCGGGCTTCATCGACGACGATCAATGATTGGATGGGCCGCGCTTCCCGTCTGGAGGTGGCGTGGCTCACATCGACGCCTTCGCGCGCGAGATGACCGAGCACGAAGCGTGAGGCTTCATCGGGGCCGAGCACGCCGCCAAAGGCGCATCGGGCGCCCAGGCGTGCCGCCGCGACCAGAGCGGTGGCAGTCAAGCCACCGCAGTGCCGTTCGCGCCGCAAGACGCGCGCTTTCATGTCAGCGGCTGGATACGCGGCCACGTAAATAACATCGTCGACGGCTGTGCACCCCAGCCCGAATATGTCGATCATGCCGGGATTCTATGTTTCAAGGCTGGACAACCACTGCCGCATGGCCGCGGGTTCTTCCTTGAACATGAGGGAGCCGGGAACGATGTAGTCCACTCCAGCCGCCGCCATGAGGGGCACAGTCTCCCGCCGGATGCCTCCGTCGGCTTCGACAACGATGTCGAGTCCCCGCTCCGAAATCAGCTCGCGCGCCCGACGGAGTTTGTCTGGCACGCCCGCGTCCATCGACGCGCCTTTGATGCCCATGGCGGTGCCGACGATGGTGAGCACGTCGATCTGTTCCCAGTAGGGTGCCAGCAGTTCGAGTGATTCCGTGATCAGCAACGAGACACCGGCTTGTTTCCCTTGCTTTCGGATGGATCGAAGGACCTCGCCAGGGTTCTTAGCCGAGTCGAGACAAAAGAGGATGATATCGGCTCCCGCCTCTACAAAAGGCCCAATCCAGGCCTGCGGATCGGTGGTCATCAAGTGCACTTCGAACGGCAGCCGGCTGTGTGGGCGCAGGGCCTTCACTTGGTCTGGGAAAAAAAGCAAATTGGGAACGTAATGCCCGTCGGCGACGTCGATGTGGAACCGCTCAGAGAACGGTTCGACGCGCCGCATTTCGGACGCGAGATTGGCAAGATCCGCCGACCAGAGGGAAGTGGAGCATTTGATCATGGCGAAGATTTAGCCACAGACCGAAGCTGGAGGAAACAGGGATTATCCTTAAAACGGCAGTTGCCCCTGGCGAATCCTCGCAAGATCCTGGCGATAAAGTTTTTCCGAATCACTCACCAGATCCACAAGGGATATGCCTCGCTCTTCGTCAATCCTTTCTCATCCAGGCTTTTGCAAATCTCCACGATGTAGAACCGCCGTTTTAAAGTCTAAATCAGACAATTCACGTCGAACAGGTCGCGAGGGTGTGGCCGGTCCAAGGCGGGGATCAGGTTGCCGCGGTAGAGTTCCGCGAATGCGGGGAACGGGGCTTCAGCAAACTCGGAATGTATTTTTGCGCGGACCCTTAAGGAAAGTAAAACTGCAGGTTGCCATCATCGGTTTCACTGGCGGGGTCGTAACCGAGTAGTGTTCGCACAAGGCGGGCGTCGTTAAGTTGATGGACCGAGCCATCGCTCAAAGCCGCTATGCCAACATTCGCGCCGTGACAGATCCCCCTTCGCCATTTGGCGGTGGCGGCTCCGGTATTTGGTGAGGTGAGGACGAAGCAATTGATGTTATCCGGCAGACCCGTGAAATCAAAACCGGTTAGATTTCGGTCAATGGCCAGGAAGACACTGGGTCTTTTATCATCCGCTTCGTTGCAGAGTGCGTAGCTGATGTTCGTCAGGGAGAGGTTCGCAAAGTTGGTTGCCCAGACTTTGCGCACATCATTTGGGCAGAGCAGTATCCTCGTTGTCGCCAGTTCGTTCGACACGATGGAAAGCTGAAGGTTCACTTGGGCGTTGTCAGTCCCGTTTGGCTGCCCGCCGCCCACGGGCTGAGGCACTTTCCACGGGTATTTTCCCTCGTTGTCAACAGCCCAAAACCGCATGCCAAACCCAATCTGCCTGAGGTTGTTCACGCAGGTGATCCGTTGAGCCTTGCTTTTTGCCCGGCTGAGAGCCGGCAACAGAAGGCCGGCAAGAATTGCGATGATCGCGATAACCACCAGCAATTCTATCAATGTGAAGGCGCATGATGTCGTGCGACACGATCTCATACGCCCCACGGTAAGTGAACCCCGCCTAAGGGGCAAGAGAAGCCGATACGCGGAAAAACTTCCGCGAGCCGCTCAGTGAATTCGTGCTGGGGATCGACGCCTCCAGCGCAACCTGACTCGAGTTCCCGCCATCAGTGTAGGGTCCCTCCACGTTCGCGGAGGAGTGAACTTTGTAATAAAGACCGCGCACCGCATTGAAACGAAGTTCCGTATTGTTGTCATCCAGCTTGCGGGTTGTGAGCAGGACCTCGGAATTGACGACGGAGCCATTGAAGAATTTTTGTGCGAGTTCCCACGCGCCCTTGCCGGCTTGCGAGCCGACACGACGACCTGGGAGATCGTCCGCCGGCGGATGAATTCCACCCCAGATGCGCGAAAGGCCAACCTGGTCGGCGGCATCGTAATAGGATGCCCAATGAAGCGTGACGGGTTGTGTGGGGCCAAGCTCGTTCACGAGTTTGGGGAGCGTGTAAGTCCCGAGTCCCTTTGGAAACCACTTGGAGCCGGTGAATGCGGTCATGGCTTCGGCGGCGGAACGACTGAAAGTGCTATGGCCTGAGATGTATCCAGGAAAAGCGGGAGTCACGAAGGTCTTTTTCTGGTAAGTCATCCACTCGTCAGCATGAACCCATCGGACTCCACTGGTTTCAGTGTCGGGAAATTCGGGCTGACCGGGCCACGACAAAACCGCGATCTTGCCGGGCTTGAGTCCGGCGTGACGGCCCGAATTGACCGTGTCAGCGGTGACGAGTTCTATCAAATCCGGAACCAATGGCAGACCGTTGATGTGATAAGACGGCAAGCTAGGATCGCTGGATTGACCGAGACCGCCGCAATGACGGATCGCGCTGAGAGGCCGCCAGCCATTGTAGTAACGTTTGACGCTCCAGGCCGCGCAAGCCGCGTCGTGCAATGCCGAATTCAGGGTGAAGTAGAGTTTGACATCCCATTGCAGGCGATCCACGGCGGTTCCGGTTCCGCCAATTCGGAATTCGGTCAGGTCATCCGAAACATGGTTCGCAATTGAGTTCCAGTGGCCGGGTGGCGTTTCGGACGAGGGTCCATCCGCCCAGAATTCCGTGAGGGCGCGCGTGTAGTCCCCGCGCAGGACGTTGTTTGGAGCGTATGGCTGACCTGTGACGGGGTTGGAGGCGTAGCCGATGCCATCATTTGCCCCGAGGGTGTTATTGCCTAGGCTTGCGGGCGAAATGTCAACCCGCACACCATCCGCGGTGGTCAACTGGCTGCTGGCGCGGATAACCGCGACCAGATTCTGTTTGAATTCCGCATCCGTCGCCGTTCCAAGGAATGGGGGCGGACCGGGATCAATCCACGGTTTGTTCTCATCAGTACGACTTAGGGCGAAGGGACGCACCCACAGCCATTGATTCCCCGCGTAGCCTTGAAGGGGAGGTTGTGGAAAGCCGTTTTGATCGATGGAATTGGTGACGTACATCCGTTGCCAGACATTGACATCCACCAGAGTGTTGGTTCCATCAAAGGTGGTGCCCGGGAAAGCTGGATTCATCATCCCGTTTAGAAACGCGTACCGGCGTGGATGGCCCGCGGGGTAATCCGGATAGGTCGGACCCGGCGGATTGGCTATTGGATAGGGCGTGCCATTGGTTTGTCTCGACCCATCGTTGATGAACCACGCCGAGACAGCGTCGTAAATGCTATTACCGATGCCGGCGGGTGTGGAGGTGTTGCGTGAAACATTGTTCGGATCATATCCCAAAGCAGCCATGAAATTGGGATTTGCGGTCGCCTGATTGGTGGCCGTGCGCGAGTAAGCGTGCCGCTCGAGCATCATGCGATACATCGCGTAGCTGATTGCTTCTCTCCGCGCGGCCGCCACGTCCGAGGCCGTATGCTTCCCGCGATAAATGAAGCCGACGGCAACGGGATCGTACGCCGCCCATGCGTCGTACATGCAAACTGAGAAGCTGAATAAGTTGCGTGCGTGAACCGGAGGATGCGGCGTGTCCATCCGGATGCCCTCGAGGATGCGCTCGTTCCAATTCCGCGCAATGGAGTAGTCGGGATTGGGGACGTACCACCTGATGCCTTGCGCTGCGCAGTGGCTGGATACGAAAAGCAAGATCCAAACGGTTAAGAGACACTGCCAACGCCCACCCAATCTGTGAAAAGGCATTCCACTTAGTTGTTTGTACATACGTCTGTTAGTTTTCCCCCAGCAATATTTTTGACTCTGATCTGACCATTTACTTACTGCGAATCCACTTTGCCGAAGCTAATGGGGCGAACTGGATGTGTTCAGGGGCGACGCTTCCAGCGTATGGGATGAACGAGACCCAGGTTTAGGGGGCGCGATCCTGGTTTGATTTAGCCACAGACCGAAGCCAGAGGGCAGAGTGCTTTGTGAGAAACTCGTCGAGGGATCGTTGAACGTCCGCGCCATGCCGCTCCTTGCTGACGGACTTGGAAGTCAGTTCCCGAAATTCAGCACCGGGGATGGTTTGGGCCAGCACTTCGCCATACTGGAAGGGATGGATGGGATCTTGGCGATTCGCGAGGACGAGCGTGGGCACACGGATCGACTGGCAATCGAGCAGATCGCCGACGGGCCTGTCATTGATGAGGTTTTCCAATTTCGATGCGCTCTGGTCGATGCCGGCCTGATCGAATTGGGCAAGAAGTGAGGCCGCCACGTCCGGCCATTCTCGCAACGCTTCGGCATAGGCGTCGGTTTGGAGAAAGCGATCCCGGCCCTTTTTCGCGCCATGTTGACGAATGAGTTTTGCGATCAAAGAAAAACGTTCGACGTTCCATGGATTTGGCGCGTCGAGCCAGGCCGGGCGCGACAGCACGAGGCCCAGCAGACGCTCTGGAAATCGAAGCGCGAAGTTCAAGGCGACAGCGGCGCCCATCGAGATCCCTCCCACCACGGCCCGGAAAATTCCAAGGTGATCCATGAGCGCCAGCAAATCGCTTGCGAACGTGGCAATCTGGTAGTGAGCGGGATCACCCAGGGGACGGGTGGCCCCGTGGCCACGGCAGTCGAAAGCCAGAAGTCGAAAGCCGGGGGGAGGCTGGAACAAGCCAAAGGGTTGGCTGACGTCTCCACCGAGACCGTGCTGGAAGAACACAGGCGTGCCGGCGCCCGTTTCCCGGTAGTTGACACACAATCCCGCATGGTTGAATTCGGGCATGAATCAGGCGGTTTTGAGTTTCTTTTTGAGATAGTCGGCGCTGGCCGTCACTCTCGATTCATCCAGGGAGTGCATGATCCAGGAGCCTGTGAAATTCGCGGCGCGCAACCGGGCCGCATAGAGATCCCAATCCAGGACCCCGGATCCGGGCCCGCGCGTGTCGGGGTGGAGGCTGGCGTCCAGTTCTTTGGCATGAGCCAGAGCGATGTCAGCGCCTAGCAGTTCGAAGGCTTCATCCATGATCCTCGGCATGCGCGGGAAATCGCCGGGATGAAAGAGGTTCGCCGCATCCATCACCACCTTGAGCCGAGACGATTGGGCTTCGTCGAGGAGACGGCGGCCCTTGGCGGCGGAGTTCACCACGTTGGCGGTTTCGGGTTCGAAGGCGAGCGTGACATCGTGTTCCTCGGCGATGGCGAGGGCTTCATCGAGACTGGCGCGAAGATCGCGCCAGGCCTCGGGACTGTTGTTATCGAGGTGCGCGCGCCACATATCGGATGGATCGCGAGTGCCCGTGCAAAGCGTGATGAGCCGCACCCCCAGTTGGGCGCAGGCGGCGGCGAGAACGGGCAGACGACGCAATCCCTGACGACGTTCCAGTGGGTTGGGATGGATGAGATTGAAAGTGCCCGAGACCGCGGCGATGGAGATCTGGCGCGTGTTTGTTTCGCGCCGGATTTCGGCGAGGACGTCCGGGGCAATGTTCTCCGGCAAGGTAGGCAGGCCGACGCATGACATGTTGAACTGAACGGATTGGAGCCCATGGCTGGCCACGGCATCGAGCGATTCGGAAAGCGTGGGCCGGGAGAATGTTTTCGCGAAGATCCCAAGCTGCGGCGACGGGCTCATATCTGGTTCACACCGCGCCCGTGACGGTGGCCAATTCCACATGTTCGCCAGTTTCCGCCGACCGCGCGATGGCCACGAGGGCGCGCATCGAAGCAACGCCGTCATGGATGTCCGCGCCGTGCTGAGGTGACCCCTGGAGGATGGCGCTGGCGAATCCCTCGATCTGGAGCTTGTAACTGTGGGCGTCCTCGCCGAGCGGCCGCCGGTATTGGCGGTCCTTCTCAGAAAAGCACTCCACCAGGCTCGATTTGTGGAACCAAGGAAGATACACTTTGCCGTTCACGCTCCCTTGCTCGCCATAGATCTGAAAGCCTTCCTCGAAGTCGCCGCGAACCGGGATGGTCAAATCCAAATGACCTAGGGCGCCGCTTGCGAAGTCCACCTCGACGAACCAGCAAAAGGCGCCGAACCGTTCCAGCAAGCGGGCTCGAACTCCGACGATCTCCCCTCCCAGAAAGCGGGCTGTATCCACCAGGTGGCTCGCATGCGTGAGGATGAAGTAGCGCCGCTTATCCGCCTTCGGATTCCCTCCAGGCCGCCGCGCTTCGGGGCTCAGAATTGGAATCGGCTGGAGATTGTCCGTCATCGTGTAGCGATGAGTCGAATCGCAGTACCACGATTTAAAGGCCATGATTTGGCCGAGTTCCTCGCGGATGAATTTCCTGGCGAACGCGATGCCCGGATCGAAGCGGCGGTTATGGCCGATTTGGAAAACCAGGCGCGATCCCTCGAGGCTCGCGCGCAATGTCTCGCATTCCTCCACGTTGACGCCGAGCGGCTTCTCCACCAGGACATGTTTGCCTGACTGAACCGCGAGGAGCGCCAGGGGCACGTGGTATTGGTCCGCGACGCCAATGAGGACGGCCTCCACCAGCGGATCTTCGAGCATGTCCTGAAATCGGCTGTAGACGGCTCGAGGTGAATGAGCAGCGGCCATTTTCTCGCGCAGCTCGGCCGCGACGTCGCAAATCGCGTAGAGCTCCGCGTTGCGTGATTTTCGAACGGCGTCGAAATGGGCGATTTGTGAAATCGGCCCGCAGCCCAGTATGCCAATCCGGAGGAGCCGGGAATCTTTGTTCATGCGCCTCGAGTAAAATCGTTCAGTTTTGGTCGGGATACCGTTGCCTGAGAGCTTCGCGCAGCGGTGTCAGCCGCTTCCTTTCGGCGAGTTGGATGAGAGCTTTCAAATGATCCGCCGCGCTCAAGTCCCGCAGTTCTCCTGACTGATGGACCCCGAGGGCTTGCCGCATGGCTTCCGCGCCGAGCCGGGCGTCCGGGACACCGTTTGCGTTTTTGATGGAATTGATGGCGGAGCCGGCCAGGAACAGGACGCCTTCGGTGATACCGCGCTTTTCGGCGTCGGCGAGGTTCAGGGAGATATTGCCTTGGTCGAGGGCTCCGGCTCGAGCGATCATCGTGGGTTTGATGCCTTCGATGGGGCGCGACAGCACCGCTTCGCTCGCCTCCCACTCGGCGCCGTAGGGCTTGAGAAACGGAATTCCGGGTCGGACCGGGGCGGTTTGGCGAAAATCGATGCCATCCAGCCTGGCGAGTAGGTCGATGATTTCGCGGAAGATACTGCGCGTTTTGACGCCGATGCCCGCGTTGTGGCCGTAGATGATCGGCGGGGTAGGAAGATGCTTGGTCGCCTCGCGCACCAGGCGAACCGTTCCGCCGGCAAAGCTTTCACTGAACATGACACCCGTGGCGCCCGCGTCGAGCACCGCGTTGACGCTTTCGAGAATCTCATGGGGCGCGCCGCTGAGGTGGGGAGCGAATATCAGTCCGCGGCCTTCGCGCTTTTCCTGGACTCGCGCGATTGCGGCAACCGCCTGACGGGTGCGGTCGGCGACGGGGGAGGAGGGGAGTTTAGGATAAAGATTTTCGTCCTCTTTCACGAAACAAAACAGCCGGCACGCCGCGATTTCTTCCACCAGCGCTCCGACTTGCGCCGGGGTGATGCCGGTGGTGGGCTTGAGGATCGTCCCGAAGGCCGGTTCGTCGAGCTTGAAGCCCGTGATCTGCCGCACGCCTCGAGGCCCATGCGCCGGACCTGGAAATGAGCGAAGAACTTTCTCGGGAATGTTCAGCGCCACCAACCGGGCGTCCTGATTTTCGTAGACATCAAAAATGATCGCGCCGGCGACGGTGTGCAGCAGGTCGCAGGAAGTCAGATGGCCATCAGACTGCAGGAGCATCTTCAAGGGAAATGCGATGTGCAGCAAACCGAGACGTCCCGTGGCGTCCCAGGGGTCCACTCCCACCATTTTGCCTGTGCACTGCTCGATCAACGAACCTGGAGGAACGTCCTTGGTGCCGCTCGTGGCGTGGTAGCTGATTTCTTTCGCGGCGTGCTTGAGGTCCCAGGAACGCAGCGCGAAAAAGTAAGTCGCGACGACGAAATCCTCGAGCACCGGGGCTGGTTTGGCGGAGAGACGCTCGGCTATGATGGATCGCAGCGTTTCTTCGCGCGAATCCCAATCGTGCCATAAGAGATCCAGGGCGGCGGGGTTCAGGGGGCTCATGTTTGGAGGTGGCGGAACTGGTTTTTTCTTGGGTGGGTTGAGGCGCCCACGAGCGGAGGGTTGGAGGAGAGGGAACAACGAGTCTCCCCTCCGGGAATTCTTGAGGACAACGTGGGATTGATGGCGGAGCCGAGCGCCTATTTCTTCGGCAAATTATTGTAGATGATTTCCAACCAGCGGCTGGTGTTGATGAAACCTGAGCCCCAATCCTTGTACTTTTCGGGCAGACCCGCCGCCTTCACGGCCTCAAGCGTCTTGCCCTCGGCGTGGGCTTTGGAAACAATTTCAGACGTTTCCACGAGCATGGAATGGAACGTTCGCAAGTCGTCGACGGTCGCGAGAGGGCCGTGGCCTGGGATGATTTTGGCGTCAGCCGGAATTTTTTTGAGCACTTCGCCCACGTTGGCGATGTAGCCGGCCACGCTGCCGCCACTGCCGAGGTCGATGAACGGGAATCGGCCCGCGAAGAATTGATCCCCCATGTGGACCACGTTGGCTTTGGTGAAATGGATCACGCTGTCGCCGTCCGTATGGCCTGGCGGCAAATGGATGACCTTGATTTCCTCGCCGTTGAAGTGAACGGACAAGGACTGATCGAACGTGATGACAGGCAGAGCCTCTTTCTTGGGATCCCTGGAGCTGGCCAGCCGTTTGCGGACGTTGGTGTGGGCGACGATGTGGGCTTCCGCTCCGAAGAACGCGTTGCCGCCGGTGTGATCGCCGTGCCAATGCGTGTTGAGCACGAACTTGAGCTTGCCGGGGTTCAGCTTTTTGAGCGCGGCGGCGATTTTCTCAGCCAGCGGGGCGAACTGGTTGTCGACGATCAAGATTCCGTCTGGACCCGCGGAGACGCCGATGTTGCCGCCGGCGCCTTCCATCATGAACACGTTTTGAGAAACGGTGGTTGCTTTGATTTCGACGCTGGAAAAATCGCGTTGCGCTTGAGCGTGGCAGAGGCCGGCCGCCAAGCAACTGAGTGACAGAAAAAGTTTCATGCCTTGGAGAATAAGCGGGACCGAGGGCCGAGGCAATGCCGGTTCTAGGTGTTTCGTCTTTGGCGCAATTTATCCACGCCCACGGCGATGATGATCACGATGCCGATGATGATTTCCTGGGTGTAGGTGCGCCAGCCCATTTGATTGGTGCCGTTGCGCAGGACAGCCATGATCAGGGCTCCGATCATGGAGCCGAGGATGCTGCCCGTTCCGCCGTTCAAGCTGGCGCCGCCGATGACGACGGCCGCGATGATGTCGAGCTCCAGGCCGGCCGCCACCGTGGGATCGCCTTGGGTCAGGCGCGAAAGTTGCATCAGGCCCGAAGTGCCGATAAACAAGCCGGCCAGTCCATAGATGCCGACTTTGACGAGGCGCACGCGAATGCCGCAGAGGCGCGCGGTGGCTTCGTTTGAGCCAATGGCAAAAACGTAGCGGCCGAAAACGGTGTGCTTCAACAAGACCGAGGTCGCGAGGGCCAAGCCGACGGCAATCCACACGCCGTGGGGCAGGGGAAAAAGCTGTGTGGGATCCTCGAGTTCCATCAATTTGTTGATGGGATTATCGGGAGCGTTGACGGTTTGGTTCTTGGCCATCCACTTGGCCACGCCGCGGGCGATGCCCATCATCCCAAGCGTGACGATGAATGGGAGCATGCGCAACCCGGCGATCACCGAGCCATTCAGGAGTCCAATGACGCCGCCGGTGAGGATCGTGAGAATGGCGGCCTGGGTTGCGGAGAACTGCTCCATCAACAACAGCGCGCCCGTGACGCTGGTGAGGGCCACCACGGAGCCGACGCTTAAATCGATGCCGCCGCTGACAATGATGAGCGTCATGCCGAGCGCGCCAATCGCCACGATGACCGTTTGGGTGAGGATGATCTTGAAATTCGATCCGGAGAGGAAGAATGGACGCACCTCGGCGTTCAACGAGAACAGGGCGATCACCAGCATCAGTCCGAGGAATGGCCCGAACGTGTTGAGGAGCTTGGACCATCTAACGCTGGAGGGGGAGGGGTCTTCGGGCATGTGCGGTGGAGGGTTGATGAATCGACGTCACACGGCCTCTTCATGGCCGATGGCGGCTGCGATGATGGAATGTTCCGTCCATTCGGAAACGGGTTTGACCGAAGCCATCACTCCCCGGCACATGACACCCACGGAATCGCACACTCCGAGCAACTCCGGCAGGTAAGAGCTGACGAACACAACCGCCCGGCCTTGTCCGGCAAGCTCGAACATGAGTTTGTAGATTTGGGCTTTGCTTTTGACGTCGATGCCTCGGGTGGGTTCGTCGAAAAGGAGAATGCGCGCCTGGTGGTGGAGAAGGCGGGCGATGGCGATCTTCTGCTGGTTGCCGCCCGAGAGTTCGCCCACCGGCTGGTCGGGGGTTTGGGCCTTGACTCCCAATTTATCAATCCAAGCCTGGGTTTGCTCGCGCTGCTTGAGTCCGTTGACGAGTCCCCAACGGCTGACAGGAGAGAAACGAGTGAGCGTCAGGTTGTCCGCCAGGCTGCGGTTCAAGAGGAGGCCTTCCTCCTTGCGGTTCTCGCTCAGCAATCCGACGCCTTCGCCAAGACGGCTGGATGGCGTGCCATGGCTGCTCTCCTTGGACCACAACCAGACCGTGCCGGCCTTCTGCCGGTCGAGCCCGAACAAGGCGCGCAACATTTCCGTCCGTCCCCTGCCGATGAGGCCGGCGATGCCGAGAATCTCACCCTCCCGGAGCGCGAACGAAACATCCTTGGGTTTGCGTTCGCCCGAGACGCCTGCGAGCTGAAGCACGGTCTTGCCGAATGAACGGTGGGACCGCGGGTAGATGTCTTTGATCTCACGTCCCACCATGAGCTTGATGATATCAGCCAGCGCCGCCGTTTTGAGGTCACCCGTGCCGACCGTTTCGCCGTCGCGCAGCACCGTGTAACGGTGGCAGACTCGCTGGCATTCCTCCAAAAAATGGCTGATGTAGACCACGCTAACCCCCTTTTTGCTCAGCCTTTCAATCACTGCGAACAAGTTTTCCGAATCCACTTGCGAGAGGCTGCTGGTGGGTTCGTCCATGATCAAGACTTTGGGGGCGCCGACCAGCGCGCGCGCTATTTCCACGATCTGCTGGTCCGCGATCGTGAGCGACCCCACCATCGCCTCTGGACGGATGGATTCATGGCGCAATTCCGACAGCGCCGCCCGTGTCAGATCGCGGGTTTGTCGAGCATTGAGGAAGCCGAAGCGGCGCGGCTCTTTCCCGAGGACGATATTGGCCTCCACCGTGAGATGCGGCGCGAGGGTGAGCTCTTGATAAATCATCGCGATGCCGCATTCGCGCGCATGCAACGGGTTTCGTGGAGCGAAGGGCGAGCCATCCAATTCGATGATTCCCCGATCCGGGGTATAAGCGCCGCTCAGGATTTTCATGAGCGTGCTTTTGCCCGCCCCGTTTTCTCCGATGAGCGCGTGGACTTCGCCCTGGCCCACGTCCAGGGTGACTTCGTTCAAGGCTCGGGTTGCTCCGAAGGCTTTGCAGACGCCCCGCATCCGGAGCCGCGCCGAGGCGAGCGAACTGAGGTTATTCGGGTTCATGGAGCCCTGACGATGAGGATTCACCGTGCTCGCGCGCCCATTCTGGAGCGGCAGGCGCCGCGGCGGCGGCGGCGCGACACCATTCTGTGGCCAAGCGCCTGGAGCGAATCACTTCAGATACTTGTCCAGCGGAGGGTACAGCAGTTCCTTGACTTCGGGGCTTTCCATCGTCTCTGGAGTGACGAGGACCACTCCCGTGTCCACCATTTTCTCGACTTTTTTGCCTTCTAGATGATTGACCATCGTCATGACGCCGAGGTAACCCATCAGCACTGGATTCTGGACGACCAACCCCTGGACATCGCCGCTTTTCATGTCCTTCACCGATTGGGATCCGGCATCGAAGCCGATCATTTTGACCACGCCGCCCGCCTTGCCGATGTCTCGGAGGGCTTTGGTCATGGCGATGGTCGACGGTTCGTTGGCGCAAAAGACCCCGTTGACTTGGCGTCCGAAGCGGTTGAGCAGATTCTGTGAAGCTTGGTACGCGGTTTCGCGTGTGGCGCCGGCGTATTGATCCGAGGAGATCAGCTTGATGCCAGGGTGTTTGGCGAGTTCCTCGAGGAAGCCTTTCTCTCGAGCTTCGGTCGAGGCCGAGCCAACGGCGTATCGAAGCAGGATCACATTGCCTTTGCCCGCGAGCAGTTTTGCGAGATGAGCCGCCGCGAGGCGTCCTCCTTTCTCATTGTCGGTGGCCACGAAACTGACGTGCTTGTCTGATTTCAGACCGGAATCGATCACCACGACCGGAATTTTTGCCTGGCTAGCCGTCAGCACGGGACGTGCGAGCGCCTGCGAGTCCAGCGGGGCGAGCACGATGCCGTTGACGCGGCGGCTGATGAAATTCTCCACCACCTGGATTTGTTGGTCCCGGTCGTCTTCACGGAGCGGTCCTTTCCAGATCACGTCGACCTTCGTGCCTTTGGCGGCGAGTTCGTCGCGGGCTTTGAAAGCGCCGGCGTTAATCGATTTCCAAAATTCGTGAGTTGTGCCCTTGGGAATCACGGCGATCGTGTATTGCTTGGACTGAGCCAGGGAACTGGCCGTGATCAGCGGGGCGCACAGAATGCAGAGGAACAAACGCAGTGGAAATTTCATGCCGACGAGGTTAGGGAAAAAGAATCCGCATTTCAACCCTCTCCTTTAGCTTGGGTGGCGTGCCATTTTTCGCACACCCAAGGGGCGCCGAAACTGATGCAGAAGCCGGCGAGCGCGGCTCTGGGATACTCAGTCCAGGCCGCCCAAAGGGGCTCCGTGCCGCGAAGCCAATCACGCACCCAGAGCAATAAGATGCCAAAACACATGCCGCCCAACAGAAATTCGACAAGGCGTCGCCGCACGCAGGAAGGCGTGCCCAGCAAGCCTTCTTTTCGCGCCATCCCCAGGCCGATGCCAAATCCGAGGACGATCCCGGTCGTGAGTGTGTCCATCGAGCGGATGAGGATCGGATCAACCTTCCAGGACGCGGGATCTGGATCGCCGCGGATCGCATGGAGGATGATGGCGTGCAGCGCGAGGAGAATGGCCGAGGTGCCGGCGCTCAAGAGCATCATGCGGGTGGCATTCAATTTTTCGAGAGCGGGCTCCACGCGCGGCCAAAATCTTCTGAAAACCCCCAGCAACACGAGACCCACCGAGAGGCCCGCGATCACGTCGCTTGGAAAATGCACACCTAAATACACCCTTGAAAGGCCTACAAAAAAGATCAATATAATGGCCGCCGCAACACTCCATTTTCGGCGAAATTCCAGCGCCAGATGCAGCCACAACGCCGTGGAGAGCATCGCGTGGCCCGAGGGCATGGCATAGCTGCTGCCGATGGGCGACAAGGAAATGATTCGGGAATCCACCCAATCCGGACGCGGCCAATGAAAGCCGAGCTTCAATGCGTTGCTCACCGTGTTGCATAGAACGAACAGGGCGATAAATCGGACTCCTTGCCGGCGATTGAGTCCAAGAAACAGGGCTGGCAAAATCAGATAAAACACCTCGGCGCCCAGGTAACTGACCGCCCTTAACGGGAGCATCCAGTCCGTGTGTTTCTGGAGGATGAGGATCCACGGAACTTCGAACAAATGCAGATTTTCCATGGAACTTCCCGGTGCGAGGCTCGGTTTCGTCGAGAATTAAGCTAGGCGTCAGCAAAAATCTCCCGAACGACTCGGCCTTCGACGTCCGTGAGCCGGAAATCCCTGCCCGCATGCCGGAATGTGAGTTCTTCGTGATCGATGCCCATCAGGGCCAAAATCGTGGCGTGCAGGTCGTGGACATGAACTTTTTGATCGACGCAGTAGAATCCGTATTCGTCGGTCACTCCATAACTGAATCCCCGTTTGACGCCGCCTCCCGCGAGCCACATCGAAAAAGCGTGGGGATTATGATCGCGCCCGTCTTTGCCCTGAACCGTGGGGGTTCGACCAAACTCACCTCCCCACAGAACGAGAGTGTCGTCGAGCAGTCCGCGGGTTTTGAGATCGGTGAGGAGGGCGGCGATGGGCCGGTCGACTTCATTCGCGAGGCGGCCGTGGTCGTCCGTGAGATTCTCGTGCTGATCCCAGTAGCCGTGGGTGGCCTGCACGAAGCGGACGCCGCGCTCGCTGAATCGACGGGCGAGGAGGCAAAGCCTTCCGAAGGCGGCGGTCTTAGGATCCTCCAAGCCATAGAGTTTCCGCGTCGCTTCGCTTTCGCGGGTGATGTCCATGGTTTCGGGCGCTTCATTCTGCATTCGGAACGCGAGTTCGAAGGACTTGATGCGCGACTCCATGGCCGCGTCGATCTCCAGGCCATTGAACCGGGATTGCTCGAGGTCGCGCAGGAGGTCGATTTGGGCGCGCTGGGTGGCGCCAGGGGTCTCGGTTTTCAGATAAGCGATGCTGGGAGGTTCCGTCGCGCCGCCTCCGGTGATGGGGGTGCCTTGGTGCGAGGCGGGGAGAAACGCGCTGGACCAGTTCCCCACGCCTCCATGGCCGTAGCTGGGGTTGAGAGTGACGAAGCTGGGCAGGTTTTGATTCTCCGTGCCCAATCCGTAGGAGATCCAAGAGCCCATGCTCGGGCGAACAAACGTGTCCGAGCCGGTGTGCAGTTTGAGCAGCGCCCCCCCGTGCGCTTCGTTGGTGCCATGAACCGATTTGATGACGCAAAGCTCATCGGCGTGCTGGCCGACGCAGGGGAAGAGTCCGCTGATTTTAGCGCCGCATTGTCCGTGTGATCGGAATTCCCATGGGGATTTGTAAAGGTTGCCGGTCTTCGCAAATTGAATGCGCGGTTTCGCGAAAGGAAGGGGCTTGCCACTGTCGGAGATGAGCTTGGGTTTATAATCGAACGTGTCGACGTGCGAGGGGCCGCCGTGCATGAACAAAAAGATGATCCGTTTGGCGCGTGCTCGAGAGTGCGGGGACGCTGAGCGGAGCGGCGATCTCGAAGGAGTCGAGGCGCGAACGGCCGCGTTTTCGGCGAGCAGCGAGAGCAGGGCCAGCTCGCCGAACCCGGCGCCGCAGCGGCGCAGGAGCTGGCGGCGGCTCAGGGGGCGGCGGATTGGATGGATGAAGTCTGAGAAGTTCATTCGCGGTGGGTGAACTCGTTGGAGGCCAGCAGCGTGGCGCAGAGCAGCTCCAACGCTGATTGAGGCGAGGACAAGTTCGGTTGACTGGCAGCGCTCGAGGAGGTTTGTGGGGTGGGAGCGACCGCCTCTAAAAAACGGAGGCAGTGGCTTTCCTCGGCGGGGCTCGGTGGCCGTGAATAAGCGGCCTCGAAGATCCAGCGCAAGCGATGTTCCGGATCGTGGGGATGCGCCTCGAGAGCTCTGCGCGCGAGACCCGCGGCGGACTGTTTCATCAGGGGGCTGTTCATGAAGAAGAGAGCCTGGTGCGGGACGGTGGTGGCCTCTCGATGGCTCACGCCCACGCTTGGGTTTGCGAAATCGAAGATCGTGAACACGTCATAGACGCGGTCGCGAACCACTGGGAGATAGAGCGAGCGCCTGTTGGATTTGAACGCCGCGACTTCGCGAGGGACGTAGTCAGCATTCTTCCACCTCACCAGGGTGCCGCCCATGGCGGGGTCAAGCAAGTCGGCGACTTTCAGCATCGAATCCCGAATCATCTCGGCCTCGAGCCGCTGTCTAGGGTAAAAGGAGAGCAGTCGATTGTCCGGGTCCACGGTGCTGGCCCGGGCGAGGGAGGCCGACACGTTGAAGGTTGGGTTTGCGCTTTCTTGGGCGCTTTTTTCTCTCGCGGGGCCGGCGCCGAGAGCGCCGATTTGTCGAGCTTCAAGAGCCGAGCTTTGCTGGTAGGTAGCAGAGCCGAGGATCAAACGATGGAGATGTTTGACGCTCCATCCGGACCGGATGAACTCCAAGGCGAGCCAATCGAGCAACCCAGGGTGCGAAGGGAGCTCTCCGCGAACCCCGAAGTTGTCGCTGGATTTGACGAGGCCTGTTCCGAAGTGGCCTTGCCAGATTCTGTTTACGAGGACTCGCGCTCCGAGCGGGTTCTGGGAGGAGGCCAGCCACCGAGCCATCTGGAGGCGTCCGCTCTGTCTTGGATCGATGGCTGGTGATTCGCTGGCGGCCATCGATTTAGGCAGTCCGCGCGGCACCGGAAATGTGGCGGGAGTCAGATGGCTGCCGCGGATGTGGACTGGCAGATCCACTGGCTTGTCTTCGGACACCCCCATGGCGAACCGGGCGGGGGGCGGTCCCGCGGCGGCGATGGCGTCTTTTTCTTTCTCCAGTGCCTCCAATTGCTGGACCGTTTCCTTGGGGTATTCCTTGCGGGGTTCCTTGGGGAGTTTTTGTCCGCTCTTGTTGGTGAGGGCGCTGTTGGCCTCCGCCATCAAAGCATCGATTTTTTTCTGCGCCGATTTCACCAAAACCTGATGGGCTTCGATTCTCTTCATCTCCTCCGGGGGCGTGATGTTCATCTCGCTCCATTGCGACACGAAGTCGAGGTTTTGCATTGAGCGCGTGCTTTTGAGGACCCCTGCCAGTGCGTAATAGTCTTCGGTGGGGAAGGCGTCGAATTTGTGATCATGGCAGCGGGCGCAGGAAATCGTCAGCCCGAGGAGCGCGCGGCCGATGGTGTCTATTTGTTCATCCACAACATCCATGACCAGTTTTGCCTTGTCCTGTTCGGCGAGCATCTTGGGCCCGAGAACAAGGAAGCCCGTGGCAATTTGGGCGTCAACGCGGCTCGCATCGCTTTCATGCGCTGGGAGGAGGTCGCCGGCCAATTGTTCGATGATGAACCGGTCGAACGGCTTGTCGGCGTTGAACGAGCGGACGACGTAATCGCGGTAACGCCATGCATGGGACATGGCTTTGTTCTCGTCCTGCCCGTTGCTGTCGGCGTAGCGGGCCACGTCCAGCCAATGCCGTCCCCATCGCTCGCCGTAAGAGGGCGAACTCAAATAGTGGTCTACCAGCCGCGTGATGGCTTGCGGGGATCGGTCATTCAGAAACGCTTCGACTTCTTCCCGAGTGGGGGGCAGTCCAGTGAGGTCAATCGCGATGCGGCGAGCCAGGGCGCGTCGGTTCGCGGGCGGCGCGGGGACTAGCTGATCAGTGGCGAGCCGGTTCCTGATGAACAGATCGATCGGATTGAGGACGGTTGGAAGCGTTTCGGCATTCCGGGGTGCGCCGGAATTTTGGAGCTTAGGGAGTGGGACGGGGGCGAGAGGCTCGAATGACCAGTGGCGGGACGGTCCCACCGATGCTCCGGCTCGAAGCTCGACCTCCAGGATGGACAGCACCATCAAGAAAGTTAGTGGAATCCACCGATTCATCTCATTCTTTTCAGTTGCTATTTCAACCCAGGATGAGTTTTGACTCGCCCTTCGGGAGGTCCACGCAAACGATAGTCGAGTTTCCCGCATTGTGCCAGGCGCCAGCTTTCAAGAAGGCTCGTGAAGCGGTTTCTTGCAGTGGTGTCACTTGGCCTTGCGCTTCGAGGCGCACCGCGCGCTTAGGCAGCGAGAGCGTGAAGTCCTTGCAAGCGAACGGAGCGATCAACCGGACAGAGTCTCCGTTCGCCGAGAGCTGCGTCGATGTCAATTCCTTCGCGGCCCAATACCGGGCCACCTCGTTCAATTTCATCCAGATGATGGGATCGCGCCGCTCGTGCAGGCGGCGCACGACTTCTTTGAAAATCTTGAATCCAACTTCCTCGCCATTGAAATGGATGCCCGTCCAATGGGCGAGCATGAGAGCCGGTTCTCCGCGCTTGATCACATCGACGAGCCTGCCGGATTGCAGATCGGGCGTGATGAACTTGTCGACTCCGCCAGGCGGGGTGTTGTCCCACCCGCCGGTCCAATCGCCGGTGCACGCGATGATGCTCACCACGCATCGAGGATCCGCCGTTTGCAAACCCGAGGCATACTCGACCCGAGGGGCGACACTCTCATTCCCTTTGTCATAAAGATGTCTGAAATAGTGGGGGATGTCCGCTTTGAACACGTCCCGGACCGATTGCAGCGTGGCTTGAGCGAGTTGCGGCAGAGCGCGGTTGCCGAACCCCCCCGGGGTGGTGACCCCTTCGCAGGGTAATCCCACGTTCCTTAAGATGCGCAGAGCGTAAGCGAGGTAGTCGGCGATCTCGTCCGTGGACCGGCCAGTGGTCCACTCCCAGTTCTCCATGAATTTGAGCGAGTGATCCTCGTAAGGATGGCCGGTCTTGATATCGATCACCCGGGTGTGGGTGACCATTTCAGGATGAATGTCCCAGTTGGGCATCATCACGGTGCGGACCAGATCCAGGCTTTCCCTCAGCTCTCTTTGAGACCAGCCCGGCAGTCCCCGATCCAACCGGCCGACGCAAGCGGGGTAAGGGACGATGCTGTATTTGCCTTTGACGCCATGTTCGGCGCACCACTCGCCAAATCTCCTGACAAAGGCGTCCGGGATTTCCCGCGGCCAATCGCGCCAATTGTGCGTGTAAGGTTTCCCTCCCCAAGCCTCGGCGAACTGCGGCACCGCGAAGTGGTTCACGTTCACCAAGCAAGAGGAATCGTCGATGATCAACCCTACTGGAATGCGGTCCCTCGGATTCAGGACTGTGATTTGACCCGAGCGCTGCGGACGGTCTCCTGGGGTTTGTGCGATGAGCGCGGGCGCGCTTCGAAGAGCCGCGCCGAGTCCCAAGCCGCGCCCGATTGTTTTCAGGAATTCCCGCTGAGTTTCAGGTTGGGTGCTCATAAGCGTTTGAGAGATGGCCGGGGGTCAAGGAACAATCTCGGTTCCAACTCCCGCATCGGTGAATATTTCAAGCAGCACGGCATGCGGGATCCGTCCGTCAACGAACGAGACCTTGGCGACGCCAGCCCGGATCGCGGCCGCGGCGCTGTCCACTTTTGGGATCATGCCCTTGTCCACGACGCCCGCTTTCTTCAGGGCGTCCATTTCGCCGATTTCGAGATGCGAAATGATCGAACCCGGGTCTTTTAGATCCCGCAGCAGCCCCGGCACATCGCTCATGAACACGAGCCGCCGGGCTTTGAGCGCGATGGCGGTCTGGGCGGCCGCGACATCCGCATTGCAGTTATAGAGGCGTCCTTGCTCGTCCCGCGCGGTCGGGCTGATGACCGGAATGAGCCCCGCCGCGATGCACTCGAGCAAGGGTGCCGTGTCGACCCCGATGACTTCACCCACTTGGCCAACGTCAATCTTTTCTCCCCCGGGCCCGTCGAGCCAAAGCTTTCGGCACTTGAAAATGTCGCTCCCGGCGAATCCCCGCGCCAGTCCTCCCAGTTCGTTGATCGCCTGGACCACCTCGGGGTTGATTTGACGGGAGAGGACTTCCTCGACGACTTCGACGGAAGCTTCGTCGGTGACGCGCTGGCCTTGGACAAAACGCGGCGTCAGACCGGCGGTTTCCATCGCTCTCGAGATGGCCTTGCCGCCCCCGTGCACGACCACCGGGTTGATCTCCACGGCTTCCAAGAAAACGATGTCCCGCGCCACGCTGTAGCGCACGGACGGATCTGTTGAGTCCATGAAACTGCCGCCGTATTTGACGACAAACGTGGCGTGGTTGAAGCGTTGGATGTAAGGCAGCGCCTCAAGCAGCGTGGCCGATTTTGAAATCAAATCGCGCATGGAAAATATTTCTTCCAATTTGTTGCAAACTCCCTCCTCTCCGCAAGAACGAATGCGGCCGATGACGGCCGGCTGCGGAGGGCGTTGGGGCTGGCTTCAGGCGCCTCATTCGGAATGAACGCGATGGCAACCCGGGGACCACAGTCCGGGCCGTGACCATTCAGCAGAAGGCAGGGTGGCGCTGCCGAGCAGCCCTGCCGAGCAGTGCTTAGTCGCGGCTGAGAGACGCGCAGTGGCTGGCCCGCATTCTTGACAATCGTCGGCATCGGCGCACGATGCTTTTCATGATCTCCCACGCTTCTCTTTCTTGGCATCGGGCTCTTGGGGCGTCGAGGTTCGCGGTCTTCCCAGGGTTGATGAGGAGCCTCGTCGTTCTTTCGGCCATTCTGCTGTCGCCCCTGGGGACGATTCGTGCCGCCGAACCCATTCCGGTGGGGGTGGCCCGGGTCGACATCACTCCAGGGTATCCGATCCGGCTCACGGGGTACGCGGCTCGAAAGTCCGAGTCCGATGGCGTGTTGCAGAAGCTTTGGGTGAAGGCGATCGCCCTGGGCGCGGGCAAGGATGCAACGGTGTTGATCACGGTCGATAACTGTGGCGTGTGCGCGAACGTGACCCAGGAAGTCGCGGGTCGGCTGCTGCGAAAAGCCGGGCTGGCGCGCGAGCGGTTCGCCGTGGCGTCGTCGCACACGCATGCGGCGCCATGCATCGTGGGGTTTGCGCCTAACATTTTCGCGCAACCGATCCCCCCGGAGCAGATGGCTACCATCGAGCGCTACACGCGTGAGGTGACCGACGCGATGGAGCAGGCGGCGCTGGACGCTCTCTCGGCGCGGAAACCCTCGCGGCTAGCTTGGACGGAAGGGAGCGCCGGGTTCGCGGGCAATCGGCGCACCGTCGGCGGCCCGGTCGATCACAGTCTCCCTGTCCTGGTTGTTCGAGACCTGGAGGCGAAGGTTCGCGCCGTGGTTGCGAACTACGCGTGCCATTGCACGACCATGGGGTCGGACATCAATAAGACCGCCGGCGATTGGTCCGGTTTCGCCCAGGAAGAACTCGAGAAACAGATCCCTGGCGCGTTGGCTTTGGTGAGCATCGGGTGTGGCGCGGATTCGAATCCCGCGCCGCGCGGTGGTCCGGATGCCGGGCTGGGCTGGGCCCAGAAGCACGGCCAATCGCTCGCCGCGCAAGTGGCCCATTTGATAGAAAGAAAAGGGGTCGAGATCAAGGCCGCTCCGGCGTGCGTGCTCAAGACCATTGAACTGCCGTTTCAAAAGCATTTCACTCGGCCGGAATGGGAGGCGCGAGCCCAGCAACCGGGCATCGTGGGCTATCATGCCCAGCAGTACCTGGCGCGTTTGGGTCAAGGCGAGGTGCTTCCCGCCACGCTGCCTTATGTGGTGCAAAGCTGGAGCTTTGGCGACCAGCTCGCGATGGTGTTCTTGGCGGGGGAGGTCGTCGTGGATTATGCGCTCCGGCTGAAGCAGGAACTGGATGCGGAACGGATCTGGATCACCGCCTATGCCAACGACGTGCCGTGTTATATTCCCTCCAAGCGCATTCTCAGTGAAGGGGGGTATGAGGCGGTGGAATCGCTTTGGTATTACGGACGGCCCGCCCAGCTCTCGCCGGAAGTCGAGGATCTGATCGTGAACACGGTGAAAGGGATGGTGCCGGGATCCTTTCATGCGGACCCAAAGAAAGCGGAGTTTCCAGACCCCAAGTCTCCGGAAGCTGCCTTGGAGTCGATGCGTCCCAGGCCGGGGTGGACGATTCGGCTCGCGGCCGCGGAACCGTTGGTGGTCGATCCCGTGGCGATCGATTGGAGCGCGGATGGCAAGCTTTGGGTGGTGGAAATGCGGGACTTTCCCCAGGGGATGGACTCGAATTGGAAGCCTGGCGGCCGTGTCCGGGTCTTGGAGGATTTGGAGGGCGATGGAGTTTACGACCGAGCCTCAACGTTCCTTGAGGGATTGCCTTTTCCCACCGGCATCCTGTGTTGGCGCAAGGGAGCATTGATCTGCGCCGCGCCGGATGTGCTCTACGCCGAGGACACTGACGGAGACGGTCGCGCCGACAAGGTGGAGAAGTTGTTCAGCGGCTTCGCCACGGACAACTACCAGGCGCGCGTGAACAGCCTGTCCCTGGGGTTGGACGGATGGATTCATGGCGCCAACGGATTGATAGGCGGATCAATTTCGAGCGCGCGAATGCCAGGGGCGCCCGTGTCGATCCAGGGCCGGGATTTTCGGTTTAAAATGAACGGCGCTTTCGAAACCGTTTCCGGGCTCACCCAGCAGGGCTTGGTCCGAGATGACTTCGGCAACTGGTTCGGGTGCGACAACAGCACCTTGTTGAAGTTTTATCCGTTGCCGGATGCCGCCATCCGGCGCAATCCGCTCGTCGCCTATCCACCGGTCAGCCAGGCCATCGCCCGCGGACCGGACGTCAATAAACTGCATCCGTCGAGCCGCATGTTGACGCGGTTTAACGATCCGAGCCACGCCAGCCGCGCGACTTCCGTCTGCGGCCTTGGACTTTACCGGGAGGATCTCGGGGGATCGCCGTTTCAGGGCGACGCCTTTCTTTGCGAGCCCGTGCACAACCTTGTGAGGAGGTTGCGCATCGAACCCGAGGGGTCGACTTTGAAGGCCGTCCAGGCGGGCGATGAGTTGCGGATGGAGTTCCTCACCTCACGTGACAATTGGTTCCGTCCCGTGCAGGTTCGAACGGGTCCGGATGGGGCGCTTTGGGTGGTGGACATGTACCGCTTCGTGGTGGAGCATCCTCGATGGATCACGGCCGATCGCTTGGATGATTTGAACCTTCGAGCGGGCGAGGACAAGGGGCGCCTGTATCGTCTGCTCCCCCGCGGAACTCGAGGGAGAAGCATCCCGAACCTCCTCAAGTTAGGCAGGGAAGCGTTGGTGGACGCGTTGGATGTTTCCAACGGCACGGAGCGGGACCGGGTCCACATCGAGCTGTTGTCCCGCTCCGCGGCGCCGGTCGAGCCGATTGAGAAGCTCGTCCTGAGGTCCCGGCATCCCGGAGCGAGGGCGCAGGCCTTGAGCGTGCTTGCGGACTTTGGAAAATTACGAGCCCCGCTGATCGCCGAAGCCGCGAAAGATCCGGACCCTCGCGTTCGCGGCGCGGTTGCCGCAGCGGGAGAGCGATGGTTGATCGAGCGGCGTGGGAGCCCTCAAATCGACGTGGATATTGTTGAATTGGCGGTGGCATCTCTCGCCCGGGACGAAAGCGCTTCGGTTCGGCTCGCCGCCGCCTTTGCTTTGGGGGAGTGCGCGGGACCTTCCAAGCGGGAAGCGCTTTCATTTCTCTGCGAGGCTGGTGGTGAAGATCCCCTCATTGGGGCGGCGGTGTTGAGTTCGTGCAGGACCCATGCGGCCGAATTGGCGGGCAGCTTGATGATGCGAACCAACGCGCCTTTGAGCTTGATCCAAGGCTTGTTGAAAACCGCTATCGGTTCTTCGGGCGAGGACGGGATCAGGCGGGTGTTCGCATCGCTGTCGGTGCCCGACGCGGGTTCCCTGACCCTTCAACAGAGCGCGGCCTGGCAGGCGGTGCTTGAGGCGTTGCGGGAGCGGGGCACAGGCCTTGAGGCCCTGGCGGAGCCGCCTCCTCCCGGGGCGGAACCGGTCGATCCTCGGTCGAAAGTTTTGAGATTTGATCGTTTCTTGGAGGAGCTTCGTGGAAATCTTTCAAAAGCGGCGTTGGAGAATCGAAGCGGAATCCGTCCCGACGAAGTGCGCCTGTTGGGTTGGTCGCGACAGCACGGCGAACTCGACACCGCTGTTGTTCTTCGCCTCTTGGAGGGCACGGATTCGGAGGGGCGGAGCCTTTCGCCCGAAGCGTTGGGGGTTTGTTTTGATGTGCTGGAGCAAGCCCGTCCACCCCGTTTAGTGGAGGTACTGGGATCGCTTTGGTCCCGGTTGACACCTGGCGTGCGGACACCCGCCATCAACCTTGCGATGCGGAGGCCGGAGTGGTCTTTAAAGTTGATTCAAGCGTTGAAAGAAGGTGTGATTCATCCTGCCGAGATTTCGGCCTTGAACCGCGGAATCCTCCTCAGCCAGGGTGATCCGAATGCGCGCGCGTTGGCTTCGGAGATCTTTCAGACTCCATCGGCCACGAGCCGTGCGGAGCTCATGGCCCGCTTCCAGGGTTGCCTGGATTTGACTGGCAATCAGGCGTCTGGCGCGGCCGTGTTTGGTAAATTATGCGCCGCCTGCCACAAATACCGGGGACAAGGGCACGTCGTTGGGCCCGACATCACGCAACTCACGGATCGCTCCAAGCGCTTTTTGCTTCACTCTATCCTGGATCCAAACGCCGCGATCGACACTCGTTATTTGAGTTACTTCGTTGAGACCGGCGATGGAAGAGCGCTGAGCGGTTTGCTCGCGGAAGAAACGGGGGCCAGCGTGACACTGACCACGGCGGACAACGAGCGGATGGTGCTGCCGAAGTCGCAGTTGAAACGGCTCGAGCCGAGTGGCATTTCGTTGATGCCGGAGGGACTGGAGCAAGGGATGGATTTGCAGGCCATGGCCGATTTGCTGGAGTATCTTCGCGCGGAACCGGAGCCATTTGGAACACCGCCGCCCGAGAAAGCGAGCGCGGCGCTGGAGCGGTACTTTGCCAGCGGATCTCCAGGAGTGGCGGCCGTTCTTGGTGGAGCCGAGCTGCTTCCCTACCCGAGCTGGCTGGGCCGTTTTCCCATGCATTTTTGTCGGCAAACGGACGGCCGGTCAGTGATTTCTTGGCGAACCCCAAAAGTTCGCGCCGACGATCTCGTGAACGGAGCCTTCCGATTTAGGCTTGCGAGCGCGATGGGGTTTCGGTCACAGCCTGCTGGAACATTCGAGCTCCGCGTCAACGGCAAACCGGGTGTGGAATTCGACGTCGCTTTGAGCGACAAGGCTTGGGAATCGCGCGATGGATCGGTTCGAGTGCGCTACACCATCATGCAGCGCAACGACGAGGACAGCAATGGCCTGTTGGAAATCGAGCTTCACCCCTCCCGGGTTTCAATGGGCGAGCCCGTGCTATTCGAAGTTCGCGCCTCCGCCTCGGCCAGCCAGCGCTGGTTTGGCGTTTATTCCATCACGGCTTTGCCTTAAAATTAAATTGAGCAGTTTTTCTTTATGAAACGTCGCAGTTTTCTCAAAACGGCCGCCTCCGCCGGAGCGATGGGCGCCATGGGTGGCTTTGGTTTTTTATCCCGATTGCCGTCCGTCTCGGCCGGCGAGGCGGTGTTGGATCCGCGCCGGGTGCGGTTGGATGCCGGCATCGAACCGCTCGTCCGATTTCTTGAGGAAACTCCGCGCGAGCGGCTCATTGAGGAGACCGCGGCGCGGGTCAAGCGAGGCTTGAGCTATCGGGATTTATTGGCGGCGTTGTTGCTGGCGGGGGTTCGCAACATTCAACCACGGCCCGTCGGTTTCAAATTTCACGCCGTGCTCGTCGTGAACTCGGCGCACCTGGCAAGTTTGTCATCTCCCGACAAGGATCGGGGGCTGCCGATTTTCTGGGCGTTGGACCAATTCAAATCTTCGCAAGCCGCCGATGTCCGGGAAGGGGACTGGACGCTGGGACCTGTGGATGAGCCGGCAGTGCCTCCGGGCCACAAGGCTCGGCAGGCCTTGATTCAAGCGTTGGATGCCTGGGACGAAGCGGCGGCCGACGCCGCCATCGTCGGCATGGTTCGAACCACCGGAGCTCACGAGATCTTCGAGGTGCTGGCCCGCTACGGGGTCAGGGATTTTCGCGAAATCGGGCACAAGGAGATCTATGTGGCGAACAGCTTTCGCACGTTGGAAGTCATCGGATGGCACCATGCGGAACCAGTTCTTCGATCGGTTGTGTATGCGATTTTGGATCGTGACGGCGAAAAGGCCAACCCTTCGAAAGCGGATTTGCCGCCCGATCGTCCGTTTCGGCGCAATAAGGAGCTCGAAAAATCCATTCGATCCGGATGGCTCGATGGCAAGCGAGATTCCGACGCCGCGGCCGAGCTCCTCAGGGCGATCCGGGATGGATCAGCCGTGGACACGAGCGAGACGACCGTGGGGCTGTTGAATCGAGGGGTGTCGCCCCGGTCGATTTTTGACGCGCTTTTCACCGGAGCCGGAGAATTGCTGATGCGCGCGCCGGGGATCCTTTCCCTCCACGCCGCCACATTTACGAATGCGGCGCACTATGCATGGCAGCACACTCGCGATGATGAGACCCGAAGGCTCCTGCTTCTCCAAAATGCGGCGTTCTTGCCCCTCTTCCGGGGCAAGAGCCAGGATAAAGGGCTCCACATCGATCGGATGGCGCCCTTGGAAATGAAGGCTGGCGAGGGCATCACGTTGGAGGATGTCTTCGATACCATCAGCCGCGACCGTTTATTGGCGGCTCGCAAAGTGCTGGCCTACTTGCAGGCGCATGGAGATCCCAAGCCGCTCATCGATGCCGGACGGCGCCAGACTTTCCTGAAAGGCCGCGATTCGCACGACTACAAATTCACCTCAGCCGTCTGGGAAGATTGCCAAGTCATGGCGCCCGCCGCGCGTGACCGATACCTGGCTGCGAGCGTTTTTAACTTGAAAGGATCAGGCGACAGCGACAACGGGCTGGTCGAGAGAATTCGAGCGGCCTTGGGCGCTTGAATCTTAAACCTTAAAACGGCAGTTGCCCAAGGCGAATCTTCGCAGGATCCTGGCGATAAAGTTTTTTCCGAATCACTCACCAAGATCCACGAGGGATATGCCTGCCTCTTCGTCAAGCCTATCTCATCCAGGCTTCTGCAAATCTCCACGATGTTCAACCGCCGTTTTTTTGAGGTTAAATGGCCATTGCCCAGAGGATGGCGCGTCAACGCGCTTTGATCTCTTTCCATTCCGCCAGGAACAGCTCGCTGTGGCGC
Organism: Verrucomicrobiales bacterium; assembly: GCA_005805305.1. Taxonomy (GTDB): domain Bacteria; phylum Verrucomicrobiota; class Verrucomicrobiia; order Limisphaerales; family F1-80-MAGS106; genus F1-80-MAGS106. Next base: position 35,342 of record SYMW01000251.1, read on the forward strand.
GGCATGGAGAAGTCGAACGTGGCCCAGCGCCCGTCGGGGGACCACCACGGGTAATCGATCGTCGCGGCCGAGTGGGATTTCTGATAGACCGCTTGCCCCTCATTCGAAGTTGTCGAGATCACCCAAATCCGCGCGTGCGGCCAATCCAGATCCATAAAGTGTTTGCGATCAGGCGAGAATGAACCGTGGCCTCCGATGCCTGGAACAGGGTTCAGGGTGTTCACCTTTTCGAGGCGTCCGTCGGCGACAAAAATCCGATAGTAGTTACGTTCACCCTCGACTTTCACGATGTTGAACAACGAATCCTTGTCGTACCATTGAATGAAATGACCATAGCTGGCATCTCTGAGGAGGCGTCGTTGTTGGGTCCCGTCGGCATTCATCACGTACAATTCCGCTTTCCCGTCTCGTTCGGAGGCGAAAACGATCTGCTTGCCGTCGGGAGAAAAAAACGGGTTGAAGTCAAGCCCGCGGCTGTGGGTCAACCTGACCGGCTGGCTGTTCGCGTTCGTGCTGACGACATAAACCTCCGCGTTCCCGTGCCGGGAGGAGAAAAAAGCGATGTGTTGGAGATCAGGAGACCATGTGGCTTGAAAATCGCCCCCCGGGCCGGAAGTGACCTTGGTCAGGCTGCTGTCCTTTTCCCTCCAGATATAGAGGTTCATATCCCCTTCCCGATCCGAATTGAACGCGATCATCGGTTGCTCCGTGCTGGGCGCCCAAGAAGCCCGGCTGTCTTCTCGGTTGGAGTTGAACGGCATCGGCTCAGCCGGCGGCCCGTTGGTCTTGCCGGTGGCCGGATCGATTGAAACACGATAAATGTCAGCATTTTGACTTGAAATACTGAATAGCATCCGGCTGCCGTCAGGTGAAAATGCGGGTTCGAGATCCTCCCCGCCGCCCACTGTGACGGGCTCAGGGCCACCCAGTGCAGTGTTGTTCTTTTTCACTGGTTGCCGCCAAATATTCATCCCGGAACCGCCGTAATTGGAGAAATAGATGTAGCTCCCCGAGGGATGCCATGCGGGATATAGATTGTAGCCGTTGGTCCGCACCAAAGTCATTTGCCGGCTGGTCGTGACGATGGCGATGTGGTGCACCTGTTCGCTGACGTTGTAGCGCCTGAAAACGACTTTGCTGCCATCAGCGAAAACCTTCGGTTCAGTGTGGGCCATGGCGTCGTTATTATCCTCGCTCAGCTGGACCACATGGCCGCCGTTGAGATCGCTTTTGTAGATTCGAAATTTGTGGATAAAAAACAGGTCCATGCCCCCAGGCGCCACGGTGGGGTAGGCGGCCTCATCCACCACCACCGAAGTGTCGCCTGTCCCCAAGTTGTGGCGGACGATATTGGCTGAAAACAGAGTATAACTGCCCCCTTGGCTGTCGCCCAAGCCAATGCCCACCCCTTCCCTGGCGCTCCTGGCGTAGAACATGGTATTGGTGCCTGGTCCCCAGGCGGGGTGGATATGATCGTACTGCCCCTCGGTGAGTTGGCTCGCCACCGAACTGCCCACTTCGCGGATGAAAATCTGCTTGAAATTCTTAACCGTCGACACAAAGGCAATGTTTTTCCCGTCTGGAGACCACGTGGGCATGGCTTCCAAACGGTCGGTTGTGGTGAGGCGAGTGATGCGGGGGATGCCAGCAGGAGCCCGTGGAGCCGTCACGGGGACTTTCAGCGCGTCGAAGGCGACGGCCTCTTCTTCCCGTTGCGGCTTCGCTGTCCAAATTCCAATGATGCCAGCCAGCAGAGCGGCGGCGGCTGCGAGTTTGATCAGGACGGGGGAAAGTCCGGTCTTCGGTTTGTCTTGATTCTGGTTGATGGAAGACAGTGTCCCAGAAAGAAACTGCCGTTCTAGTTCCTTGAGTTCGTTGCGGACTTCGAGGGCCGATTGAGGGCGGTCGTTGACGGGCTTTTTCAGGCACCGTCGAATCAATCGCGATATTTCCAGAGGGATTTCGGACCGAACACCTGAGACAAAAGATGGCTCCTCCTTTAGTATCGCGGACATCACCGAGATGTGGGAGTCCCCCTTGAACGGACGTTCCCCGGACAGCATCTCGTGAAAGAGGATGCCTAGCGCAAAGATGTCCGCCCGATGATCCACGGGTTGACCTTCGACCTGCTCAGGCGACATGTAGGCCGGTGTCCCCATAATCCTGCCCTGCGCGGTTGCGAGCACCGTTGGAGCTTCCGCATGGCTGGAACTTAATCCTTCCGCTGTCGCCTTGGCTAAACCAAAGTCGATCACTTTCACGCGGCCGGCTAAGTCGACCATGACATTGGCCGGTTTCAAGTCGCGATGGGTGATGCCTCTTTCGTGCGCGGTCGCCACGGCATCGGCAAGGGGAATGGCGAGGTTGAAAAATTCCTTAATCCCGTAGCCGCCCTTGGGGATCGTGGCATTCAGGGGCTGCCCCTTCACCAACTCCATGGTGATGAAGTGGCGGCCAGCGTCCTCCTCGACGGAAAACAGCGTGACGATGTTGGGATGACTCAGGGCGGCGACGGCTCGGGCCTCCCTTTGAAATCGTTCGAATCGCTCGGAATTGCCTCCAATTTCCCCAGGCAGAAGTTTGAGCGCCACCTCGCGATGGAGTTTGAGATCCTCCGCCCGATAGACAGCTCCCATGCCGCCAGATCCAATCTGAGATAGGATGCGGTAATGGGTTAACGTTTCACCAATCATACCAATTTTGCCCCGAGCAGACAGAACGTTGAGGGATTCACGGTGCCTTATCAAATCAAATGCAAACCACGATCCGAACGAACGAACCCCGCCCCAGCCGGATCTCCGGAGCAAGAAGCCAGCCCATTCCCACAGAGGCGCGATCTGGCGCGATGCTGCTGTTTGTGATCTTGGTGAACGACGGATCAACGTCTAGGTCCGCTGGACATCTGGCGGCGAGGGAATACTCCGAAACGGGCGTTACGGCCAAGGGTGGTGCATCCGCGAGTTGTCGGTGGAGCGCGACTGTGCTGAAAGCCAGTCGCAGCAGCATCTCAGGCTCGCTATCACGCCAAACCTGCTGCGGCTGGTGCTTCGCACACAACCGCGCTCCGGGCTGCCAGCCAAATTCA